>VXSV01000149.1 GCA_009837815.1 Acidimicrobiia bacterium
CCCCAATGAGCGGGGGTAGTCTATGGTGTCCATGAGTCGGCATAGGTGGACGGCCCTGGCTTTGGTCGCAATTCTGACCGTGGGATTCGCATCGCCGGCTCTGGCGCAGGAGGAAACCAACAAAGCCGGAGGAGGAGAACAGGCAGAACCCGCAGAGATCGTCCCGGGAGTCGTGGTGGAAGAGTCCGCCCCCGCCGAGACGGTCGCCGATTGGACCTACCGCTACCTGGTCCCCACCTGTCTGGCGCTTGCCCTGATCATCTGTGTCCTCACGGTGGTGCTCTACTTCACCAGAGTGGTGCGTTCCCGGTACAAGTCGGTTAGTTGACCACACCCGCGCATCCACCGGCGGTTGACAATCACACCACCCCGGCCTCCGACCCTCGGCGCCTTGCCCAACTGTTCACCGATATCGCCAAGCGGGTCGAGTTTCACCCCGGACCGTTGGTGATCGCCCTGTCGGGGGGCGCCGACTCGGCCGCGGCCGCCTGGCTTCTGGCCCGGGAAGAACGAGTGGTGAGAGCCGTCCACGTCAACCACTCTCTTCCCCACTCCTCCATAATGGCGGAGGCCGCCCGGAGCATCTCCACAAAGTTGGGAATGGACCTGGAGGAAATCTCGATCCACCCGGGCGCCGAAAGCGAGGACGCCATGCGCACCGCCCGCTATCGGGCGCTGGACGGCCACTCGAGACCCGATGAGGTGGTCATCACCGCCCACACCGCCGACGATCAGGCCGAGACGGTGCTGCACAACCTGCTGCGCGGAGCGGGCCTGGACGGGATAGCGGGTATCCCCCCGCGCCGGGGTCGGTTCCATCGTCCCCTCCTGGCGGTATGGCGTTCAGAAACCCGTGAGTTGGCCACCCTGAGCGGTCTTCCTTGGGAAGACGACCCCCAAAACGACGATCCCCGCTACCTCCGCAACCGCATCAGGCGTCGTCTGATGCCCCAACTTGAGGCCGAATACCAGCCGCGGCTTCGCGAAGGACTGGTAAGGATGTCCTCTCTCGCCGGCGTCGACCTATCCCAACTGGAGTCGCTCGCCGCCCGCACGCCCATCCGGACAACCGCCGACGGGGCGGTGGAACTATCCTGCGCGGGCCTGATCGAACTCCCGCCGGCCATCTCCTCGCGGGTGGTGCGGCGAGCGCTGCGGCGGGTGCGGGGTCCCCACGCCGGCGCCGAGGCCGAAGTGCATCGGGTGCTGGAGGTGGCCCGGAAAAAGACTCGGCGTACCGAACTCGAAGGTGGAATCACCGTGATCCGCTCCGGCGACCGGTTGCTATTTGCCGGAGGCGGCTAAGGTGGGGGGTTAGGTATCGATGGATTCGATTAGTCCCTTCATCTCCGGTGAGCAAATCGCCGTCCGATTAGAGGAGATGGGCAAACGGATAACCGCCGACTACCAGGGCCGGGATCTGTTGATCGTGGGGGTCTTGAAGGGCACTTTCATGGTGATGGCCGACCTGGCCCGCCAGATCGGACTCCCCACCCAATTCGACTACATGGCGGTCTCCTCCTACGGCGCCGCCACCAAGACGTCTGGAGTGGTGCGGGTTCTGAAGGACCTCGAGCAGGAGATCGCCGGACGCCACGTCTTGATCTGTGAGGATATAGTCGACTCGGGACTGACTCTCAACTACCTGATGAAGAGCCTTCGGGTAAGGGGACCCGCCTCCCTAGAGATCGCCGCCCTTCTCTTCAAGGAGGGCATCCAACGGGTACCGGTCGACGTCAAGTACGTGGGCTTTCGGATCGGCCCGGAGTTCGTGGTGGGCTACGGGCTGGACTACGACGGCAAGTACCGGAACCTGCCGTATGTGGGCATCTTGTCCCAGTCGTAGGCAGCTATGTCCCAGGCCCGGATAACATTAAATCAGGTAGGCCCCAGGACTTGCCTACCATGATGCCTAACCGGTAAGGCCTCCCGCCCCACCAACACCTCTTCAAAGAAGTAATAAATTGCGTCGCAGCCTCCGCATCCTGCTCATCTACGGTCTATTGATCCTCACGATGGCTCTGGTTTTCCAGAATTTCGGGAACGACGAGGAACCCGCCCGGGAAATAACCACCGGGGACTTCCTGGCCGCCGTCGAGGCGTCTCAGGTCGAGTCGGTGTTGATTCTCACTCGCTCGTTGGAAGCGAGAGGACGCTACGTCGGCTCCACCCTTCCACCGGGACAGTACGACTTCGCGGCCAAGTACCCCGAGGGTTATGAGGGCCAACTCGCCGAGATGCTCGACAACCGAGGGGTGCAATACGACACAGACCATGAACCCCCAGGACCCTGGAGCGTGCTGGTGGGAATGCTGCCCTGGCTGCTCCTCATCGGATTCATGGTCTTCATCTTCATGCAGATGCAAAGATCTGGCAACCGGATAATGCAGTTCGGAAAGACCCGAGCCAAGATGGTGAAGAAGGACAATCCCGACGTCACCTTCGAGGATGTGGCCGGCTTGGAGGAAGCGATAGAGGAGTTGGGCGAGATAAGGGACTTTTTGGCCGACGCCGACAAGTTCCGGGCTATGGGCGCCAAGATACCCAAAGGCGTCCTGCTGTTCGGTCCTCCGGGCACAGGCAAGACGCTCTTGGCCAAGGCAGTGGCGGGAGAGGCCGGCCGGCCGTTCTTTTCCATCTCCGGATCCGACTTCGTGGAGATGTTCGTCGGAGTGGGCGCCAGCAGAGTCCGTGATCTCTTCGAACAGGCAAAGCAGAACAGTCCCGCCATCATCTTCATAGACGAGATCGACGCGGTGGGCCGCCACCGAGGCGCCGGACTGGGAGGAGGGCACGACGAGCGGGAACAGACCCTCAACCAACTCTTGGTGGAACTGGACGGCTTCGACACCAACACCGGAGTGATCGTGATCGCCGCCACCAACCGTCCCGACATCCTCGATCCGGCTCTTCTCAGACCCGGACGCTTCGATCGCCAGATCGTCATCGACTCCCCCGATATCAAGGGGCGCCAGGCCATCCTGGAGGTCCATTCCCGCGGCAAACCGCTCAACCCCGAAATAGACCTCGAAGTCCTGGCCCGGCGCACTCCCGGTTTCACCGGCGCCGACCTGGCCAACCTGATCAACGAAGCGGCGCTGCTTGCGGCCCGCCGCAACCATGAAGAAGTGGGGATGCGGGAGTTGGAGGAGGCCATCGACCGGGTGATCGCCGGCCCTGAACGCAAAGCCCGGATCATGTCCGACGATGAAAAGCGGCTGATCGCCTTCCATGAGACCGGGCACGCCCTGGTGGGATTTGCTCTGCCCATGGCCGACCCGGTGCACAAGGTTACGATCGTCGCCCGCGGTCGGTCCCTGGGTCACACCCTGGCGCTCCCCACCAGGGACAAATACCTGGTGAAGCGATCGGAACTCCTCGACAAACTGGCCATGCTCCTGGGAGGAAGAAGCGCCGAGGAACTCATCTACGCCGACCCCACCACCGGCTCGACCGACGACATAGAGAAAGCCACCACCATAGCCCGCCGGATGGTCATGGAATACGGCATGAGCGACCAACTCGGTCCGATGCAATACGGGAGGTCCGGAGGAGAGGTATTCCTGGGCCGCGACTACAACCGGCAACCCGATTACTCCGACCAACTGGCCGCCGACATAGATGACGAGGTCCGCAAGCTGATCAGGGTCGCCCATTCCGAAGCGCGCCAGATCCTGGCGGCCCACCGCCCCGCCCTGGACAGGATGGTGGCGGCCCTCCTGGAAAAGGAGACGCTTGACGCAGACGACATCGAAGAGGTGTTCCACGACGTACCCAAGTGGCAGGCGACCGACACCCCTGAAACGCGCCTCCACCCACCCCCGGGGATCACCTCCGGCGATCCCGGAAGAGAGAGGGTGGCCGCCGCCAGCCGAAACGACCAGCCCCGGTCCTCCTAACCCGTATCATGCCGGCCGGCGTTCTCAAACCCCGAGGCTTCAGATGGATTATCACCTCCCGTCTGGCGGTGAGCGACCGCCTGGGTGGACAGGGAGTCGCACATCGCAAGGTGCGACGCCAACAGGAGGTCCTGTGGCTCCAGAAAGAAGCCGGGATCACCGATGTGGTCAGCCTTCTCGCCAACAACCAGAACATCAAGGTCTACAGGGAGTGCGGTTTCGGGGCCCACCGGGTCCCCGTCGGCTCCGATGTGGAAGAGACCCAACGCCGCTCTCTTTACGACAAGCTGTCCGAACTGCTGAGGGATCCCGACGCCAAGATTCTGGTGCACCGGGACGTAATCGACGAAAACCTCGGGGGACTGATGAGCGGCTTCCTGGTGGATACCGGGCTGGTCCCCGATCCGGTCAGGGCAGTAACCATAATCGAACAGATCCTGGGCCGCCCGATCGGCGCCCGGGGACGTTCGCTGGTCCCGAATTACCTCACCGGAGAGTGAACACCCGCCTCCGTCTGGCGGTGATCGGGCCAGGTCGCGCCGGTGGCGCATTGGCCATCGCCGCAATGGCGGCCGGACACTCGGTTGAGACGGTTGCCGGCCCTTCCGGCGTCATCCCTCCGGAGCTGGCGGCAACCCGGGTGAAGCAGGTCGGCGCGCTCTCACCCTGTGAACTGCTGATTTTGGGCACACCCGACGATGTCATCGAGGAGACCGCCCTCCGTCTGGCGGCCGACCCCCCCGCGGCCGGTGTGGCGGCCCATCTCTCCGGATTCGCGTCCATTGACCGGCTGGATGCGCTGGAGCGAACCGGCCTGGAGGTCGGGTGCCTTCACCCCCTGCAAACTCTCCCCTCGCCGCAACGCGGCGCCGCTGCCCTGGCGGGGTCGACGGCGGCTGTAACCGCCCGATCAGACAAGGCGGCCGCGCTGCTGTGTTCATTCGCCCAGAACCTGGGAATGTCCACTTTCCGCCTGGAAGACCGTTTCAAGCCTCTCTACCACGCCGCGGCCGCCACCGTCGCCTTGGGGGTTGCCACCACCCTGGGGGTGGCGGCCGACCTGTTCGCGGCGGCCGGCGTCTCTTTCTGCCAATCCAGGGGCCTGGCTACCCGGGTGCTGGAGAACTGCTTCGAGATGGGACCCGATCAGGCTCTCACCGGCCCGATGGTACGCGGGGACCGGGGCACCATAGCGGGACATCTGAAAGCCGCCGAGGCTGTCTCTCCCGAGCTTGCCCACCAGTATCGGATGCTTGTCAGGACAGCCGCCCATCGGATCAGCCATGGAGGAGAGGCCTCCGAGACGATCAGCGACCGGCCGGCCGGCCGATCCGGCTCGTGAGAGTCGTATCGACCTTTTCCGAGGCGCGGTCCGCCGCCACCGAGGCGTGCGAACGGTCCGACGGCGAGGATGCGCCGGCGCCGATCGGGTTGGTGCCTACTATGGGGTTCCTCCACGAGGGTCACCTGTCCCTGATCTCGCAGGCTCGCCGGCAATGCAGGGCGGTGATCATGTCTCTCTATGTCAATCCGCGACAATTCAATGTGTCCTCCGACTTCGAACGCTATCCCCGGAGTTTCGAGCGGGACTCTCAGTTGGCCGCCGAAGCGGGCGTGGACGTCCTGTTCGCTCCGCCCACCTCAGAGATGTACGAGTCCACCGAGTCCACGTCCATCCGACCGGGGAGGGTGATCCGGACCATGGAGGGGCCGGGACGCCCCGGTCACTTCGAGGGAGTGGCCCTGGTGGTGACGAAGCTTTTGGCCGGTCTGGGAGTACAGAGGGCCTATTTCGGGCGCAAGGACGCCCAGCAGCTGACCATGATCCGCAGGGTGGCGCGCGATCTTCGATTCCCCATCGAGATAGTCGGCTGCCCGACCATCCGGGAGAGCGACGGGCTGGCGCTGTCCAGCCGGAACGTCCTGATGTCGGAACGGGAACGGGAAGCCGCCCTGGACATAAGCCGGGGACTCGGGGCCGCTGCGGCGGCCGCCGAAGGAGGTGAGCGCTCGGCCGAAGCCCTTTGCCGTGCAGTGACAGCAGACAGAGACGGCGTGGTCTGGGAATATGTAGAGCTGGCCGACCAGGACGACGCGTCCTTGCTCGACACCCTCGACCGCCCTTCCTTTCTGGCGGCGGCCGCCTCGGTGGGAGAGGTGAGGCTGATCGACAACGTCTTCTTCGACCCGGGCGGCGGCCAACTGGCCGTCGATCGGGGAATCCTTCTTGAAAGCCCTAGTCTCCTGTATCGGTGAAGAGCATGCGTCTAGCAGTGGATATCGGCAACACCCAGACGGTGATCGGGGCCTACCACGGCCGATCTCTGGAACACCGATGGCGCATCTCCACCGAGAATTCCCGCACTACCGACGAGTACCGCATCCTCCTCTCCGGGCTGCTTTCGGGCGTGCCCCAACCGCTGGGGGGAGCGGCCCTTTCCAGCGTGGTGCCAACCGCTGTCCCCGCCATCCGCCCGGTGCTTACCGAGATGGTGAGCGGGCCCCTGGTGGTGGTAGGGCCCGGAACCCGGACCGGTATGGAGATTCGCATCGACAACCCCCGGGAGGTCGGCGCCGATCGGGTGGCCAACGCCATCGGTGCGGTGGAGTTGTACGGAGCCCCCGTACTGGTGGTCGACTTCGGAACAGCCACCAC
This sequence comes from Acidimicrobiia bacterium, assembly GCA_009837815.1. Lineage (GTDB taxonomy): Bacteria > Actinomycetota > Acidimicrobiia > Spongiisociales > ZC4RG35 > Bin76. Next base: position 6,556 of record VXSV01000149.1, read on the forward strand.
CGTAGATGTGATCGACGCTTCGGGCGCCTACTGCGGCGGGGCCATAGCTCCCGGGGTACAGGTGGCCGGAGACGCTCTCGCCGCCGCGGCCTCGGCGCTCCGCAGGGTGGAACTGACCAGGCCAAACCGGGCCACCGGGCGCAGCACCACCGAAGCCGTTCAGAGCGGACTGGTGTTCGGATGGGCCGGCCTGGTGGACGGCTTGGTGAAGCGGATCTGCGCCGAAAACACGCTCGGGGCTCTGCCGGTGGTGGCGACCGGGGGCCTGGCGAGGCTGATAGGGCCGGTCTGTGAGACGATCACGGACATAGAAGACAACCTCACCTTGGGGGGATTGCTGGTGGTGCTCGAACTGAATTCCTAATCCCCCAGTTGACATACCTCCCGATACCGTCTATTATTTCACCCACAAAACCAAACCACCTGCCGGCCTTCCCCGTCCCCTCCCGGAAGACCGGCGGGAAG
>VXSV01000012.1:0-2271 GCA_009837815.1 Acidimicrobiia bacterium
GGTTGCTTCGTAACTCTTCCAAAACCGGCCGTTTTCCCCACCCCCCAGGAGTGGCCCGCCCACGCGTGCAACGGAAACGGCCCGGCAGGTGTTCTTTAAGTAGATGGACGATTTAGCCAGATCCCTGGCATCCGATCTGGACGAGGCCTTCCCCGACTTGGTGTCCAGCCTTCAACACGGCGTTTTCAGCGGGCTGCGCCAACTGACCGGCGATCACTATCGCGCCGAAGACCTGACCCAGGAGGCTTTCATCCGGGCGTACCGCGCCATGCGAACCTACCCTCCCGAACGCATTCAAGCCATGCAGCTGCGAGGCTGGGTCTGGACGATCGCCCTCAACCTGTTGCGCAACGACATCCGCGCACAATCCAGACGACCGACTCCGGCGCGTTTGGAGGAAGCCGGATACCTTCCGGAGGAACCTCCCGACTCGGAAGCCTGGCGCAGGCGGTGGACGCGGCTGCCGCCCGCCCAGAGGCAGGCGGTGATCTTGCGCCATGTGGCGGGACTTACCTACCGGGAGATGTCGGAGGTCACCGGCAGGCCGGCGAACACCGTCCGCAGTGACGTCAGCCGGGGACTGGCCCGATTGCGGTCGGTCATCGAGGAAGAGACCAAAGAGGAGGAAAGAAAATGACCCTGGAACAGATTCTGGAACGGCTCTCGGTCCCAGCGCCGAGCGGAGTGGCGGACGGAGTGGCGCTGGGGACCGGACTCTCCGACGGCTTCGGGGTGTTCGAATCACCGCTGGGATCGGTGGTGGTGGCCTTCAACCCCTTGGGCGTCTCGGCCGTAGACCTGTTCACCAAGGGGTTCGAAGAACGCTTCGCGGAGCGCTTCCGAAGACCTCTCCTGGAGGCGCGTCCCCCCCGAGACTGGGAGGACCTGATCATCCGGGCACTGGCGGAGGGCACCCCCGGGGCTCTGCCGGTTGACTTTCGTTCTGTGACCTCTTTCCAGCGACTGGTGCTGGAACAAACCGCGGGGATTCCCCGGGGTGAGACACGCTCCTACGGGTGGCTTGCCGGCCGGACCGGACGTCCCGGCGCTGCCAGGGCGGTGGGACAGACCATGGCCCGCAATCCCGTTCCCCTGGTGATCCCCTGTCATCGGGTGGTGCTCTCCGATGGCAGGATCGGCCACTACGGATTGGGAGGTGCTGAGCGAAAGAGGCGCCTGCTCCGGGTTGAGGGAGCAATCTGCTGAGGTCCGTTCCTCGTTACAGCCGCCTGCACCCCTAAAGTCAACTTGATGAGCCAGACGTCGGTAACCCTTCCCGTCACGGACGGACTGCTGGCGGTGGTGAAGGACGATTGCGAGACCTGCCACCTGGTAGTGCCTGTCCTAGCCCAACTCGCCGCAGGCGACCGGACCTTCACCGTGGTATCCCAGGATCGGGCCGACTTCCCGCCGGGTTTCGAAGTGCTGCACGACCGGGAGCTGGACATCTCCTGGAAGCTGCAGACCGAGACCACCCCCACCATCTACCGCCTCGCAGACGGGGAGGTGGCCGATCAGCAGGCCGGCTGGCTGAGAGGCGGCTGGGAGCGGGTCACCGGAGCCGTGGGGCTTGGAGCAGGGCTCCCGGAGCAACGTCCGGGATGCGGCTCGGACACCATGCTGCCCGATGTGTACCAGCGTCTCATGCGACGCCACTCCCCTCACAGAATCTCATCGCGACGGGTCGACCTGGGAAGCGCCGAAGACCCGATCGAAGCTGCTTTTGCCCGCGGCTGGACGGACGGCCTCCCGGTGACGCCGCCCACCGAGGAGCGGGTGGACCGAATGCTGGAGGGCACGTCCCGGGCGCCGGGCGAGGTGGTGTGCGTGCTCCCACCCGACCTGGCCGAATGCACTGTCGAGAAGGTGGCGATCAACGCAGTGATGGCCGGCTGTCTGCCCGAGTACCTGCCGGTGGTGCTGGCCGCGGTGAAGGCTGCGGCCACCAGCCGCTTCAACATCCACGGCATCTCGGCCACCACTTACTTCACGGGCCCGGTGGTGGTGGTGAACGGCCCGATCCGCCGCCGGATTGGGATGAATTCGGGCATCAATGCGCTGGGGCAGGGAAACCGGGCCAACCTGACCATCGGACGAGCCCTCAACCTGGTGGTCAGGAATGTGGGAGGCTCCCGACCGGGAGGGGTGGACCGCGCCGCTCTGGGAAGCCCGGGAAAGCTCTCCTTCTGTTTCCCCGAAGACGAAGAAGGGTCTCCCTGGAAGCCCCTTTCCGTAGAGCGGGGATTCTCCCCCGAAGATTCCACGGTGACC
>VXSV01000012.1:2371-6933 GCA_009837815.1 Acidimicrobiia bacterium
AGTCGCAAAATTCACCGCCGAAGGCCTGTGGTTCGTCCACGCCGGAGGAGACGCCGGGATGTTCTCGGCGATAATCTCCGGTTGGATCGGTGGAGCAGCCAGTTCGCAGATGACCACCGTCGCCATCGACAGCTAAGGGGGATCACATGACCGCATTGTTGGACCCGACCAGCGAACGAACCGTCCAGAAGCGACAACTCAGCCCCCGGCTTCCGGACCTGGGAGAGGGGACAGTGGCCTTGCTGGACATTTCCAAACCGAGAGGCGACGTTTTCATCAAGAGGCTGGAGGAACTCTTCTCCGAGAGGGGGGTGTCGGTGAAGCACTACCGCAAGCCCACCTTTTCCAAACCGGCGCCCCTGGATTTGCGCCGGCAGATCGCAGCCGAGTGCACCGCGGTGGTCGAAGCACTGGCCGACTGAGGCTCGTGCGCGTCGTGCAGTGTGCACGACCTCGTTGATCTGGAAGACCGCGGTGTGGCGGGAGTCTTCGTGGCGTCGGACCGGTTCGCCCAGGCGGCCGACGCCCAGGGAGAGGCCCTGGGCCTGCATCCCCGCAGAGTGTTCACGCCCCATCCCATCCAGGACCGGAGCGACGAAGAGATGCAGTCTCTTGCCGAGATCGCTTTTCCGGAGATCCTGGCGGCGTTGTCGGCCTGAGAGCGGACCGGAAGAACAGGGAGGACCGAAATGGCTCCCCGGACCAGTGCCGGACTATTGATCTACCGGCGAAACTCCTCGGGCGCCGTGGAAGTGCTGCTTGGCCACTACGGCGGCCCATTCTGGGCCGGGCGCGACCAGGGCGCCTGGACCGTGTTCAAGGGAAGAGGCCACCAAGGCGAGACTCATATGGAGACGGCCACACGCGAATTCGAGGAGGAGACGGGTTGGAATGCGCCACCGGACCCGTGGCTGCAACTCCCCGAGGTCAGAACCCCCAACCAGATCATGAACATCTGGGCGGTGGAGGCCGACTTCGACCCCGAAGCCCTGCAACCCGGGACGTTCTCGATGGAATGGCCACCCCGCTCGGGAACAACCCGAGAGTTCCCCGAGATAGACCGGGCCCGGTGGTTCTCCATTCCCGAAGCCAGAATCAAGGTGGCCTCCAGCCAGAGGACCCTAATTGGCCATCTGATTCGGATCCTTGAATGACTCTTCCCTCTGATCCAAGAGTTGCCTACCGAGTACAGGTGTGGTGAACCGCAGCCAAGGTGCCCAGGGTGGGGAATTTCGGTGATCGACTCCGGGGAAATCCGATGATCGCCATCACTCCCTACTCAGTTGGAAAAGATCGGGGGGAACAGGCGGAGGGGTCCAAGAACCATGGCTCGGTTGGGGGTTCATGCTCGTAGAACCGCTCTCCGGGTTGGATCGGACCCCACAGCTCTTGATCTTCCGCTCCAAACAGACTTTGAACGCCGTGTTGCTTGTCCTCCTGTTGCTTGCGGAATCTGCGTGCCTCCTCGCGCATCTTTGGAAACTCTTCGGCAGCTTTGGCATACACGTCCCTCATAATCTCATCTCCAACGGGGTGGTCAGTAGCAAAAACCATGTAATAGATGGTGTCGCCCCGCTCATTCCGTATTTCAATGGGGTGCGTCCACTCATACCCGAGAATCTCCTCGAGTCGCCACCTCATCAAATTGAGGTACTCTTGTAGTGCCTGGCCGGGCTCGATGAGCTGTTGAAGTCGCGCCCCGTAAATCTGTCGCCAGTCCTGTGTTCCGAACAGGCGATCGATCTTTGCAGTGTGGGCTGGGTAGACTGCACCGCCCTGAACCGGTAGCAACCGGACGAGCATTCGCGGCGAGAACAGCAAGAAGATCTCAACCTTCCATCGGCGTCTATGCTTGAAATGCGCCAAAGCCTCAAGAGTTTGCCATTCTGCCTCCATGCCGTTCGGATCGATGAAAGCGAAGGTCGGAGCCCAGTCCAGTGCCCTGAGTCGGTCAAGCTCTTGGGGGATGAGCTCGTTGCAATCCCCGCCCAATACCTTGATGTCGCGATCGGGAAAGCTCTTCCGAAGGGAAGTCTGGAGACGTTCAGCCTTGCCAGCAGTTTCGAAGAACCGTAAATGAGTGAAGGGAGGATCAGTTACCGATAGCGCTAATGTGGCTGAGCCCTCAATTGGTTCACCCGTCAGGCGATCTCGGTTTTCAGGGTCCCCGGCGAATGCATCGATGTAGATGGTCTTGGGTGCCTTGTTCTTGGTAGCTGTGGTGAAGGCATCTAGATACCGCTGGAGAATGTCTAGTTTTCCCTTTGTCCAATACCCCCAGAAACGCACGGCGTCTTTCCTGCCTCAGCCTGCCGCTCTGAGGGTCGGCATTGCGTCGTATAGGGCCCCATCAAGTTCCCGTCCGCCGGACTTGGAGGTCCGACCTCCCCACTGTTTGAAGAAGAAAGCCACATCGGCTTCCGCGCATTGGTCTCTCAGGTCAAGCGCCCATGCCTCATCCATCGGCCGAGCTCTGGGGCCGCTTTCGCCCCCGGCGATCAGCCAGTGGATGCCGGAAAGATCCAAGTCGGGAAGAGGGCCGAGGAGGGGTTCGGCGCTGACAAAGCGGATCGCAGCGGGCACGTCTCTGAGATGCTCGATGCGAAAGGTGTACCGGCTGGTTTCCACGCTCACTCCCATCCATACGTTGGCGGGCCAGTCCAACTCGTTGCCAAGCGACATCAGTCTCTTGGAGCGCTTGGTCAGAATCTGGTAGGTGTGGCGAGGGGTGTCGGCCATCACGTCGAAGACACTCTGGATGAAGCCACGGGGCACCTCGGGATGGAACAGGTCGCTCATCGAGTTGACGAACACCAGCCTGGGCGCTTTCCACCGGTAGGGCTCGCTCAACACGTCGGGATGCAGAGTCAACCGGAAGCCTGGTCCACTGGTACGGGGGTCGCCGTCGTGCTGGTACTTGCTCTGACCCATCGCCTTGAGGCGCTTGGAGAGTGAGAGCGCGTAGCAGTTGTCGCAACCGGGAGACACCTGGTCGCACCCGGTGATGGGGTTCCAGGTAGTTTCGGTCCATTCGATCGCGGATCGATTGCTCACTGTGGGACCTCCCAAGTCATCAGGTGCATGCATTTCAGCATGTTCGAAGGGTGGGACACTTCTACTCGGCGGCCTCGCCGCGTCCGTCGTCTTGCAGCATCTCGGTGAGGGCGGTTAGCTCGGCAAGGGCGGATTGGAGTTCCTCCAGCATCTCCTGAGCGATAACGCTGGGATGGGACAGGTTCTCAAGGTCCTGCAGGCTCTCGTCACGAAGCCAGGTGAGGTCGAGGCTTACCTTGTCCCGGGCTAGCAACTCCTCGTAGGTGTAGCGTTTGAAGCGCTCGGACTCAACCCGCTGGTGACGGTTATCGGGGTTGTAGCAGGCCACGAAGTCATCCAGGTCGGCCCGTGTGAGTGGGTTCTGCTTCAGGGTGAAGCGTTTATTGGTGCGGAGGTCATAGACCCAGAGTTCGCGGGTCCAGGCCTGTTCTGCTCCTTCTCGGCGTTGGAAAAACAGGACATTGGCCTTCACCCCTTGGGCGTAGAAGATGCCGGTGGGAAGTCTCAGCAAAGTGTGAACGTCGCAGTCATGAAGCAGGCGGCTGCGGATGGTTTCACCGGCGCCTGCTTGGAAAAGCACGTTGTCGGGAACAACTACCGCGGCCGAGCCGCCCACTCGGAGCAGGCTGACCACATGCTGGACAAAGTTCAGTTGCTTGTTGCGGGTGTTGGCCCAAAAATCCTCTCGCTCGTAGCTGTCTGATGCGGAGCTACCGAACGGAGGATTGGTCAACACCATATCGAAGCGTTCGCCGGAACTCTCTCGCAGGGCATCGTCCACGGTGATGGGCGAATCCGAATCGGGGTTACCCAACCCGTGGAGCAGCAGGTTCATAGCACAAAGCCGAGCCGGAAGGTCGGCGATCTCCCACCCCGTAAAAGACTCGGAGCGAAGGTGTTGACGCTGGTCGGGGTCCAGGGACGGGAACCGGCTGACGATCGAGTCATAGGCGCCGAGAAAGAACCCGCCGGTCCCGCAGGCGGGGTCGCAGATGCGTTCCTGGGGCTCAGGTCGCATCACATCCACGATGGCCGAGATCAATGCCCGCGGGGTGAAATACTGCCCCGCGCCTCGTGCGCCCTCTTGGGCGGTCTTTTCGATCAAGCCTTCGTAGGCGTCGCCCTTGAGATCCGCATCCAGACTCAGCCATTCGTGATCGTCAACGAGGTCCTTGATGAGCTGTTCGAGCTTGGCGGGACTTTGGATCCGGTTACGAGCCTTGCGAAAGACGACGCCGAGCATGCCCGGGCGGGATCCGAGCTGAGAGAGAATGTTGCTGTAGTGGCTCTCCAGGGATACGCCCGATCGGCTCAAAAGCGACGGCCAGTCGAGGCCTTGAGGCACCACCGGTTCACTGTCGAGAAGCCGTCGCTGCTCATCGGCCATCTTGAGGAAGAGCAGGTAGGTGAGTTGCTCGATGTAGTCGCCGTAGGAGAGGCCATCATCGCGAAGCACATCGCAGAAGTCCCAGAGCTTTTGCACCAACCCCTGCTGGTCGGGCGTCATG
>VXSV01000044.1:0-3854 GCA_009837815.1 Acidimicrobiia bacterium
CCCCAGGATCAACCGCCCGCCGCACAGCACGTCGAGGGTGGAGAGCATCTTGGCCGCCACCACCGGGTGCCGGAGGGGCACCACCAATGTCCCCAGGGCCAGCCGTATCCGCCGGGTGAGCGCCGAGAGGAATCCCAGCAACGTAAGCGGTTCGTACACCGGATCGTCGGCGTCCATGTCCCCGATGCCCGCTTCGCTCCACGACCGGGGGCCGCTCATCTCTCCCTGTCCGCTGTAGGGATGGGGAGAGGTGATGGTTCTGGCCAGCACGATGTGGTCTCCTATCCACACATCGTCCAACCCCGCCTCCTCGGCCGCTTCGGCCACCCTGCGAAAGGTCCCGACATGGGCGGCTCCCCTGAAATTGGGGATACTGATCCCGAACTCCATCGACCTATCGGCTTCCCACGGCTACCTGTCGCCACGACCGGGTGCCCGATCCCGGATAGAGATGGCATGAGACCCTGTGACCCGGCGCCAACTCACCATGCTCGGGAGCCAGGTCGGAGCACTGTTCCATCACATAGGGACAGCGCGGGTGGAAAGAACACCCTTCCGGAGGGTCGATCGGGCTGGGGACCTCTCCCTCCAGGATGATCTCCTGGCTCTCGATGTCGGGATGGGCCGGTGGAACGGCCGACAAGAGCGCCTCGGTGTAAGGATGGGCGGGGGTGGAGAACAGTGACTCGGCGCCGGCCAACTCGATCACCCTGCCCAGGTACATCACCATCACCCGGTCGGAGAGGTGGGCAACTCCGCTCAGGTCGTGGGAGATGAGCAGGTAGGCCAGGCCGAAACGCTCCTGGAGGTCGGCCAGCAGGTTCATCACCTGGGCTCGGATGGAGACGTCCAGGGCCGAGACCGGCTCGTCGAGGATCACCACCTTCGGGTTGGGCGCCAGGGCGCGGGCGATGGCGATCCGCTGCCGCTGGCCGCCGCTGAACTCGTGGGGATAGAGGTCGGCGTGCGCCCCGTAGTCGAGTCCCACCTGGCTCATCACCTCCCCCACCCGATCGTCCACCTCCTTGCGGCTCTGCTCGCCTGCCGACCGGATCGGCTCGGCGATGATGTCGCGGATTCTCATTCGCGGGGAGAGCGAAGAGAAGGGATCCTGGAACACCACCTGCACGTTGCGGCGGTAGTCGACCAGTTGCTCCCTCGGGTAATCGATACTCACCTCCTGGCCCTGGAAGAAGATCCGGCCGGCGGTGGGAGACTCCAAGAGCAGCAACAACCGGGCCAGGGTGGTCTTTCCGCAGCCGGACTCACCCACAACTCCCAGCGTCTCACCGGCCCACAGCCCCAGGTCGATGCCGTTCACCGCCTTCACCACCCCCTGGCCGCCGAACCCCAACGCTCCCGTCATGGCGAAGTGCTTGTGCAGGCCCTCGGCCTCCAGCAGGGGCTTGGCTTCGGTCATGTTCTCTCCTGGCGGGCTCGAACGCCGGGATCTCCCAGCATTTCTCGCAGCTCGCGCTTGCGGACCTTGCCCTGGAAGTCGATCGGCAAATCAGAGACGAACTCTACTCGCTTGGGCGTCTTGTAGCCGGCCAGGCGCGTCCGGCAGAACTCGATCAACTCCGCCTCGGAGAGGCTTACATCGGGCCCCGACACCACTGCTGCCGTCACCACCTCGGTCCACTCCGGGTCAGGCACACCCACCACTGCCGCATCCCTCACCCCGGGGTGCATTCGGATGGTCTCTTCGACCTCGGCCGACGAGACGTTCATCCCCCCGGTCTTGATCATGTCCTTCAACCGGTCGTGGAAGAACAGGTTGCCTCGGGGATCGAGGCGGACCACGTCGCCGGTGTGCAGCCAGCCGTCCCGGAGCACAGCGTCGGTGGCCCGGGGGTTCCGGTAGTAGCCCTCCATCACGCCCGGAGAGCGGCACAAGAGTTCGCCCACCTCGGAGTCGGCGCCGCTCTCGTCCACCACTCGCACCTCCACATGAGGAGTCGGCCTGCCGATCCATCGGGAGTCGGCGTCCGGAACCTCCGAGGGGTTTGCGAAGAACCCGATCACGCCCAGTTGGCTTAGCTCGGACTGGCCCCAATAGGTGGCCCAGGTCACTCCCCGAGCGCGCTGTGACAACTCCGACACCACCCCGAAGGGAATAGGGCCGCCGTACACGTGCGCCTGGCGAAGGGAGGAAAGGTCTCGCCACCCGAAGTCGGGGTGGCGGATCATGCGGTGGTAGAAAGTGGGAGTCTGCGAGGTGTTGGTCACTCCCTCGGCCTCTACGGCCTCCAGCACCGCCCCGGGCTCGCTGCGGGGAATCATCACCAGGGTCGCCCCCATCGAAATCAGATTGATCACCGCTCCCGTGCCGGCCATGGTGTACAGCGGCGCCAGAAGCAAGAACACGTCCGCGGCTTCCACGTACCTCTCGTACGACCAGGAGGGGGTGGTGGAAATCATCATCGCCCGGTGGGTGATCATCACCCCCTTGGGGACGCTCTCGGTGCCGCTCGTGTACATCACCATCGCCAGGTCGCAGTCCACCACCACCGACTCGGGCATCCCATCGGACACGCCCTCCAGCATCTCGGAGAAGCCGATCTCGCCCGGCTGCGGAGTCCCATCCATCACCACCAGGCGGGGCCCGCTCCGGGTTTCGGCCACCCCTGCCCGCGCCCGCTCGGCCATTCCGGGGCCTGCGATCACCACCCGGGGAGTGGAGTGATCCACCTGACGCGCCGCTTCCGCCGGCGTATAGGAGGGGTTCAGGGAAGTGAACACCGCGCCCTGTTTCAGGATGCCGTAGCAGATGCCGACGGATTCCGGCTCGTTGTGGCTCATCAGCGCCACCCGGTCGCCCCGGCCCACCTCCAGGCGGGCCAGCCCGTGAGCCACCCGGTTGGAGAAGCTGTCCAGGTCCCGGTAGGTGATCACCCGCCGGTTTTCGCTACCTGATCGGGCGATGATGGCCGCCTTGTCCCCCTGCCGCGCCGCCTGCCTCCGGACCATGTCTCCCAGGGCGGCCCGTCGCAGAAGGTTCTCGGCGACGGGCGGCGGGCTCTCCCCCGAGTCGGTCGCTGTCACTGTTCCTCTCTGGTGGGATCCATGATGGAGGCCAGGGCGCGCAAGAAACGGGCGCCCGTGTCACCGTCCACCACCCGGTGGTCGAAAGCGCCCGACACATAGCAGGTGGGGCGGACCGTCACCCGGTCGTCCTCCACCCAGGGGCGGCGTTCCACCGTCCCGAAATAGATAGTGGCAGCCGTGTTCAGGCTGATGATGGGGGTTCCGAAGTCCACTCCTCCCGGCCCCAGGTTGGAGGTGGTGATAGTTGCGCCCCCCACGTCCCCAAAGGTGAGCTTTCTTCGACGAGCGGCCTCGGCGAGGCGGCGGATCTCTTGGGACAGATCATCGATCCCCAGCTGATCGGCGCCCCGAATCACCGGAGCAGCCAACCCGTGGTCGGTGGCCACCCCCACCGCCACGTTCACCTCGTCGTAGATCACCACCGCCTTTCCGGAGAGGGCGGCGTTCACCTCCGGAACAACCCGGCAGGCCTGCGCCACCGCAGCCACCATGAGATCGTTGAGAGAGATTTGCAGCCCGGCGGCCCGGTGGGCTATCCGGAGGGCACGTAGAGGAGAGGCGTTGACCTGGATGGTCTGGGAGAAGTGGGGGATCTCCGTCCAGTTGCGGGCCATTGCGGCAGCCATCGCCCGGGGATATCCACGCAGGGGACGCCGTTCCCGGACCCGGGGACCGGGGGGACCCGCCTCGGCGGCGGCCGCCTCCACGTCGTCGGGGGTGATGATTCCGGCCCGGCCCGTGCCCTGCACGCCGGCCAGGTCGACCCCCAGGCTCTTGGCCAGCGCTCGGGCTTTGGGCATGGCCCG
>VXSV01000044.1:3954-6887 GCA_009837815.1 Acidimicrobiia bacterium
CCTCGGTGGAAACGGGAGCGACGATCCTGGCCAAGAGGCCTGCCCCCATGGCCTCCACCACGATGGCGCTCTTTTCGTTCTCGACCTCATAGAGGGCGTCGCCCACCGCCACTTCCTCTCCCTCGGCCTTGAACCAGGCGATGATGGTGCCCATCTCCATGGTTTCCCCCAGTGCGGGGAGTCGCAGGATGTGCATGGGAGTCAGTCAAGCCTCCTCACCGCTTCTGTCACCGAGGCGGCGGTGGGTATCAGGAACTGTTGGAGATAGCGGCTCTGGGGGATGGGGACGTCGGCGGACGCCACCCGGATGATCGGCGACTCCAGGTACTCGAGCGCCTCTTCGGCGATGATGGCCGCCACCTCTCCACCGGCGCCGCCGGTCTTGGGCGCCTCGTGGGCGATCACCACCCGGCCGGTCTTGGCCACCGACTCCAGGATGGTGTCGAGGTCCAGAGGACGAAGCCCCCGCGGATCGACCACCTCCACGTCTATTCCCTCCGCCTCCAACTGCTCGGCGGCCCGCAGGGACTCGCCCACCATACGCGACCAGGCGATCACCGTGACGTCGCTTCCCTCCCGCTTCACCGCGGCCTGGCCCAGCGGCACCAGGTGGTCGCCCGAGGGGACCTCTCCCCGGTGGGCGTACAGGCCTGCATGCTCGAAGAACAGCACCGGGTTGTCGTCCCGAATCGAGGATTTCATGAGCCCCAGAGCGTCGGCCGGGTCCGACGGGATCACCACGTACGCTCCCGACGCGGAGAGGAACAGAGCCTCGGGGCTGACGTCGTGCTCGGGGCCGGCCCCCTTGGCGCCCTCGGGAAGTCTTATCACCAGCGGGACTGTGAAAACGCCTCCGTGCATGTACCGCCAACGCGCAACCTTGTGGTAGAGCTCGTCCATGGCGATACCGAAGTACCCGCTCGACTGCAACTCCGCCACCGGCCGCAGCCCGGTGATGGCGGCGCCCACCGCCGCTCCCACGATCATCGTCTCCGAGATGGGAGTGTCGATCACCCGCTCGGGGCCGAACTCCTCCAACAACCCGGCGGTCGCCCCGTAGATACCCCCGTAGACCGCCACGTCCTCCCCCCAGACGAACACCCGGTCGTCGCGTTTCATCTCCTCCGCCAACGCCTCCCGGATGGCCTGGGAGAAGGTGAGGGTCCGGGTGGCCGTCGCCTGGCTCATACGTATAGTCCCTCATAGATTCGCTCGGGCCCGGGCATCGGCGCCGATGATGCTTCCTCCACCGCCCGGTCTATCGTGTCCTGGACGCCGACCTCCAGCTCCCCCAGGCGCTCCTCGGTGGCGATGCCGTCGGCCACCAGGCGGGCAGCCAGGTTTGTTATGGGGTCCAGGGCCGACAGGCGCTCGGTCTCCTCCTCGGTGCGGTACACCTGCGGGTCTCCCTCGTAGTGTCCCCGGAAGCGATGGCACATGGCCTCAATCAGGGTGGGGCCCTCTCCGGCCCTGGCCCGGTCGACCGCCTCGCAGGTGGCCCGGTACACCTCGGTCACGTCCATACCGTCGATGCGGACCCCGGGCATCCCGTATCCCACCGCCCGGTCCACTATCCGCCCTGCTGTCGATTCCGCAACCGGCACCGACACCGCATATCCGTTGTTCTCACATATCCACACCACCGGCAGCTTCCAGGCCGCGGCGGCGTTGACCGATTCGTGGAAGGCCCCCCGGTTGGCGGTCCCATCCCCGAAGAAGCACACCACTACCTGATCGGTCCCCCGGTACTTGGCGCTGAACGCCGCCCCGGTGGCGATGCCGAAGCAACTCCCCAAGGTGCCCCCCTGGCCCAGTATTCCCAACTCGGGGTCGGCGAAATGGGGGATCCCGGCACCGAGCCCGCCGGTGGCGCCGGCGGTGTTGGCCATCAGGTCGCCGAACATGGCGGCCAAAGACATCCCCTTGGCGATGGTGTACCCGAACCCCCGGTGGGCGTACATCAGATAGTCGTCACGGCGCAACGGCGCCACGCCGCCCGCCGGTATCGCCTCCTGTCCCCGCCCGGAGTGGTAGCCGGCCAGGACTCTCCCCTCCTGCAGCAGACGCAGCGCGGTCTGATCCCAGAGCTTCATGGTCACCATCGACTCGTAGAGTTCCAAGAGCGTTGCGGGGGAAATCGCGGTCACTTGCTGCTCACTTCGTTCCTGCCAAAACCATCACCTTACCCCGGAGCGTCCGGCCCGGCTCTCGCCGGGCGCCGGCTTCAGTACATCACTATCCCGCCGTTGACGTTAAGGTCCTCTCCGTTGACGAAGACCGCGGCGGGGCTGAGCAGGAAGAGCACCGCCGAAGCGATCTCCTCGGGAAGGGCGGGCCTTCCCAGCTGGGCGGTGGCCGCCGCCGCGTCGAGGTCCACCCCTTCCACAAGCCGGCCCGCCTCCACGCCGAAGCCGCTCCTCATCGGGGTGTCGACGTGGCCGGGGCAGATGGAGTTGACCGCGATGTCGGGCGCTAGGGCCTTGGCCGAGGAACGGGTCAGGCTGATCACCGCCGCCTTGGATGCGTTGTAGGGCGCCGAATAGGGGCCGGGCACCTTGGCGGCGTTGGAGGCGATGTTGACAATCCGGCCCCCTCCGGCGGCGCGCATCAACGGAACGGCGTGCTTGGTCATCAAATAGGTCCCGTACACGTTTACCTTCAACTCCACCTCCCAGTCCTCCCAGGTCATCTCCTCGAAGAGGTGCGCCCGGCCGATGGCCGCGCAGTGCGCCAGCCCCGCCAGCACCCCACCGCTTGCATCCGAGACCTGCCGGTAACCCTCGGCCACCGACCCCTCATTAGAGATGTCGGCCACCACCGGTACCGCTGCTCCCGGTCCCTCCATGCCGTCGGTGGCCTCCCGGAGGCGCTCGGAGGCCAGGTCGAAACACCAGACCCTCCCACCCTCGGCCAACAACGCCTCCGCCGTAGCC
>VXSV01000066.1 GCA_009837815.1 Acidimicrobiia bacterium
ATGCTGTACGTGGGGGCGGGAATGGGTCCAGCGGTCCTGGCTGCTGCCCGGCGGGTGGGCGACGGAAGGGTCTTTGGTTTGGACCCCTCACCGCTGATGAGGGGGATCATGAGGTTTCGCCGCCGGACGGCGGGATTGGCCGACCGCCTGTCGATCAAGAAGGGCAAGGCCGAGGAGATCCCCCTTGACGACGCCACGGTGAACGGCGCCTGGTCCATCAACTGCGTTCACCACTGGGGCGATGATCAAGGCGCCTGCACAGAGTTGGGTCGAGTGATGAAACCGGGCGGCCGTCTCCTGCTCCTGGATGAGCAGTTCAGTGATCCCGCCCATCCCCGGCATGACTCCTACGACGACAGCCGTCACGGTGAGCCGGGTTTCTTCCACGAGATAGACACCGCCCGCCTCGGTGGACTGTTGGAGCAGGCGGGCTTCCGGATCGAACGAGCCGGGGACGAAAGCCTGGACGGGGTCCCAGTAAGGCTGATCCGGGCCGTTCGCCGTTCCTAGCCCTGTTTCGCTTCCGCGTGCCCTTTGAACAGACAGCCCATCTTTTCGATCTGGGACACGGTTTCTTTCAAGACAGCGCTGTAGTCCACATCAACGGGCAGGTCCAAAGGAAAGTGATTGCCGTCGGGGGTGGCACATTTGCCGTCGGGGGTGGCATATTTCTTATGCAGCAATTCGCGGTCTCTTTTCTCCCAGGGATACACCCACAGCGGTGATGTTCCGTGCCGGGCCCACATCCGCAGATGTATTCCGAACCAAATTGGGACGCCGTTGAGATAGAAACTCTTGCCGTACCCGCCCCCTCCTGCTCTCTGGTTCCGAACCGATTCCTTGGCTTGAACCTGTTCGACCGTCTGATCTACCAGCCGCTCTAGCGAAAACATCCGGCGCGGGATGTCTCGTTCCAACTCTTCCGCCTTCAAAGGCGTGAATGCGGCCAGATCCATCTCCACGTAATCAGTCAATCCCTGTAGTTGGGCAATTTCGAACTCCGTCTCCTTTTCGCCTGCCGAGGTGGCGGCTCCATGCAGGGCAGCGAGGACATCGCGCCAACCAGTCATCATCAGGTGACGGTTGCCGTCCTTGATTGCCCCGCTTCGCAGGTTATCGGATTCTCGGATTACCACCAACGGATGTTTCTCGCAAGCTCGCTGTCTCACCTCCCCCCAAAGAGACTCGAGGCGGGCGGTGGGGACGACGAATAGCAAAACCGCCGGGCCGTTCCCCGGCAGGTTCTCCAGGTAGGCGTTCGGCTGTCTGTCGGTCAGTTCAGCCCAGAACTTGGCCTCGACGAAAACTCGCGGGTCGTTGCTTTCGTCGTAGCCAACCACATCGGGACGAGACTTGTCTTCAAATTCAATCTGCGTCGCCACCCGGGAGATTCTTATCGGCTCGAGCCCCTCACCCTGAAGGAAGCACCCTAAGGCACGGCGACAGGACTCCGACTTGTTGAGAATAAACGCCAAGGCCTTGCTGGCCGCGTCCTCTACCTGGGTGGTCAGGCTCGGCACCAGGTGTGCCAAAAGCGTAAGGTCACCACTCATTGATGCCGTCTACTCTCACAAGGGTCTGCAAGCAACGCTAGCCAGAATTCCCTGAGGTTAAGAGTCCACGGGAATTCATCTCCCGTCCTTTAGGCTGACCGGGCCTGGTCGCAGCACCTTGGGATCGGAGTCGGCCAACGCCTCTATCACGGTGGAGGCTACGCCTCCCGGACATTCGCCCGGCAAATATAGTTCTATCCGTTCGCCGAAGATTTCCTGTGCTTCCAAGTGGGATCGGGCTGGGGGGTGTCCCGACCGGTTGGCGGATGTGACGGCGAGCGGCCCGCACAGGTCCAACAGTTCGAGGGCGAGAGGGTGATCCGGCATCCGGAGTCCGACGGTCTTCGGGCCGTTGTCCACCGTAGAGCCTTTGGAGGTGAGAACCAGCGTCAGCGGACCCGGCCAATGGGCGTCGGCCAACTCTCGGGCAAGCGGGGGCAATTCAGCCAACTGCAGGGCGTCGGCCACAGACCCCACCAGCACGGCAATCGCCTTCTTGGCCGGGCGTCCCTTCACCTTGAACAGCGCCTGCTGGGCCGAAAGATGGGAGGCAAGCCCGTATACGGTGTCGGTGGGCAATCCCACCACTTTCCCTTCGGCCAGCAATTGGCGGGCCCGGCCCAACAGCGGGGTGGTCACGATTCGACCGGCCCTCCCCACACGTAGCGGGATCGTCCGGCCAGGTCGCGGTGGACCTTGGCGGTGACGGCCCCGGCCACAAAGGCATCCAGCACCTCATCGGCTTGGCCTTCGCCGACTTCAACGGCCACCGTCCCGGATGGCTTCAGCCAATCGCCAACCTCGGCAGCCAGCCTCACCAGTATCTCGGTGCCACGAGGCCCCGCCACCAGGGCGGGGTAGGGCTCGGCCCTCACCTCGGCGGGAAGGCCGGCCCAGTCCGGCTCTGCGACGTAGGGCGGATTGGAGACCACTATGTCAACGCCGCCTCGCAAAGAAGATGGCACGGCGCCAAAGAGGTCGCCCTCCACCAGGTGAACCCGTCCGGCCACCCAGCGGTTGGCGCTGAGGTTCTCTCGGGCCAAGTCCAGGGCCGCCGAAGAGATGTCGGTGGCAATCACCTCCGCCCGCGGATAAGAATGCGCCAAGGCCAGGGCCAGGGCGCCCGAGCCGGTCCCGATGTCCAGGATCACCGATGCCAGGGAAGCGGGAACCAACCGGGTGACCAGTTCCCACAACTGCTCGGTCTCGGGCCTGGGTATCAGCGCCCTCTCGTCCACGGACACCCGTATCGGGCCGAAGTCCACGTACCCCTCCAGGTATTGGAGCGGGACCCCTGCGTGGCGTTTTCTGATCAATGTCTCCGTCGCCGCCGCGACCCCGGGGGGCAAGGGCCGGTCGGCCTCCACGCGGTCCTCGGTGAGAGTTTCGATCAGGCGGCGCACCTCGTGGTAGGGAAGCCCACTGCGCCGGGAGATCTGCAGGGGTGACAGCGCCAGGGAGGCCATCGGGGTCGAGTTGGTCACTCCGAGGGCGGCGTCGAGAGTGAGGAGACCAGTCTTTCGGACCGGTCCCGAGCCGCCAACTCGCCGGCTATCTGGTCGATCTCTCCTTCAAGCACCCTGTCCAGCGACTTCAGGGTGAGCCCGATGCGATGGTCGGTTACGCGGTTGTCCCGGAAGTTGTAGGTGCGGATCTTCTCCGATCGGTCGCCGCCCCCCACCTGGGATCTTCTCTGGCCGGCGATGCCGGCTTGGCGGCGTTCTATCTCCAACTGGTACAGGCGGGCGCGCAGCACTCTGAAGGCCTTTTCCTTGTTCTGGAACTGACTCTTCTGGTCCTGGCAACTCACCACCAAACCGGTGGGGAGATGGGTGATGCGCACCGCCGAGTCTGTGGTGTTGACCGACTGGCCGCCCGGGCCGGATGAGCGGAACACGTCCACCCGGACTTCGTCAGGACTCACCTCTACTTCGACCTCGTCGGCCTCCGGCAAGACGGCAACGGTAGCCGTGGAGGTGTGAACCCGCCCCTGGGACTCGGTCTTGGGCACCCGCTGCACGCGGTGCACACCGCCTTCATAACGAAGCATTCCATACGATCCCCGACCCTTGACGGCGAAGGAGACCTTGCTGTATCCACCCACACCGGAGGAAGAGGAATCCATCTCCTCTGTGCGCAAACCGTGCCGGTCGGCGAACTTCTGATACATGCGAAGCAGATCACCGGCCCAGATGGCGGCTTCGTCGCCTCCGGCCGCCGCTCTGATTTCCAGGATCACGTCCCGATGGTCGTCGGGATCGGCGGGGACCATCAGGACCTCCAACTCTTTTTCCAGGCGGACGGCATCGCGACGCCGCTCCTCGGCCAGTTCCAACAGTTCTTCCCGGAGCCCCGGGTCGGACTCGGCCAGCTCCTCGGCTTCCCCGGCCTCCTCCACGGCTGCCAGCCAGTCGCGGGCGGCCTTCACGATCGGCCAGAGCTCCGCCCGGCGCCGGCCCGCTTCGGCCAGCCGCCGGTGGTCGGAGATCACATCCGGCTGCGCCATGGACCTCTCCACTTCGGCCAACTGCCGTTCCAACACGGGGATACGCTCCCGCCAAACCGGATCGGTCATCGCGCCAGGGCTTCCATAACCACCGAGGGTATGGCTCCGCTGGTGATGAGACGGTCGGATTCGGTGGCGTCCACCGCGGCCAGCAGGCTGGTCATTGCCACCTCGACCTGGTCCGGGTCGGGTTGATTGGTGGTCAGCTTCTGCAGCCACAGTCCGGGCGCGGCAAGCCATCTGCCCAGGAGCTGCGATTGCTTCCTACCGCCGAATTTCAGGATCTCATAGGCGATGGCCGCGATCACGGGAATGAGGATCACCCGGCTGACGATCAGGACCAGCCAACCGGGGTTGCCCACCAGCGCAAAGGCCAGTATCGAGATGATCACGACCAGCAGGAGGAAGTTGGTTCCGCACCGTGGATGCTCGGGCGGGTACTTGAGAACGGTCTCCACGGAAAGAGACTCCTTCTGCTCGTAGGCGTGAATGGTCATGTGCTCGGCGCCGTGGTAGGCGAATACCCTCTTGATGTCCGACATCCGGCCGATCGTCCACAGATAGCCGATGAACAGGCCAAGTCGGATTACCGCCTCCAAGAAACCGAACGCCAACCCGGATTCGCCGGCCGTCAGCCGGGCTACGGTGGCGGGGACCACCATGAAGAACGCCGCGAAGAAGGAGAGGGCCACCGCCATCCACACCCAGAGTTGCCAGCCGAGCGTTTCCTGGGGACCTTGGGCGCCCTCGTGATCCTCACCCGGTTCCTGGGCGGCGATCTCTGCGGACCAGGCCAAAGAGCGGAATCCCAGGTTGAGTGATTCGAACAGGACCAGGATGCCTCGCAGGAACGGGACTCGAGCGGCCCAACTGCGGGTAGAGAGGCGGGGAAGTTCCCTCCGCTCGGCCACGATCACGCCATCCGTGCGTCGGGCGGCCACCGCCCAGGCCTCCGGGGCGCGGATCATCACACCCTCGATCAGCGCTTGCCCCCCCACCGTCAGCAATTCGGATTGAGGCGCTGGGACAGGTCGGGATTCGGCCCTCAAAACGAACAGGGGTTGGTTAGGCGCCTTCGGTCTCCGGCGCCTCGGGTCCTGTTTCCGGAGTTGAGGCTCCGGTAGCGGGAGTCGAAGACCCCTCGGCGTCCGCCTCCTCGGGGGTGGACGAAGACGCTTCAGTAGGAGCCGTGGTCTTCTTGTGGTACCGCTTGGAGCGAACTTCGGCCGCTTCTCCGTAGCGCCTTTGGAAGTGCTCCACCCGTCCGCCGGTGTCGACCAGCCTTTGCTCTCCGGTGTAGAAGGGATGGCACTCGTTGCACAACTCCACGCTCATGGTGGGCGGCCTGGTGGTCCTGGTTACGAAACTGGCGCCGCAGGAGCATGTGACCGTGGTCAGGTCGTACTGGGGATGTATGCCTGCTTTCATACCGATCTGACTCGATCTCCGGTGTTTCTGGCCACCTCTGCCAGGAACACCTTGTTGGAAGGGGAACTCTGGAGTTTATCGATCAGCAACTCGATGGCGGCGCTCGGGTCGAGGGAGAGAAGCACCCGCCGGAGTTTCCAGACCTGAGGCAGTTCGTCGACGGTGAACAGCAGCTCTTCGCGCCGGGTACCGGACAATTCGATGTCAACCGCCGGATAGATCCGCTTGTCGGCGAGCTTCCGATCCAGCCGCAGCTCCATGTTTCCGGTGCCCTTGAACTCCTCGAAGATCACCTCGTCCATCTTGGACCGGGTCTCCACCAGGGCGGTGCCCAGGATGGTCAGACTCCCGCCTTCCTCAATGTTGCGGGCTGCTCCGAAGAATCGCTTGGGCGGATAGAGGGCGGTGGCGTCGATTCCGCCCGAGAGCATCCGCCCCGATGCGGGCGCCGCCAGGTTGTGGGCGCGGGCCAGCCGGGTTATGGAGTCCAACAGTATCACCACGTCCAGTCCGGTCTCCACCATGCGCTTGGCGCGTTCCAAGGCGAGATCGGCGATCTGGGTATGCTGCTCGGCGGGCCGGTCGAAGGTGGAGTACACCACATCGCCCTTGACCGATCGCTGCATGTCGGTCACCTCTTCGGGGCGCTCGTCCACCAGCACCACCATCAGCCGACACTCCGGATTGTTGATGATTATCGACTGGGCGATCTCCTTCAGCACGGTGGTCTTGCCTGCCTTGGGTGGGGAGACGATCAGTCCGCGCTGGCCCTTGCCGATCGGCGAGATGAGGTCGATGAGGCGAGCCAGGGTCCGGGTGGGCATTCCCTCCAACTCCAGGCGGAGCCGCTGGTCGGGGAAGAGCGGCGTCAGCTTGTCGAACTTGGGGCGACGCATTGCCTCGCCGGGTTCCATCTTGTTGACGTGTTCCACCCTCACCATTCCCGGGTATTTCTCCTGCGAGCGTGGAGGCCTGATCGGCCCGCCCACCAGGTCTCCCTTGCGAAGCTGCATGCGGCGGATGAGGCCGGCGGAGACGTAGACGTCGCTCTCGCCCGGCCCGTATCCCGACACCCGGAGGAAACCGTAGCCCTCGGGGAGGATGTCCAGCAGCCCTTCCCTCACCTCCATCTCGCTCTCGGGGATGTTGGAGTGAGAGGGCTGTCGGCGGCCCCGTCCACGTCGGCGTCGACCGCCGCCGGAGTGCGACCGCCCCGGGCTGTCGGTCGCCTTGAATTCAAAATCCGGGGATGCGCCTTCCGCCGGACGACTTCTCTCGCCGTCCTGGGGTCGTCTGGAGGTCGGCGAAGGGGGCACCGG
>VXSV01000095.1 GCA_009837815.1 Acidimicrobiia bacterium
CACCCACGGGAGTGTTATTGTAACCGCCGGGTAAACTTAGTCCGGCAGAACCGGCGAAACGTGGGGGGGGTTAGGTCAACTCCGCTGGCTTCAGGATGACGGATCGTCTTCGATAGAAAGGTCGCCGAAGCCGTATGCAATGTCAATGACTTCTCTGGCCGCATAGAAGCGGTTGCGGCGCTTGCCCGTGATCTCCTCCAAGAGCCCGGCGTTGGTGAGGCTGTCTATGGCCCGCTGGGCCGTGGCATAGGAGACCCCCAGGGCTGTGGCTGCTGTGCCAACCTGTGTAAGGGGCCGGCCAAACAACTTTTCGGCCAGCCGAAGCGCCGTGGATGTTGCGCGAACCTCGAGAAGTCGTTCACGGATGCGTTGCTGGAGTTCGACGAGGCTTACTGCCCTTCTTGTTGCGTCAACTGCCACCGCGGCGAGCCCCCCGAGAAAGAAATCAAGCCAGGGAAAAGGGTCTGAGGCTCGACTGGTGTATCCGAGCAGTCGATAGTAATCCTCGCGATGTTGCTCAAAGAACACTGACGGGTAAAGCACTGGACGGCCAAGGATTCCCCGCTCCATAAGCATGAGAATGATCAGGAGTCTCCCAATCCGACCGTTGCCGTCTGCGAAAGGGTGGATCGCTTCGAATTGGTAGTGGGCGAGACCTATTGCTATGAGGTCGGGCAACCGCCGGTCATGTAGGAACGTTTCGAGTTCGCCCATTGCTGCCTTGGCCTCGGTCGGGGGTGGCGGTACGAAACTCGCGGTTTCCAGCGTTGAGCCGGGGAAGCCTATCCAGTTCTGGGTCGTTCTGAAGTCGCCGGGGGCGGCATGGTGTCCTCGAACGTCCTGCATCAAGACTCGGTGGGTCTCTCGGATCAATCTGATGCTGATCGGCAGGTCACTCAAGCGACCAACTGCGTAGTCGAGGGAGCGAAGATGGTTGTAGACCTCCCGGAGGTCGTCGGAAGCCTTAGATTGACTCGCCGCCTCGAACTCGAGCAGTTGGTTTACTGTGGTCACAGTTCCTTCAATCCTGGAACTCAGAACTGCTTCCAGGCGAATGTAGGGGAAGGTAAGCATCTCGATCGATCCGAGGCCCCGGACCACGCCCTCCAGACGGTGTAGAGCGGCTGTCGCCCTTACCAGTTTCCTTACCGTCTCCTGCGGATAGTCGAGAGATACAGGCAGCGCCGCGGGGAAAAATGCCCTATACCCTTGTAAGGTCTTTCTGGTAATTCCGGATGTCCATTGTTGTCGTTTTGAACTGTCAGCGACCATTAGGCCTCGCCTTATTATCGATTTTGAGATAGTTCGATAATACTTCCACTCACTGTTAGTGCAAATAGCGATTAGGAACGCATAGACCTTGAGTTCCTGTCGTCGGGTTTGTTGGCCTGAGAGACCGGTTAGTCGCCGTCCTCAGCCTCGGCCGGCTCCCGCTCCGGTGGCCAACGCGGCGGACCCTTCGACCGGAACTCCCCCCGTGGCGGTTGGCTCCGATACGCGGGTCCCGGCCCGCCGGGTAGACGCCGTTCCATCGTCGCGATTAGTTCCGGAAGGTCGCGACACAACACCCGCCGAATCCTCCTTTTCGAGCCCTGCGACGTAGGTAGCTTTCCCTCTTGCCACCTTTATAAAGGAGGGGAAGTGAAGAGGCAGGGGCAAGTTGGCCGGCATCAACGGTAAAACGAGAGATTGTCGGCTCTGGTGGCGGGTGGATGCGGGCGTCCGGACTCCTCCCTTGGTCCGGAGTGGACTCCGCCACCCCTGCCTCTTCCCCACCCAGGCAAAGGTTGCAGAGCCCGGTGGGAAGGTTGAGTAATGGGCAGAGGGGCCGTGAGCATTCCCGGGATGTTGAAGGCTTGGGTATGCGGGGCATTGGTGGCGGCGGGACTGGCCCAGACACTCCCCGCCGCGGCGGCGGCGCCTACCCATTCGAAGGGAGTGTGCACGGTCAGGGCGGCAATAGACGAAGAGACCGGGGAGGTCTATCCCGTGACCTCCTGTATCCACACCGACCGCCGAGGGTCCCCCTACAGACCCCCTTTCGGCAGTCTTGACCTGCAAATCAGCTCCGGCGGCTGCTTCTACATGGGGACCAAGTCCAGTCAATGGGTGTTCCTGGACCTCCACGAGGACGGTGACCTGACCTATGGCTGGTCCTCCACCGGGAAACCGGGTGGGCACAGGGTGGTGGGAACGGCCCGGCGGTGTACCTGGACGGGGGTGGAGAGAGAAGAGATCGAGGGCTATGTGTGGAGCCGGATCGGGGACTACACCCATCAGGCTCCCCAAGTGTCCTTCAACCCTTCGTCACCCCGAGGCCTGGTCGGCATCGAGACCTTTGCGGCATTGAGCACTCCGGCTGCCTGGACTCACGCCTCGACCTCTCCCTACACCGGCCGAACGCTGCGGGCAGAGGTAAAAGTGCGCCAGGTGAGGATCGACTGGGACGATGGTCCCGCCCAAGTGTTCGGCGAAGCGCTCTACTCCCGACTGACGGGCTATCCGGACGGCGTGGCCGGCCACACCTACCAGACCAAGACCTGTGACGAGGACGGCCCCAGATGCCGGGCCGCGATCGGCGCCTATGAGATCGCAACGTCCTTCGTCTGGTCGGGCTGGTATGCGGTGGGCAGCGGGATGAAGACCCTGACGATCCCCAACACCTCCTCCACCGAGTCTTATCCGGTGACGGAACTGATTTCCCTGGTCGTGGGCTAGTGAAGCGGGAGCTGGGGGGTGTTCAACACGGTGCATGGATGTTGACGAGCCGAAAGCAGGGGCTCTCCTGATGACAACCGTCCGCGCTATCACCCTGATGGCCCTGTTCCTGGTGTCCTGCGGGGATGACGCTCACCAGCCCGCCACCGAACCGGCGCCTGCCGCGACCGGCACAACAGCGCTGCCTCGGTTGCTTCCCGCCACCACCGACGGCGCCGCAGAAGGAGAGGACGTCGAGATGGACCTCCCTGGAATGGCGGTCGAAGAAAAGTGTCCGGACAGAACCCACGCCCACCAAGGCGGTGAGTGCCATCCCCACCACCCGGACGACACCCCGATCACACCTCAGGACACACCGGCAACCCCCGAGGAAGTTGCCGAAGCCGACGTTGTGAGCCTCGACGATCTCCTTTCTGCCGATGTCTGTGAGGCCGCCGGGGGGAGGTGGAACACCGACATCCAGGAGTGCGGGCCCCTGGCTACGGTCCAGGATCCCCATCCCGAACCGGAGGAGGGTCAAGACAGAGAAGAAGTCGGGGAAAACCAAGAGCAGGACGATTTGAAGGAAGGCAGCGGGGGCGCAGACCAGGTGGCTGTCGAGTGGTGGCGCCCCGGTTTGATCGTTGAAGCGCTGGCGCGGGTTGATCCGCACTCTGTCGGGGCGGATGATTGGCATCTGAACGAGTCCGAGCGTGACTGGGGAACCTATCGCTATTACCGCCTTTATCACGGCCTCCGGGAGGACAGCGCCGCGGAACGGGCGACGTTCTGGCAGGCGATCCAACTGGTCCACAACGTTCAGTTGCAGAAAACGGGCGGGATCTACTTCCCCCACCGCTACGACGTGGGCTGGGTTGAGCATCCGAACCAGATATCGGTGATGCTCACCTTTCCCCTTGGGGAGACGCTGACGGTGGCCGTCACCCGCGTGGGTGGTTCGTGGGCCGCGGACTGGGACGTCGAGTTTCCGCCCGGCCCTTCGATCCGTCCCACCGCTCCCTTTGCGGCGCCGCGCTTTCCAGGGACTGCTCAGGCTCTGGGGCGGGAATGCGCACCGGTGGAGGAGGTGTGGAGAAAGAACCAGCCCGTCGATGATCCCTGCACTCTCCAAGCTGTCCGGACCGCTATCGAGTATGCGTGGTCCGGCGCGGTCGACCAGCGTATGGCCGCGGTGCGGGACGGCCAGGTTCTTGCCGACCTGTTGGAGGCGGTGGACAATGTACAGGATCCGTTCATAGCTTCGGGGATGGGGCCTGTCGGCCGGGCGACGCAAACCATTGAGATCAGGGACGTCAAGTGGCGGGGAGGCTTTGCGCAGGCGTCGATGATCCTTCTTGAGTGGCGGGCGGTTTGGCCGGTACGGGATCTGAACGAGGAGGAGCGGCAGGCGGCCATCCGCTATTACGAATGGAGGGCGGCCCAAGGCCGGGAAGTGCCCGAGAAGCGTCTGCGGGGAGACTTCCGGATCGGAGGCCCCGTGGACTGGATCGAGACGTTGATGGTTCGCACCGCCGACGGAACCTGGCGACAGTCTTACCGGGAGTTCTGCGACAGAATGGACCGCACCATTGCGAACTTTCCTGACTATGTCGCAGAAAGGAAGGTGCGGTGTCCTGACGATCCCACTCCCCACTTTCCCGACTCACGGTTCTTCGACCAGTCTCTCCCGCCGCCCAACACCCGCCTGTATTACGTCGATCCCCGCGCAAATGATGATCCGAGCACCTTGTACCGGCTGGATCGGGGCCTGCCCCGCTTCGAGGGTGAGTATTTGGGGGTGCCTCCTTCGTGATTCCCGCGCAGGTCCTTCTGCGCCACCGCTCCATTCTCTGGTCGGCGGGTCTGGTGCTGGCCGCCGCGGTGGTATTGGTGTTGCTCCCCTCGCCTGAACAGTCCGAAGCGGATACCAGAACCCGACCGGGAACGGTCAGCCAGACCACCACATATGTCGGGACCAAACCCGAGAATCGCCGCAAATGCCTCTCGTGGGACTGGTACGGCCAGTGCGAACAGTGGAAGGTCTGGACCGTCATGGTGCCATGCACTCCGGGCTCCGACCCCGCCTGTTCGAATGTCAGCACCCAGACGCGGCTGGAGTGTTCGGGCTTTTGGGCCGGGGGCCTGGGATCGAACTGTCGCGAGTACGTACCCCATACCCATGTTCTTGCTACGACGAGCACAACGATCCCCACGACGACTACCACCCGTGCGCCCCCGACCACCACATCGTCTTCGACTACCACCCGT
Organism: Acidimicrobiia bacterium; assembly: GCA_009837815.1. Taxonomy (GTDB): domain Bacteria; phylum Actinomycetota; class Acidimicrobiia; order Spongiisociales; family ZC4RG35; genus Bin76. The sequence goes on from VXSV01000095.1 coordinate 4,966, forward strand.
GCGCCCACTACAACCACCGCGTCGTCTTCGACAACCACCAGCACGTCCACTACGACGACCACTACCAGATCAAGGGGCGGGCCGCAGTGCACGGGGGATACCCATGCTTTTGGGTCGGGGTGTCATGCGGATCACCCTCCGCGTCCGGCCTGTCTGTCGGGGGTGTCACAGACGTATACCTATCACGCGGGTCGTAGCCATCGTTCGGGGACTGTGCCTCCCTGTGCGACGACCACAACCACCACGACTACTACCGCTCTATCGGTGACTACCACGACGGCTGTTCCGTTGGTGTGTTCGAACGGGTTGTCGTCGGTTCAGGCCCAGGAGCTGCGGGATTCGATTGGCGATTTGGTGGGTTGGGAGACGTCGTTCGCCAATGACGGGTCGGTTGATGCGGTGTGGGCCGGTGACGAGCCTCCCCAGGCAGGCGGGTCGTACTGGTTCATTGCGTCGGACAAGATCTCGTCGCCTGCGTCGTCCGAGCCGCCGGTGTGGCCGGTGGCCACCGGCGCCTCCGCGGCGGCAGTGGAGGATGACGGAGGGTGTCAGTGGTATTCGGTGGAGACGTGGTCGAGGTGGAATTCGTTGAAGCCTTGGTCGTATACGGAGCGGCTGAAGATCGGGTCGGTGGCCCAGGACTGGGTGAATAGGTGGAATCGGATGTCGTCTGAGGAGCAGGGAGATACGCGGGTTCGTTGGGAGGCGCTGGAAAGGCGCCATCCTGACCCTTCGGAGTGGTGTGATGTGGATGGGACGGATCCGGAAAAAGAGTGTGCCTTCTTCCTGCCCTACACGGCAGTGTGGGAGTGGTCGTTGTATGCGCGGGTGCAGACCACGGATGACGGCCGGGTGAGAACGGATCTGGTGAAATTGCATTCGGGGGTGTCGCTGGTGCGAAGGTTGGTGGACTACTCGGATTGGGAGAGGACCACGACCGGTTTCGGGGGTGATGAATAGGTGTTGGAATCGCGGATGTTGGGGTTGGCGCCCGCGCAGTGGGCGTGGATCGTGGCGACGTTGGTGGTGGGCTTGGTTTCGATTTGGCTCCTGAGGGGAGACGAGGAACCGACGGTGGGTGTGGCGGTGACCACCGGCGAGTGGCGTGCAGGAGAGGCGGGCGAGTTCGTGATCGTCCCGGCGCCGGAGTCGTTGGCGCCGCTGTTCGCCACCAGGGAGATGCTATCGGGTGGGGCGGTGTCGTCGGTGGCGTTGCCCGATGGGGTGGTGGTGCCCGCCGCGGTGTTGGTGGAAGGAACCTTGGCGCCCGACGACGATACGGCGACTTTGATGCGGTTCCCGGTGGACGCGTCGTTGTGGGCCGGGCCGGGCCCGCGGGCCGGCGACGTGGCGGTGTTCGGGCGCCTGCCCGGTGGGTGCGCGGTGCTGATTGCACAGTTGCGTGCAGTGGATCCTGGTGATGTGACCTTGGAGGTGGATGCGGACATGGTCGCCCGGTTGGTGGGGGAGAGGCTGGAGACGTTGGCTATTTGGGAGTCGCCGGCGGTGGGCTGGCCGGGCTGCTGATCCGGGGGTGGGCGCCGGTGTTGTTCGTGGTGTTTGATCGGGCGTTGGAGACCAAGGGGGTGGCGACCTGGGTGCATGCGGAGATGGTGAGATCGGCGGAGCGGGTGCTGGGCGGTGACGTGGGGTTGGGGTGGGACAGCCCGGACCCGTTGGCGTCGGCCGAGATTGTGGCGGCGTATTCGGATGCGCCCATTCAGCGTTTGGGCCAGACGGCTGCAGAGGCGATGGGGGTTGTGGCGGTGACCACCAAGCCTCCGGTCGGAATCCGGAAGCTGCTGGGACTGCAGGGCGCCGGGGGGAGGGTGGAGT
>VXSV01000052.1 GCA_009837815.1 Acidimicrobiia bacterium
AATACGACCTTGAGACCACCCAAGACCGCATTTCGGAACGGCTAGCCAAGATTCCACTAGCCCACGCTGGATAGCGGTACCCAGTCGCTCTCGACGGGAGGGTTTTAAGGCGGATCAACGGTTTTCGAGTCGCCAGACCTTGAGGGCGTTCTCGTAGAACACGGCGTGCCGTACCGCGGGATCGGAGGTGGCGTCCAGGACCTTCTGTGACTCCACCCGGGGCGACTGGTAGGGTGCGTCGGTCCCGTACAGGAGTTTCTCCGGTCCGGCTTCGGCCAGGAAGATGGCGATGTCGTAAGTGAAGGCCTGGGACATGTCGCACCAGATGTTTTTGTGCTCCTGCGCGGCGATGATCGCCTCCCAGAGGAATAGGTGCATGCCCATGTGGGCCAACTGGAACCGGACCCGCGGGTATCGCTTGGCCGCCTGGGCCTGCAGCGAGGGGAGGTCGCGCGGCGCGTCGCCGGAGTGGAAGAGCACCGTGAGGTCGTGTTCCTCGCATTTGTCGAGGAGCGGACCCATCACCGACATGTCGTTTGGTCGGTAGTAGTCGTATCCCGCCACTAGTTTCACCCCCCGGCAGTTCCACGACTCGACGTAGCGGTCCAGCAACCCGGCGGTGTGCTCCGCTCCGAAGGTGGGGTTGATCCGGGCCACCCCGATGAGGCGGTCGGGATAGGCCGTGGCGGCCCGCCCGACCTGTTCGTTCTGTTTGTTGTAGTCGGCGTCCCAGGGGGGTGTGAAGATGCGATCGTGGGGAAACAGGATCCCGAGTTCGGCGTTCTGCTCCTCGAGGAAGCGGATCGCCGACTCGGGGTCGTCGGGACGCAGGTAGGGGACCATCGTCTTGGAGGCGACGTGCGGGTCGGTCCCGAAATGGATGTGAGCGTCGATCTTGCGTTGGGTCACAGCCTTCCTTCCAGTCGGTTCTCCAACGCCTCCAGGGTGGGCAGGTTGGTCTGGCATCCCACCTCTTCCACCACGAAACTGGCTGCGGCGCTTCCCAGCCGAGCGGCGTCGGGTAGAGCCAGGCCGGAGGATAGACCCACCACAGTGGCCGCCGTGAAGGCATCCCCCGCGCCGGTGGGATCGGCCACCCTCCGGGGCGCAACCGCCTCGATGCGCCATTGGCGTTCCCCGTCGATCACCTGCGCTCCCCGGGAACCCTCGGTGATCACCCTCCGGAGAGGACCGTGGTCGGGACCCACCATCTCAGCCAAGGCACCCATCTCCGCACGGTTGATCACCAGCAGCGAGGCGACGTCCAGGAAGTCCGGCGCCATCGGCCCGGCCGAGCCCACCATTCCGTTGAGAACCACCGGAACCCCGGCGCTGTGGGCCAGTCGAGCGGCATCCAGGGTGTAGCGGCCGAAGGACTCGCTCACCACCAGCCACTGGGCCTCGGTCACCACTTCTCCGGGAACCGTATAGGAGTCCTGGAACCGGGAGGCGTCCCGATGGCTGATGCAGAAACTCAGACCCCCGGGGGTGGAGATGTTCAGGTTCCACCCAGAGGTGGCGCCCGGATGGATCACCACCCCCCGGAGGTCCACTCCCAGCGCTTCGAGGTGATCCCGGTAGCCGGAGGTCTCGAAGTCTTCGCCCACCACCGTCGCGAGCGCGGCGCCGGCTCCCAGAGCGGCCGCGGCGGCGGCCACGTTGATGCTGCAGTCGCCGAAGAACACCTCCTCGTGCGGGGGGTGGGACATCACGCTGACGGTCGCTCCGTCTTCCACCTCCCCCTCCAAGGCCAGTATCCGGTCGAACGCCGCCCAGGCGCCGACCGAGACTATCTCGGCGGTCATTGCTTGAGAGCGCCCATGGTCAGGCCTCTCACCAGGTGGCGTTGCAGGTAGACCGCGATCACGACCCCGGGCAGGGCGGCGATGAAGGCGGAAGCGGCCATCTCTCCCCACCGGATCTGGTCGAAGGTCATCGCTTCGAGAATACCCATGGTCACCGGAGTGGTGTTGCGGCCGCTGAGCACCAGGCCCAGTAGCAGGTTGTTCCAACTGGTGATGAAGGCGATGATCACCGCCGCCGCGATCCCGGGGCGGATGACCGGGACGACCACGTGCCGGAGCCGGTGCCACGGGCCGGCGCCGTCCACCAGTGCGGCCTCCTCCAGCGAGTAGGGGACGTCCTCGATGAACCCCCGGCAGATCCAGATCACCAGCGGCAGGGTCAGCAGTTGATGGGCGAGGACCAGACCCCAGTAGGTGTCGTACAGCCCCGAACGCTGGTAGATGGCGAACAGGGGAAGGATGATGGCGAACTCGGGGGCGAAGCGAAACGAGAGGAAGGTGAAGGCCAGGTGCTCCCGGGCCCTGATCCTGCCCCGCGCCAGCACGTATGCGGCCGGCAACCCCACGAGGAGTGCCAACCCCACCGCGCCTCCCGACACGATCATCGAGTTGAGCAGGTAGCGGGGAAAGCCCGAACTCAGGACCTCCGTGAAGTTGTCGAGGGTGGGGGAGAAGATGAACCGGGGCGGCACCGCGATGATGTCGCCGAAGGTCTTGAAGGCCATGGTGGCTATCCAGAACAGCGGGAAGGCCACGAACACCGCGAAGGCCACATACCCCAGGGGGACCAGGGGAGAGCGGCGGCGGGTGCCCACCGTCACAGGGCGGCCGCTCCCGAATGGCGCCTCCAGGTGATGGTGAGGAACACGCTCACGATGTACACGATCACCCATAGCACCAGCACTATCGCCATGGCCCGGCCGGTGTTGGCCCAGCGGAATCCCTCCTCGTAGGCCTGGATATGCAACACCCGGGTGGCGTTGAGCGGCCCGCCGCGGGTGGTGGCGTAGATCACCTCGAAGGTCTTGATGGCGTCCACGGCCCGAAAGATCATGGCCAGAAGCACATACGGCACCAGCCACCGGAGCGTCACGTGGCGGAAGGTCTGCCATTCGGAGGCGCCGTCCACCCGGGCGGCCTCCAGTTGCTCGTCGGGGACCGACTGCATCCCGGCCAGGAGGATCAGCGCCACGAACGGCATGTAGATCCAGGTGTCGATGATGGCGGTCGAGACCAGGGCGGTGCCGGGGGAGGTGAGCCAGGGTTGGGGGCCCACGCCGATCAGGTCCAGGGCCCAGTTGACGATGCCGGCGGTGGGCTGCAGCATGGTCTTCCAGATCAGCGCGGCCACCACCGCCGGTATCAGGAGCGGCGCCACCACCACCGAACGCCCCAGCTTCTGCAGCCGGGTGGGCGCGTTCAACAGCGCGGCGACTCCCATCCCGAGCGGCAGTTGCATGGCCAGCACCAGGACCGCGAAGGCCACCACCAGCCACAGCCCCTGGACGAACACGTCCTCTCCGAGCAGGTCCGCGTAGTTGCCGGCGCCCACGAACTCGGTCTCGGTGGTGGCGTAGAGGCGCTCGTTGGTGAGGCTGGTCCACACGCCCTCGGCGAAGGGGACCAGCACACCTATTAATAGGAGAAAGGCGGGCAGGAGCATCGCTACCAGTGCCCGCCTCTCTCCGTTCCGACGGCGTGTTTTGCGGGTGGGCGGCGCCGACATGCGTGCCGGGCGCTCGGAGCGCTTCACGGACGCCGCGCCGCCGCCCACCTTGATGTCAGAGTCCGAGGATGTCCGCGATGTCTTCTTCGGCCGCGCAGAGGTTCGCCTCGACGTTTCCACCCTCGAAGTAGGACTGCTGGATGGCTTCCGCCCAGCGGTCCAGCGCCCTGGTGAGCTCGGCATGCGGGGGATAGAGGATCTGGGCGTACTGGCCCATCTCGCTCACCACCTCCACGTACTGTCCCTCGTAGGCGCCCCAGGAGTTGACCAGGTCGGCCACGTCCTCATCGGCCCAGGCAGAGGCGCGCACCGGGTTCATGTTCCCGCCCAGGTGGGTCTGGACCATGGTCTCGGGCGAGGTCAGCCACTGGAGGAACAGCCAGGCGGGCACCTTGTTGTTGGAGCCCGAACTCATCGACACCGACCAGATCCAGGCACCCGAGGCCCGGCCCGCCGGCCCCTCGGGTGTGACCGCGTAGCCCACGTCACCGGTGACCTCCGACTGCTCGGGGTCCTGGTAGACCGGAGCGAACAGGTCGGCTTCGTTGAAGGAGAGGGCGAACTGTCCGGATGAGAACCCTTGGAGGGCCTCATACCAGGTGAAGGCGCCCGCGCCCTCGGGCGATCCCGCCGAGATGATGGAGATGAAGTCCTCGGTGGCCGCCACCGACTCGGCCGAGCATACCCCGAGCGTCCCGTCGTCGTTGATGAGGGTCGCCCCGTAGGAGGCCAGCATGGTGCCGAAGGTCAGGTAGGGGAGGTCCCAGAACTTGTCGAAGCGGGTGACGATGCCGTACTGCGACCCGCTGCCGTCATTGAGTTCGGCGGCGATGTCGATCAGTTCGTCATACGTCCCGGGGACCTCGAGTCCCTTCTCCTCGAAAACACTGGGCCGATAGGCCAGCATGTAGGTCTCGAAGTTGATGGGAAGACCCCACAGGCTCCCGTCACCGAGTCCGCTCAGTTCCTCGAGTGTCCAGCGGTTGGCGCCCAGGATCCCGGGGAAGAAGTCGTCCACCCGGTAGGCGTCGGCGTCCGTCAGAGCCGGGTCCGACAGGAAGTCGTCCAGCGGCTCCAGCCATCCGGCGGTGGCGTACTGCCAGTTCTGGAGCGGGCTCGACATGAAGACGTCATAGACGCCCGAGCCGGTCGACAGGTCGGCCAGGAGCTTCTCGTTGGCCTGCGTTTCGGCCAGGGTTTCCACGTTGACGGTGATGCCGGTCAAGTCTTCGAATTGAACGAGCAGGGGCTCCACCGAGTCCACGAAGGGGTGGGACACGAACAGGAGCGAGACCTCGGATCCCTCGGCCTGCCTCCAGTCGAAACCGGCAGGCTCCGGTTCGGGCGCGGCGGTGGTCGTGGGCGCGGCGGTGGTTGCGGGCGCGGCGGTGGTGGCCGGCGCCTCCTCGGCGTCGTCGCCGCAGGCCGCCGCCACCAGGCTCAGCGCGGCCAGAACCACCAGTGCCCGTATCCATGTGTTGCGTCTAGTCATCGAGTAACTACTCCTTTCCTAACCCGTGCCATTCCAAGATTGCCCAGGTTCTTTTCCTCGTTCATAGGTGCCCGGCCGACTCAGAGCAGGTCACCCGTTCGGCGCTGCCGGATTGGGTGGTACCGATCAGATCGGCGGTTAGGCGGATTGTGTGCCCGGTAAGCGAACTCTGGCGCTGCGATGCGCCGCATCGGGTGAGGACGGCGCTCATCCCGCCACACCAGCGGTGAGACGCCGGGACGCCGAACCGCGCCGTCCACAGCCGCAGGGTGCTTCCGTGTTGACTTTCCTCGGCCTGGTGTTCATGTCCGGTCTCTCAGGCTCGACACGACCTTCATCAGCCTCCTGGCGATCGAAGGGTCGACCGGATTCCACCACGTGCCTCCGTATTTGAGCGAACTCCCCACGATGGCGCCGTCTGCCACCGACAGGAGTTGGGCCGCGTTGTCCACGTCCAAGCCGCTTCCAACCAGCACCGGGAGCGAGGTTCCCGCCCGGATGGCGCGAATCTCGCCCGCCTCGGTCGGAGATCCGGTGCGCTGGCCGCTTCCGATCAGCACGTCGGCGTCGAAGAACTCGGCGTCGCGGGCCTGCTCGGAGATCGAGCGGTCGGCGGTGATGGCGTGCGCTCCGAACTTGACGTGGACGTCGGCGAAGATCCGGACGTCGCGGGCGCCGATCGCCGACCGGTATCGGAGAGCCTCTCCGGCCGGGCCGTCGATAATCCCCTCGTTGGCCACATAGGCGTTGGCCCACTGGTTGGCTCTCACGAACCGCGCGCCCACCGCCTTGGCGATCGCCAGGCCGGGAATCACCCCGTTGGCGACGCAGGTGATCCCGATCGGGAGTTCCACCGCGTCGGCCACCCGCAGGCATGCTCCGGTCAAGGCTGACACCGTCTCGTGCCCGATCGCCTCGGGGCGGGAGAAGGGAAGGTCGAAGGCGTTCTCGACGATGATCCCGTCGATCCCTGCATGGGACATGGCCAGTGCATCCGTCACCCCCGCCGCGTAGATCTCCTCCACCGGTTGGCCGTCGTACCGCGGCGCTCCGGGAAGCGGCGGCAGGTGGATGACCCCGATGATCGGTTTCGGCTGATCGAAGATGCCGGCCAGAGCGTCCGGTTTCTTGGGCAGCAAAGGATTCATGACTCAAACCTCCCGAGGATTCCAGCCCGGATGCAACCGGCGGCATAGCCGTCACTGGCGCCGGCCTCGACACGGGCGTTACCCACTACGTCGTTCATGGGAGTTGCAATTCCACTCGGAAGCGATAGCGGTCCGCCCGGTACCACACGCGTACCCACTCGACCGGGCGCCGGGACCGGTCGAGAGACAGGCGGGTTGCCAGGAGAAGGGGCGATCCCTCGGGCACATCCAGCAGATCGGCTCGCATGCGGTCGGCTCGCACGGCTTCGATCGTCTCCTCGGCGGTGGCCGGATGAGACGCGGTCCGTTCCTCCATCAATCTGTAGAGCGACTTGTTGTAGAGATCGGCGTTGGTGAACTCGCCTCCCACGACCCAGGTGGGCAGGTATCCGTGTTGGACCGCCAT
>VXSV01000072.1 GCA_009837815.1 Acidimicrobiia bacterium
GGGGCGGCCCCGCCGCCCCCCCCAGCCTGGAGAGAAGCGTCGGCGGGTCCCCCCAAGGCCTGTGCCTTCGCTTCGGCCGAGCGCAAAACCAGTTCTTCGGGTGCGTTCAGGGCCGCTGCGGCCGCCGCCAGAAACTCGCTCATATGCGCCACCGAGGATACACAGCCCGATGGGACCTTCAACACCGGCGGTCCCGATGGGACCCCCATGGCGTTTCACCGGCTCTCAGCCGAGGACTCGTCTTCCATTTGCTGTCGTCGTTGACGGGCCCGGCGCTCGGACCGGCGCAAAAGCCACACCAGACCGATCAGCACCACGCCGGAGGCGACCCATTCGTCGGTGGAGCCTCCTCCGAGAATGTGGGCGAAGGTCATCATCCGGCCGTCAGCAGGAAGAGAGCGAGCATGGTCAACACCACCATCAACGCCAACATGGGATACTGGGATCGTATGGCCTTGACCCCCGGAAAGTCAACCAGGGCCCGGTCATGGGCCAGAATCACGCCTCCCACATGGCCGGCTATCACTGCCGCCAACTGAACGTACCAGACCGCGGTGGGCGATATCAGGGTGTAGTCAACTGCCCGATCGGCAACTCCCAATACATCCCACCCCAGGTCGAAGGGATCGGCGATTGCAGTCAGGAAGAACTGCCCCTCATAGATGACGAGGGTGAAATAATGAGCGAACGCGTATGCCAGGGCTATCGGGACCAGTGTGTGGGCGAACCGGATCCGGATACGGGTCGGGCCCATGTCGGCGTCGGAGAGAATCGCTGAGACGGCGCAGGCCAGGTGGTAGGCCCATCCGACCATCAAGACGACCGCCACCAGCCCGAAAGTGCCCACCACCGCCTCCGCCCACTGCCAGCCCAACCCGGTGGCCGACAAGGTGTCCTCCAGCGGCCCGGCAAGTTGGTTGCGCCAGAATGGGATCCCCACGAGGCCGTCATAGGTGACTCCTCCGATCAGGACCACCGCCAGAGCGTCAAGGCCCGGGCGCTCAGCCACCATCGGGAGCCCTGTCAACCACTTCCGCCGGACCAGTTCACCATGCCGGTTCCTGCCGAGAGGCCCGATGGCTCCCATCAGATAGTTGTAAGCCCCGAAGCCGTCCCACGCGGTCAGCTGGGATTCGCTGCCCCACACACCGATGGTCACCAGCATGTAGAGGGTGTAGGCCAGGGCAATCACGGCGAGCCACCAGGGAACGCTGCCGATCGGAGACACCAGTTCCCACCATGTGAACCCAAAGAGGACGGCGGCCGCCGGCCAGTATCCGACCCGAGACGACATGCCCGGGTCGCCCGGCCGGTCGAGCTTCAGCCATCGGGCAAGGACCCGCCAGGGAGCGACCACCTGGTAGAAGTCCCCAACCAGGGCGGATAGGAAGGGAAACATGAGCCACAGCCCCACGAAGACCATTACCGGCGCGGGGTTTTCGAGGGCGTCGTCCGATCCGAGCAACCCGCTCAACACCATCAATACCAACAGCATTACCGACGCCGCTGACAGAATCCTCCCTCCCAGTCTCATCCAGGGAGGCATGGCGACCACCCTCCAGGTGGGATGCTGCAGGCGCGGCTCGGGCCACCGGGCGGACAGCATGACGAAGGTGACCACCAACACCGTTGTTGCCGCCAGGGTGAAATACAAGAAAGGAATGGGCAGGTCGAGACGCCCACCGATGCCGTGGCCCAGGATCATGCACTCACCTCAGGGCGACACTTTCAACTCGATCAGCAGCCGGTGGGTCACATGATCCTCCACCTCGAAGATCCCGGGCAGGTCTCCTACAAACTCGTGAACGGTGGGCACGCCGGCCTCCACGGAGAACTCCTCGTCGTAACCGTGAATGTGCACCACCACCCGGGTATCGGAGTCGAACCGCAGCGAAATCCGATTGCCCAGGGGAACCTCGACCCTGTCCCCTCCCACCGCCCTCCCATCCCTGAGGGTCACCTCCACGACGGTCAGATCATCGGCGAGCGTGGTCGTTGTGGATGATGCGGCGGCGGTCGAGGAAGTGGTGGCCGGGGGAACGGTCGTCGATGTGCTCTGGGAGGTCGCCACGGGGTCACCGGCCTCGGTGGTTGCGTCGGGTGTGGTGGTGGTAACCGCCAGGGTGGTGGCCACAGCGCTCGGAGTGGTTGTCGTTGATGATGCGGCGGCGGTCGAGGATGTAGTTGAGACAGCCTCCGCCGCGGTGGTCGACGCGTCGGCAGGGGCCGTGGAGGAAGATGGCGGGGCGACTGTGGCGGACTCGGGAGAGGTGGCGCCATCCCCATCCACCCCGGCGTCCGATGTGCACGCCAACGCCAAAATCAGCAAGAGCCCCCAACGGAGTCCGGGGAGACTACGTTCGGGCATCTGTGGTTTTAGAAGCGTCCAACGACATGGGACAGTTCTCTTAACCGTACTGCTGGGAGGGGGCTTGGAAACCGATCCGGATCGGGGAGGTCGGAGCGGGTCAATGGGGGCGCCTCCGGTGGTCACCCCATCCACGAGAGCGGGCTATCCGGATGGTGTCCGGTCGGCCGTCGCTCTCGTCACCGACCCCATGGCGGGTAACCTGGTCTGAATGAGAAAGCACCTCTCGGACCAGGATCTACTGGAATACGCATCTTCTCGCTCTATGGACGCGGGCAGGGTGGGCCGGAAGGTGATCGAGGAAACAGCCGAACGCTATCCCGAGCTCTCCAGGATGCAGATCGATCCCCTCCAGGGAGGGTTCCTGGCCCTGCTGATCAAGCTGATCGGGGCGACGAGGGTGCTCGAGATCGGCACATTCACCGGCCTGTCTTCGCTCTCGATGGCCCAAGCCCTGCCGGAGGGAGGCGCACTGGTCTGCTGCGACATCTCCGAAGAGTTCACGAGCCACGCCCGCCAGGCCTGGGAGGAAGCGGGAGTGGCCGACAGGATAACCCTCTTGATCGGCCCGGCCCTCCGTACCCTCGAAGACTTGGAGGGCCCCTTTGACATGGCTTTCCTCGACGCCGACAAGCCGAACTACCCGTCTTACCTCGAAAGGCTGACGGAGTTGGTAAGGCCGGGCGGGGTGATCGTGGCGGACAACACGCTCTGGTCGGGACGGGTGATCGACCCCGGCGATCGAACTCGGTCTACGGAGGCGATCCGCCGCTTCAACGACCTGGCCGCTGCCTCCCCGGACCTGGAAGTGGTGGTGCTCCCCTTCGCGGACGGGGTGACCTTGATGCGCCGTCGCTGATTCGAACCGGGAGATGCGGCGGTCCCGACTCGGCTTGATGGGTGTTGCGTCCCCCCTCTACCGTGAACATGACCCACTATCGGGACAGTTCCCTCACCTTCTACCGGTATTCATCACCCAATACCCCAACCCGAACAGAACGGTGACAGCCAGCCAGCCCGGCGTGTAGACGCCGAGGAGATCCACGGACAATCCCACCAGTGGAGCGCCCAGTCCCAGACCGGTCAGGAAGCCGAGCAGAACCATTCCCGAGCCCCGGCCTGCCAAAGAGGTCGGGAGGATCTGGATGATGGCCAACATGCCGACCGCGTTCCAAGCGCTCCCGCTCACACCGGTCAGCGCCGCCGCCAGCCAGATCGTCCATGATCCCAACTGATGCCCGAAGGCCAGCACAACACCCATCGTCATTGCCAGCAGGGCGATGATGCGCAAACTTCTCACCGACCCGAACCTGCCTTCGGCCACCCGCGCCCAACCGAGCCGGGCCAAGATACCCACCAGCCCGGTGACAGCCAGCGCCAGGCCGGCATGGCCCGGGCTCATCCCCATTACCTCCTCGGCATATAGGGGCAGATAGGCAAGCACCACGGACATGCCTGTACCCATGGTGAACCCGTAAACCGCCAAACGGTAGATCAACCTCGGGATACGGCTCAACGGCTCCTCGGCGGTGTCCTCCCGGCCGGCGTGAACCCGCGCCGGCGTCGCCGAGTAGAACCCGGCAAAGGCAAGGGGGACTGCGGCGAAGGCGACTACCGCCCATCGCCAATCCCACCACATGGCAAAGACCGGCAGCAACCATCCCCCCAGGAAGACCCCTATCTGTACGCCCGACTGCTTCACTCCCACAATCAGACTTTGCCTGCCGGTTGCGAATTCCTCGGAGATGAGCCGATTGGTGGCCGGGTTGGAGAACCCGGACGCTATCCCTGCGAGACACGCCGCCGCCATCATCACCCCGAAACCGGGCGCCGTTCCCACACCTAACAGAGCGACCCCGGCGATCAATAGGGTGGAGATCGTGGCTTGACGACCACCCATCATGTCCGCCCACTTTCCCAACAAAAGCGAGAACACCGCGCCGCACAGAGTGGCGCCGCTGACCAGCAGCCCCAGTTGCCACCGTTCGATTCTCAAGAACGAGATCAATTCCGAGGCCAGCACCCCAAACACCGTTGGAGCGAAAGTGGCGGCCGCCATGGCGACGGCAAGCACCGCGCCCAGCATCAGACGACGGTAAAGCACGGAACATAACGGTACTGCCCACCCCTAAATGAGACCGCATGGCCGCAGAACCCCGATCCCCGGAGTCCCGCCGACCGCCGGCCCGCCACCGAATGGTCCCACCGGTTTCTACCATGTGCCGAGTGGGAACCCTCCCCGGAATCGAAGAGGCGCCAGACAAATGCACAACTCAAATGTGAGTCTCAATCGGAGATGAAAACAGTCATTGGGAACCGCGGCTAGTGGAGTCTTTACCTGTTGCAGGCGCCCGGGCGGTGGACCGACACCTGTTGGTGGTCTTCGGGGCCACCGGCGATCTCTATCGCCGGAAACTTGCCCCCGCCCTTTATCACCTGGTCCGGCAATACCAAATGAGCGATCGGTTCCTCGTCCTGGGAGTGGCTCGATCAGAGATGGACGACCACGCTTTCAAAGCGTTCTCGAAGGCTGCTGTGGAAGGCATCTCCCACCGGCAACCACAGCTTGGTGAGCCGTACGCCAATCCCGCCAGGTGGTGCGACGAGGTCCTCAACTTCCAGTCCATCGGTGACAGTGAGCCGGAGGCATTTCAAGCTCTCCGGCGTCGGATCGAACGTATCGAGGCGGTGCACGGCCTGGCGGGCAACCGTATCTTCTACCTGGCCCTGCCGCCATCCGCCCTGGGCCCGACGGTCAAGGCCTTGGGAGCATCGGGTCTGACCCACAGCAGCGGATGGACCCGTCTGGTTGTGGAGAAACCTTTCGGCGTCGATCTCGACTCGGCCATGGCGTTGAACGAGACCCTTCACGGATGCTTTGACGAGCATCAGGTCTACCGCATCGATCATTACCTCGGCAAGGCGACCGTGCAGAACCTTCTGGTCTTCAGGTTCGCCAATCCCATTTTCGAGTCGGCGTGGAACCGGGATCGTATCGACAACGTCCAAATCACCGTGGCCGAGTCGGTGGGGATCGGCGAGCGGGCCGCCTACTACGACCGATCAGGGGCCATGCGAGACATGGTCCAGAATCACCTCACCCAGCTGCTGAGCCTGGTGGCCATGGAACCGCCGGTCTCATTCGACGCCGAGGCCATCCGGGATGAGAAGGTCAAGGTGCTCCAGTCCATCCGGCCGATCAGCCCCGACGACGTGGTGCTGGGTCAATACGGCGCCGGGCGAGTGAATGGAAAACGGGTGGCGTCGTATCTGGACGAAAAGGGAGTGAAAGGTGGTTCCGCCACCCCCACTTACGCCGCTCTTCGGATGTTCATCGACAGTTGGCGCTGGCAGGGCGTCCCCTTCTACCTGCGCACCGGCAAGCGCATGGGCGGCCGCCTAACCCAGATCGCGGTGACTTTCCGCGAACCGCCGGTCGCCCTGTTCAAGTCCTTCGAGTGGAGCCGCCACCAGGGCAACGTGCTCTATTTCAAACTCCAGCCGCAGGAGGGCTTCGACCTCTTATTCGACGTTCAGAAGCCTTCGGGAAGTCCTCAGTTGGACACCAGGTCTCTGGCCTTCGCGTACGAAGAAGCATTCGGGAATCTTCCCGACGCCTACGAAACGCTCCTCTATGACGTCATGACCGGAGACCGGACCCTCTTCGTCCGGTCCGATGAGGCCGAAGGAGCCTGGCGTCTCTACACCCCCATACTCGAGGCCGGGATCAATCCATATCCCTATCAGGCCGGTTCGTGGGGTCCCCAGGAGGCGGAGCGCCTGCTAAGCCCGCGAGGCCACGAATGGACGGTCCGACTCCCCGAATGACTTTCTTGGAACCGGAGTCCGGGTGACTTACCTACATTCGGACGAGCCAACACATACGGCGGTTCTCCGAAAAGAATTCTGTAACTTTAGATTGAGCCCAACTCAACAAAATCAGAGAGCCGGAGTCATTTCGGCAAAGCTCCCTCCTGAGTCCAAAAGAATTCTGTACGCTTAAAATCGCTGTGACTCAACAAAATCAGGATGACGCCCCGCGCCGGGGACGACCGAGGCGCTCCGACGTGTTTCATCGTCTGGCCGTCCAAGTCGCCGAATTGCATGATCGCATGGGCGGATTGCCAAGTCCCGACGAGGCCAGTGGAATATGGGAGGACATCTGGTACGCGGAAGCCCATCACTCCACCGCCATCGAAGGCAACACCCTGGTGTTGAAACAGGTGAAGTCCCTATTGCGCGACGGTAAGGCGGTCGGCGATAAAGAACTGCGCGAGTATCTGGAGGTAAAGGGATATGCCCAGGCTGCTTCCTGGGTCTACCGGCAAGCCATGAACCCATCCGGCCTCACCCGACCTGAGAGTCTCCTTACCCTGGCGGAACTCAGGGAGGTCCATTATCAAGCAATGGCCCCGGTCTGGGAAGTCGCTCCCCATCCCGACGCAACAGACCGCGAGAGACCCGGAAGCTTTCGTGAGCATGAGATACGACCATTCCCCGGGGGGATGATTCCTATCACGCTCCCCCTGGTCCATTCGGAGATCGATAACTGGATCGACACCGTCAACTCTCTCGACACCGGTCTTTCGGCCTTTCCCGAACAACTCGCCAGGGTACATTGCCGCTTCGAACAGATACACCCTTTCCTCGATGGCAACGGGCGCACGGGCCGCTTGGTCCTCAACCTGATCCTGGTGCGTCTCGGATACCCGCCCATGGTCATCTACAAACGCGACCGAGAAAGATACCTCACCGCCCTTTCCCGAGCCGACGATGGCAATCCAGGGCCTCTTGGACACATCTTCGCACGGGCGATCTTAGACAGCTTGAATAGGTTTGTTTTCCCGGCCGTCGGCGGACCCGTACGCCTGGCGCCCCTCGCTGCCTTGGGGACTCCGGACCTCAACCCCGCCGCTTTGCGCGCCGCGGCTGTACGCGGTCGCCTCCGAGCCACCCGCGGCCAGGACGGCTTGTGGCGCAGTACCCGACAGTGGGTCGAGGAATACAAACAAACTCGCTACCAGCGACAGTAGCCCGGCCTACAAAGTCAAAGGCGCCTTGGCGAAGGCGTACTCCTCCACTATCCGGCCCCCGATCAGATGTTGCTCGATTATCAGATCGAGCACGTCGGGGGTGACCTCCCGGTACCAGATCCCTTCGGGATAGACCACCATCACCGGGCCTTGCTCGCAGACCCGCAGGCAGTCCACTTTGCTTCTCAGCACCATGCCGTCTCCTGGTGGTTCGGCTCGGGCTTCCAGGCGGGGATTCCTCGACCAGGGGGGAGGAGCAGAAGTCAGCCCGAGTTGCTTGCAGCGTCGCTTCAGATGGATCCACAGGGGGTCGGTCTCTTCACGGGGAGCGCAGCGGGGGTTGCTCTGGCCGGCGCAGAGGAACACATGCCACCGGGCGCCGCCGATGGAGAGGCCGTGAGCTATGGCCTCTAATCGCTCCTGATTGTCAATCGCCGTCGCTCCGGATAGGACCAGGGAATGTCATAGGCGCCAAATGTAGGCGGATGGCGTAATACATCTGCGCTGAATGTCCGGTGTCCCGGGACCGCCAGGGCAACGGAGAGTTGTCAGAGCTGGTAGGCCTCGGGCCGGGGCGGAAGAGGCCTGGTGAGCCAGCGGGGACGGCGGAGATCGCCGGGTCCCGGGCCGGGCCGGGTGCGGTCCATCCATTCACGATAGATCCGGTGGGAGCGCTCGGTGTCGACGAAGACATCCCCATACCGGTCCGCCGGCTCGGCATGGGTGAGGCGGACCCGCTGGTGCCAGGCGTGCATACCCGACACCGGATCGGGGTGCACCGGGAAGGCCAGGTTCTGATGCACTCCCGGGTCCCGCCACCAGATGCGCTCGCTGTCGGGGTCGTCCGAGCGGAAGGGCTCGATGCCCGAACGGTGCCTAAGGAGCCACCCGCCATCCTGGCGTCCGATGTCAACCAGGGCCGACGACCAGCGCTCGTTCCCCATCTCGGGGTCCAGACGCCACCGGCCCATGTGATGGGAGGCCGCCACCACTCCTGGTCGGAGGCCTTCGGTGCGCCAGGCCCTCATGACGAAGTACCCGATGTCGGTGCTGATCCGGATCAGGTCCCCGGTGACGAACCCGAGTTGGTCCGCGTCGATCGGGTTTATCCACAGCGGATGGCCGTGGCTTATCTCGTACAGGTATTTGGCATTGCCCGATCGGGTATGGATCAAGGTGGGGAGTCTGAATATGGGAAGCAGAATGCGCTCTGTGCCCTCCAGATCCAGGTCCCGCCAGTAGACATGAGACTTGATGTAGGTGGGAATGGCCGCATCGGGCCAGTTCCAGTCCACCAGGGTCTCGGAGTGCCACTCGAGGAGACGGGACGGGGACGTGAAGCCGGTCTTGCGCTCGCCGTTGAGCTCCACGCCGGGTTCATCCTCCTGCGCCGCCGTCTCGTTCAACAGATAACGGTCCCGGTCGATCTCGAAGGCGCCGTACTTTCGCATGTACTCCAGAGGCGTGAGACCTTCTGTGGCGGCCGCATCAGGCAATCCCGGAACCGAGTTGTTGAACATCCACCCGTAGTACTCGTCGATGCTGACCGGGCGGGACGGGTCGTTCGGCGACTCGTACCACTGCCTGATCCCCAACGACCCGTCGGGATCGATCCGCCAGGACAGGTCGATCCAGAACTCGCTCTCCTCCCACACCTCACCCGGGTTGGCCTCGTAGGTGCGTTGGTACCGGCGTCCTTCTCGCTCTCCGGCCACCCTCAGCACAGGCTGGCGGAACCCGAGCCAGCGAGCCGCGTGGGTCTCGTAGGAATGGGTGTCGTGGCGTTCGGCCCCCACCCCCATGGGCAATACGTAGTCGGCGAACCACGCCGACTCGGACCAGGTTGGGGTGAGCGCCACATGGAGGCCGACCCGCTCCGGGTCGGAGAGGGCCTCGATCCAGGTGAACCCGTCGGGGTTGGTCCACACGGGGTTGTAGACCCGGGTGAAGTACACCTCCAGGCGTCCCCTGCCCTCTTTCAGGAAGTGGGGCAGGAGGTAGCTCATCTCGTAATGGCTGAGGGGGAACTCGCCCGGCCAGATCAGTTCGTTCCATCGATTGGCGGGGGGAGGCGTGTTCCAGTGATCGGGCTTGAACTTGTCCCAAGCGCTCGGGGAGGTGCCGCCCTCGGTCCCTACCGATCCGGTCAGAACGTGCAGGAAGAAGAGACAGCGCGCAACCTGCCAGCCTCCCAGGTTGCCCGACCCGGCCGCCCTCCAGGTGTGGGAGGCGAACCGAGAGCCGGCCTCGGCTATTCCCCGGGCTACGGCTTCGATGCGCCAGGCCTCCACGCCGGTCTCCTCGGCGGCGAACTCGATGGTGTAGGGGGCGTAGGTCTCACCGAGCAGTTCCAAAAAGCTCTCGTATGTGCGGGGCCTGTCGGGCGCCCGCGCCCGGAGCGACGCCTCCCAGTTGACCCAGCGGCTCACAAAGTCGTGATCGACGGCGTCCCACTCCAGCAGACGGGAGGCCACGGCCAGCAACATGGCCGCCTCGGTGCCCGGCCACGGCGACAGCCAGTAATCGGACATCGACGCCGTGTTGGAAAGGCGCGGATCGATGGTGGCCACCTTCCCCCCCGCTTGGCGAGCCTCGATGATCCGCTGGGCGTGGGGGTTGAAGTAGTGACCGGACTCGAGTTGGGCAGACAGCAGCAGGATAAACCTGGCGTTGGCGAAGTCCGCGGAAGGACGGTCATAACCCATCCACATCGCGTAACCGGTGCGGGCCCCCGACGAGCAGATGTTGGTGTGGCTGTTGTGCCCATCCACCCCCCAGGAACGGAGGATCCGGTCGATGAAGCCATCCTCGCCGGGCCGTCCCACGTGGTACATGATCTCGTCGTGACGGTCCTCGAGAAGCGCCCGGCGGATTCTTGAGGCTATATCCTCGAGTGCTTCCTCCCAGGACACCTGTTCCCACTTGCCCTCCCCTCGCGCACCCGAACGCCTCAGCGGGTGCAGGATCCGCTCCGGGTCGTACATTTGGTTGAGCGTCGCCGGGCCCTTGGCGCAGTTGCGACCCCGCGAACCCGGATGCTCCGGGTTGCCTTCGAAACGCCGCACCTGGCCGCTGTCCTTGTCGACATAGGCCAGCAACCCGCATCCGGCTTCGCAGTTGAAACAGGTGGTCGGCACCAGCCGGTAGCGGCGTTTGACCCGCTCGGGCCAGGCCTTGGCGTCATATTCCTCCCAGTCGTCCCAGCGCTCGGCGGGCGGGAAGGACACCAGGCCCGTCCCGGGGACCAGGCGGGGCACCCGGTCGGAAGGCGGATGATCCGGCGTCTGGGTCATCTTCTCGGAACCCTCCTCGGCTTCACGACAGGGGCACGCTCTGGCCGGCCCTGACGAAGGCGTCATCGGCGAACCATATGCCGATCAGGGCCGCCAGCCCTCCCAGTTGAGACAGCCAGAAGGGGGCGCCCGCCCCTCCCAGGAACGCCGCTCCCAGCACCAGGGGCGCCACTACCCCGATTACGTGCCCTCCCAGCCACCACTCGGCGGCGTGGGCGCCTTTTGTCAGGTGATGCATGCCCGCCGCGTGGTTGGAGGTCGGGCACCGGGAGAAGAACTCGATGGCGGTAACTATGGCGAGCGCCGCAGCCCCGGCAACGAGTGCCCAGGCGAACGCCCGACGCGACGACAGCCCGAGATCGAAAATCCCCGCACACAGCAGACCGGCGGCGCCGCCCACCGCCAACGCACCGCCCAGCATGTGCCAGAAAAGCGTCGGGCTCTGCCAGAGGTCACGGCCCTCCGCCTGGCCGAACAGGAAGGCTGTGTAGCAGGCCACGCCCACACCAACCGCCGTCGACGCCCAGATCAGCACCGGAACGAAGTCGGCCCCGGCCAAACCGAATAGGAACCACAGACCGAGGATCATCGCATGAGCGGTGAGGATCCAGGCGCCCTTCACCAGCCATGAACCCGGGTTCCCCTTCGTCAGGATGTAGTAGAACCGGTCGGGACGTTTGAGGTCCGCCACCAGCAACACACCGGTGAGCGCCAGGAAAAGCCCGGATATGAGGGGAGCGCCCCACCTGGCAAAAGCGCTCTGGGAGTCGGCGCCGAACAGGAGCGACAAGGCCAGGGCCATGACGATTCCCGCCGAAATCCCCTTGGTGAGAAAGTAACTCGACACCCGCCATCCCCACGGCATCGGGTGGTCGGTGTTGTAGACCACCCGAGGGGGACCCTCGGGCTGCCCATTGGACGACGCAGGGCCCTTGCGCCCGTTGCTGCTCCCGGTTGCAGACGGCGTCAGATCGACGGTCATGAACGACGGCGCCGGATCACGCCAGATCCCCCCGTCCCCCGGGTCGACGGCGCCCAGGGGATCGATAGCGGCCTTGTCCGCTCCCTTGTACCAGAGGTTGGGCCGGGTGCGCTGCTCGGGAGACCGCTGGAGCAGGCGCTCGTCCCCGACCGGTTGGTCCTGGAAGAATCGGGAAATAGGGGTGGTCGGATCGTTGAGGTCTCCGGAGATGATGGCGCCCTCGGGGCACACCACCACGCAGGCGGGCTCCAATCCCACTTCTACGCGATGCACGCAGTAGTTGCACTTTTGGGCGGTGTTGTCCAGTGGGTCGATGTACAGAGCGTCGTAGGGACAGGCCTGCATGCAACTCTTGCAGCCGATGCAAAGGCGGGTGTCGAAGTCGACGATCCCGTCGTCGCGGCGGAACAAGGCGCCGGTCGGACAGATCGAGACACAGGGAGCATCCGAGCAATGATTGCAGCGCAACACCGAAAACGCCCGCTTGGTGTCGGGCCAGGTTCCCGTCTCGATGTATTTCACCCACGTGCGGTTCACCCCCAACGGCACGTCGTGCTCGGTCTTGCACGCCACCGTGCAGGCGTGACAACCGATACACGCCGTCTGGTCGATAACGAAGCCGTACTGCAAGGCGCTCCTTCCCCGTCCGGGCTCGAAGCCCTCGCCGGAACCTACGATTTCGTTACAACGATACCGGCCTGACCCGGCTCTCAACGGTTGGTAGGCTCGACCCCGATGCAGCCGACCGACCTCTCCCTCGTCACTTCGGTGTCGGATCCGCAGATACATCCTGACGGCCACAGAATCGCGTTTGTGGCGACCGCCATCGACCTCGACGAGGACCGGTACCGGTCTTCGTTGTGGCTCTGGGATGGCGAAGCCCGGCAAATCACCTTCGGGGATGGCGACTCGGCGCCTCGTTGGTCGCCGGACGGCAAGTCCCTGGCCTTTGTGCGAAAGGGACCGGAACGCACCGATCCCACCCAGTTGGCGATCATGCCGGCGGATGGCGGCGAGCCGCGGGTCATCACCTCATTCGAACTGGGAGTGCAGGCGCCGCTCTGGTCCCCCGACGGCTCCCATCTGCTGGTTTTGGCCACGGAGTGGTTCGGGGAGTGGGCGGACCTCGACAAGGATGAAAGGGCCCGACGGCCGCGACGCATCACCGGCTTCGATGTGCGACTGGACAACCGGGGCTGGCTCCACGATCGCCGCACATACGCCTATCTGGTGGAACCCGATGGCAAGACCGAACCCCGGAGAGTGGGCAGCGGAGACGACAACGAGTCGGGTCTGGCCTGGTCGCCGGACGGCGCCAGGGTGGCCATGGTCACCAGTCGCGACAACCCGCGGTCTCTCGAACGGGGCGCCGAGGTGGTGGAAGTGGACACCGAAAGCGGCGCCGAGACGCTGCGAGCCAGGCGGGCGGGCTACTACATGACCGCCTATGATCCTTCCGGCGCCCTCCATGGGATAGGCGCTCCGACCACCGACTACCCCTACGTCTTCTCCTTGTGGCGTCTCGACGACCCGCCGACAGACCTTACCGGACACATGGACCGGAGCATCAGCGGCCTGGCGGTGGCCACCGCACTGGAAACGCCGATATGGCTGGATGAGGGCTTTCTCTGCAGCACGACCGACCGGGGACGAGGTCACATAGTCGCCTTCGACAGCGACGGGAACAGGACGACAGTTCTGGGTGGCGACCGGTATGTCACCGGGCTGTCCCGGTCATCCCAGGGACGTCTGGCCTTCACCGCCACCGATCCCATGAGTCCGGGGGAACTTTACGAGCGGACCCCCGACGGCGAGGAGCGCCGGCTCACCGACTTCAATCGGGAGATCCGCACGGGAGGCGGGTTGGTGAGTCCCACGTTCTTCCAGGCGGAAAGCGCGCCCGGAGTCGATGTGGACGCCTGGGTGTACGTCCCCGACGGCGAGGGTCCCTTCCCGGTCCTCCTCAACATCCACGGAGGCCCGGCTTCGGAGTACGGCTTCTATTTCTTTGACGAATTCCAGGTCTACGCATCCGCCGGCTACGCGGTGGTCGCCGCCAATCCCCGCGGCTCGGAGGGGCGGGGCCTCGACTGGCTGCGGGCCGTCATCGGTCCCGGCTGGGGTGAAGTCGACCTGGAAGATGTGACCGCCGTCATCGACGAGGCCCTGAGACGAGACACACGCCTCGATCCTTCCCGCCTGGGGATCATGGGGGGATCCTATGGAGGGTTCCTGACGGCGTGGACCATCGCCCGCGATGACCGTTACCGGTCGGCCGTGGTGGAACGGGCGCTGATCGACTGGGAGTCCTTCGCAGGGACCTCCGACATCAACCGCGACTTCTCGGGGTTGTACTTGCACCCGGCGACGGCCTGGGACCATGAGGCCCTTTGGGAGGCCAGTCCCCTTCCCGCGGCCCGGCGCATCAGCACTCCCACTCTCATCATCCACTCCGAAAACGACCTGCGCTGCCCGATCGGCCAAGCCGAGCAGCTTTTCGCGGCTCTGCTGCGAAAGGGAATCGACGTCGAGATGGTCCGCTTCCCCGACGAAGGCCACGAACTGAGCCGGAGCGGCGCCCCCCGCCACCGCGTGGAACGTTTCGAGTACATCCTGGCCTGGCACGACAGCCATCTCAAGCAACCCGGAGAAGGAGACCGGGCAACCCCTGGTCCCAGCTAACCCCCGACGGCCGTTCGGACCTCACGTGATGGCGAGAGTCAGGGTCTCGGCCACCAGTGCGGGACGGTCGGCTCCCTCGATCTCCACTGTCACCGTCCGCTTGATGAGATACTGGCCGGGCCGCCGCTCGGTGACCTCGGACAGGGCCACCCGGGCCCGGATCCGGCTGTTCACGGGGACCGGCGCCAGGAAACGGACCTTGTCGGTGCCGTAGTTGATCTCCACCTTGGCGCCCTCCGGAAGGAGTTTTATCCCCGAGCCGAGATGGGGCAGGAGCGAGAGCGTCAGGAACCCGTGGGCGATTGTCACCCCGAAGGGCGACTCGGCGGCGGCTCTGGCCGGATCGGTGTGGATGAACTGATGGTCCAAGGTGGCGTCGGCGAAGGCGTCGATGCGGTCCTGGGAAACGGTGAACCACTCCGAGACGCCGATCTCGCTGCCCACCATCCCCTTCAAATCCGCCACGGTGAGAGCCTTTTCACTCATCGGTGACTCCGGGTACGCGGGCCGGGCGCCTGGAAGGCGGGTATCCCGGTGAGGGCGTTGCCCAGGATCAAGGTGTGTATCTCATGGGTCCCCTCATAGGTGTAGACAGTCTCCAGGTTCGCCATGTGTCTCATCACCGGGTAGTCGAGCGTGATCCCGTTGGCGCCCAGGATGCTTCTGGCTGTCCGCGCCACCGCCAGCGCGTCGCCCACGTTGTTGTACTTGCCGACCGAGACCTGCTCGGGCGTCAGCTTGCCTTCCTCCCGCAGTCGTCCGATCCGGATGGCCAGCAGGATCCCCCTCTGGACGGCCACCATCATTTCCACCAGCTTCGACTGGGTCAGCTGGAAGGAGGCGATCGGAACGCCGAACTGCGACCGCTCCGAGGCATAGCCCAGCGCAGCTTCATAGCAGGAGCGAGCCGCCCCCATGGCGCCGAATACGATCCCCAACCGCGCTTCGGTCAGACAGGAGAGGGGTCCTCTCATGGTTGACACCCCCGGCAGCATCATCTCCTCCGGCAACCGCACGCCTTCCAGGACCAGGGTGGAGGTGACCGAGGCCCGCATGCTGGCTTTGCGATCGATGGGGTGCGCCGAGAACCCCGGAGCGTCGGTTGGCACCAGGAACCCGCGCACCCCTTCGGGCGTCTTGGCCCAGATCACCGCCAGGTCGGCGATTCCCCCATTGGTGATCCAGGACTTGGACCCGTCTATCACCCAGTCGGATCCCACCCGGCGGGCGGTGGTGCGCATGGAGGAGGGGTCGCTTCCCGCGTCGGCTTCGGTCAAACCGAAGCAACCCACCACCTCTCCTCTCGCCATGCGCGGGAGCCACTTGGCCTTCTGCTCGGAAGATCCGTACTTCCAGATGGGGAACATGCACAGCGACCCCTGCACCGAGACAAAACTGCGCAGCCCGGAGTCACCCGCCTCCAGCTCCAAGGCGGCCACCCCGTATTCCACCGGACCCAGACCCGCACAGCCATAGCCCTCCAGGTTCATCCCGAACATGCCCATCCGGGCCATCTCGGGAATCAGGTGGGTCGGGAACTCCCCCGCCTCCCACCACCCGCCGACCTCGGGAAGCACGTTGTCGGTGACGAACTCCCGTACGGTCTTCCCCACCAGGCGCTCAGAGTCGCTGAGCAACCCGGCCGTATCCAGAAAGTCAAGAGGGTCAGGCACTATCGGGCCTGCTTCACCCGTTCACGCGCAAAGTAATGCACCGTCGAAACGTCGTCCCTGCGGTCGCAGCGACTACTTCTTGTTCTTATGGCGATTCGCCTTGCGCCGCTTGCGATACTTGTGCCGCGACATTTTTCTGCGACGCTTCTTGACTAGCGAGCCCATAACTGGCTTCCTCGTTTACCGACCGGGACAATTTGTCGGCCCACTCCTGCCGACAAGACGCTTTGAAGAATAGCGGCCTCTGGTGGGCGACCGGAAACCAGCCCGGGTTTTTTCTAACCTGCCCCGGAAAACACCGGGAAACCCTTGTTGAGAATGTTCTCCTTCAGACGATGCCCCGGGAGGCGATTGAAGGGCAGGCTATCTCCACCTGATCACCCAAAGAAGAAGAGAGAGCCTCCACCACCCGACCGGTCTCCGACGATCTGGTGAGGACCAACACGGAGGGGCCGCTGCCCGACCAGGCAGCGTAGACAGCCCCTGCGTTCAGCGCCTCCCCTATCAACTTCCCCACCGAGGGCCGCAGCCGGTTGCGGCTGGTTTCGTGGAGTTCGTCTCCCAGAGCGGACCGGAGTATCCCGGCTTCCCCCGAAGTAAGCCCGGCCACTAGGGCGGCCATCCTCGACAGGCTGTTGACCACCGCAGGCAGTTCGAACCGTTCCGGAACGACGCTTCGGGACTCACTTGTGAACAGTCGGAAGGCGGGAACCAGCACCATCAAACCATAGGCGTCGCTCATGGTCAGCTTTCGCACCCGGCCACCGGGGTCCACCAGCGCCAGTCCACCGAAGACAGCCGCGGCGGCGTTGTCCGCGTGGCCTTCGAGGGCGGTCACCAACCTGAAGATCCGGTGTGCATCGACCGGCCGACCCACACTGCGGAGAGCGGCCGCCGCTCCGGCGGCGTAGGCGGCCGCCGACGAACCGAGACCGCTGCCGATCGGGACGTGATTGTCCACCTCCAATCGGAGCGGATGCTCTGAACCCACCGCTGCCTGAGCGCCGGCCAGTACTGCATCCGCCGACTCCGGTGGCGGCCGGTGGCGACCATCATGCCGCACCTTCCACCGCTCGCTCCGCCACGCCCGGACCCTGCATCGGATCTCCAGCGCCAGCGCCAAACAGTCGAATCCCGGCCCCAGATTGGCCGAGGAAGCCGGAGCTGAAGCCTCAGATGGCGTCCCGGTCATAGGGCTCGACAAAGATGTTCCCCGCCACGGGGATCTTGTCTCTGATGGCTTGCTCGGCGTTGGTGATCGCGTCGGCGATCTCGGTAGTCCCCAGCGACTCGATGAAGTCCACTTCCACGTTCACCAACAGATCGTCAGGCCCCAGGTGCATGGTGAGGAGGCGCCCCACCCCGGTCACCTCGTCCATTCCCAGAAGCACGGCCCGGATCAGGGCCCGCTCCCGCCGGCCGGCCGCCTCGCCGATCAGCAACGCCTTGATCTCGGCGGCCAGCAGCACCGCCACCACCGCCAGCATCACCCCGATCAGAAGCGACGCCGCCCCGTCCCAACGGGAATCCCCGGTTGCCGAGGCCATCGCGGTCCCAGCCAGGGCAAAAATCAGGCCCAGCATGGCCGCCGTGTCCTCCAGAAGGATCACGATCAGGGAGGCGTCCTTGGATTCCCGTATTGCCCGCCACATTGGTTTGGTTCCCCGATAGCGATTGAATTCCCGAAGGGCTACCCCGAAGCTGATCGACTCCAGCACCAGCGCCACCCCCAACACGATGAAACTGGGAGTCAAATCGCCGAGCGGCTCGGCATGACCGATCGCCTCCCATCCGTGCACAAAGGCCCAGACGCCCCCGCCGAAGAACAGCATCACCGCCACCAGGAAGCCCCAGAAGTAGACCTCCTTTCCCCTCCCGAAGGGATGGCTGACATCGGCCGGTTGGCGAGCCGCCCTGCCTCCATAGAGAAGCAAGCCCTGATTGGAGGAATCCGCCACCGAGTGGATGCATTCGGCCAGCATGGCAGCAGATCCGGTGATCAGAAAGGCAACGAACTTCGCCACCGCTATGGTGCTGTTCGCCACCAGGGCGGCAAGCACCGCCAGTCGTGATCCGCCGCTAGCCACGGGCGAGAAGTCTACGTCCCTCAGGGAGGAACATGACGACTGGTAAATCCCGGGCGGACTTCACCACTCCAACTCCCGGACTTCGTCTCTGGTGACCCTCCCTCCCACACGACACCTGTCCGGTTCCCACATCAGTTCGATCACCGAGGGCCATCCCATCTCACGTCCCTGGGAGATGCGGATGCGGCCGGAAGGCATGTCCTCGGAACGCAGCACCGCGGCAAGCGCCACCGCCGCACTGCCGGTAGCCGGGTCTTCCGCCACCCCCAGGCCGGGAGCGAAGAAACGCGCCCTGACCCCGTGGGGAGGCGACATCCAAGCCCACACCAGAGTCATTCCCAGTTCGGGCGGTGGAGATTGAAGGTATCCGACCTGTCCGGGATCGTCCATCTGCCACACCGAATAGGGTAGAGGCATGTCCACCTCCCAGGCCCGAGACGGGGAACACCAGCCCAGGGTCGGGGGAACTTCCTGGGTTCTCACCGGCTGGGAGAAAGGCGGCTCGATCCAGACACGGTCTCCTTCGGCGCCGATTCGCACCTCCCCCACCCCGGATGTGACGCGGTCCACTCCCCCCGGACCGACCTTGAGCAGCAACCACGCGGCGCCCACCAGAGGATGTCCGGCGAAAGGCAGTTCCGCGACGGGGGTGAAGATACGGATGTGGGGGATCCCGCCGGTCTGCCAATCTATGAAAATGGTCTCGCTGAAACCCAGGTCCGCCGCGATTTCCTGCATCCTCCGGTCGTCGAGGTTGACGGTGTCGGCCACCACACCCAGGTGGTTGCCCCCCTGCTCCCCGTCGGTGAACACCCTGAGAACCTGGACCGGGCGCGCCATCTCAGCGGGCCCCGTTCGGGCATACCATGATGGTGGACACATCCAATGGTCGGAGAGAGGTCATGGCTGAAATACTCGGTCTGGACACCCTGGTTGCACAAATGATCCTAGCCATCGGGCTGGCCCTGGTGGCGGGCAACTCATGGGCCGTCATCCGCCACTTCCAGGGAAGGCCCCCTCCGGGCCAAAGGGGCGCTTTCCGACCTCGACGGGCGGTTTTTCTGATCCTGGCCGGAACGCTTATGGTGACCTGGAGCGCAGTGTCCCTGCTCTCCTGACTGCGCCGATCATCACAATCTCGGAACGCCGACATGGGCGCCTAATCTCGGTCCCATGAGCGAATGGCCCTTCCCGCCTCCGATCGCCACCATGGAAGCCCGCGTCTCGGAGCGCTGGCCCAGGGGGTCTTTCGCCTACGAGCCCAAGTGGGACGGCTTCCGCGCCCTGGCCTGGAGCGGCCCCGGTCCCCGTCTTGACTCCCGGAACCGACGACCGCTGCTGCGCTACTTTCCCGAGCTCGAACCGGCTTTGGACCAACTCCCAGGAGGTACGGTTGTGGACGGCGAGGTGGTGGTGGTGTACGACGACGCAACCCATTTCGACGCCCTGCAGATGCGCATACACCCCGCCCGGAGCCGTATCACCCGCCTGTCGGAGGAGATCCCCGCCCAACTGGTCGCCTTCGATCTCCTGGCCGCTGAAGGAGAGGATCTTCGGCGCCGGCCTTTCTCGGTGCGACGGCGCCGGTTGGAGGAGCTGGGAGCCCGCCTGGAGACACCGTGGAACCTTACCCCGACCACCAAGGACGCATCATTGGCCCGCCGCTGGTTCGACGAGTATGAGGCGGCCGGGTGCGACGGAGTGGTGGCCAAGCGACTGGAGGAGGAGTACATGAGCGGCAAGAGGAGGATGATCAAGATAAAGCACCGACGCCATGTTGACTGCGTAGTGGGTGGCTACCGGGTTCACAAAGACGGGGACAAGATCGGGTCTCTCCTCCTTGGCCTTTACAACTCCGACGGCGCTCTGCACTTCATAGGCCACTGCTCGGGTTTCTCCAATGCCGATCGTGTGCAGATCCTCGAGCTCTTCCAAAGTCTGCGTACCGCCGATTCCTTCGATGAGCAGGCGAGAGCTCCGGGAGCCGCCAGTCGCTGGTCGACCGAGAAGAGCATGCAATGGACGCCCGTCCAACCCGGGGTTGTGGTGGAGGTCAGCTACGACCAGTTGCAGAACAACCGGTTTCGCCACGCAACCCGGTTTCATCGATGGCGACCGGACAAACCTGCCCGGGAATGCACCATGGACCAGTTGGAGAGACCGTCGGGCCCGGGATTCTCCAAAGTGGTTGCTGCAAGGTCCTGAAGGGTCCCACCCTCACCTAGGATTCGTTGTCACCCGATCCTTCCAGGGAGTACCTCGATATGGAACTGGCCGGTCAACTGAGCTTCATTTCCGTCGGGATCGGGATCATCATGGTCATCCTGGGCCTGGTGAAATACTTCAAGCAACGCGCCGCTCAGAACAGAATGCAGGCGGAGGATTCACCGGAAAGCAATGAGCCATAGGGGAGGACCGCCCTTTCGATCCAGGTTGATCACGGCTTCTCTCTGCCTTCTGCTGAGCGGGTGCGGGGGAAGCGACGGTGAGTCGTCTTCGGTGGGGGGCGGTGCGGAGAGCGTTGCGGTGACGGTGCCTGACCTGTCCGATACAGCCGGACGGGGCGCTGACACGTTCGAAGCCAACTGCTCCGAATGTCATGGCGCCACCGCCGGGGGAACCTCGGAAGGCCCCCCGTTGGTCCACATCTACTACGAACCCGGTCATCATGCCGACTTCAGCTTCCACATCGCCGTGCAACGGGGATCTCCCCAGCACCACTGGGAGTTCGGCGACATGGATCCGGTCCCGGGGCTGTCGGACGAGGAGGTCAACGAGATCATCTGCTACGTGCGAGAGTTGCAGTACGCCAACGACATCTTCACAGACGCCGCTGGTCTGGCTGCTTGCCAATCCTGAGATCCGGTATGTCCCGGCC
Organism: Acidimicrobiia bacterium; assembly: GCA_009837815.1. Lineage (GTDB taxonomy): Bacteria > Actinomycetota > Acidimicrobiia > Spongiisociales > ZC4RG35 > Bin76. The sequence goes on from VXSV01000072.1 coordinate 20,997, forward strand.
CACAGTGATAACACGGCATTCGAGGTGTGGCCTACCCTAAAAGGCACGATGCCTCTCTCGATTGTCGCCCAGGAGGAGCAGCCTGAAGACGTAACGCAGTTGATCGATCACGTCGGATGGTACGAGTGGATCCTGGCCTTCCTGGTCGTCATGGTGGCGCTCATCGGCGGTCGGCTGATCCGACGAGCGCTGAGCCGGGGATTGGCCAAAACCGCGGTTCCCCCGTTTGCCGCCATCGTCCTGGGCAAGACGGTCGTCTACCTGGCTGTAGTGGTGGGGTTGTACTTCGCCCTCACCATTCTGCGACTGCAGGTCGGCCCGCTGATCGGCGCCCTGGGCCTGGCCGGCCTGGCTCTGGCCTTCGCATTCCAGGACATCCTGGAGAATTTCATCGCCGGTTTGCTGATGCTGATGCGACGGCCCATCAAAGTGGGCGACGAGATGGAATCCAGCGGCTACAAGGGAGACGTGAACGACATGACCCTACGGGCGGTGACCATCGACACCTTCGACGGCGACCGTGTCTACATTCCCAACTCCATGGTCTGGAAGAACCCCCTGGTGAACTTCACGGAGACCCCCCTTCGCCGGACCACCCTGGTGGTGGGAGTCGCCTATCGAACGGACCTGGATTTTGCCCGGCAGGTGTTGCAGGAAGCAATCGACAACGTCGAGGGTGTGGTGATCCCACCTGCGGCGACAGTCGAGTTCGTGGAGTTCAACAACTCCTCGATCGATTTCTACGTGCGCTACTGGCACGCTTCGGCCCGCCCGACACTGTGGGCGGTGAGAGACCGGGCAGGCAGGGCGATGAAGAAGGCGCTGGACGCGGCCGGGATCGAGATCCCCTTCCCGCAGCGAACCCTGTGGTTCCCCGAGGGCCTCGGGGATCGTTCCGATCAGACCGACTCCCAGCCCGACTGACCACACTGCCCGGCGGCGGGCAGCACGGTAAACCCGCAACGGGAATATCTCCAGCTCCATTAGAGTTGATATATATAGACTCAGATTTTCTTATAGATAGAAGGGAACCACGCAAAGGATGCCTGGCATGTTCGATCGACTTACCGCCAAAAGCCGACAGGCCGTCACCGATGGGGAGGCGCTTGCCCGCCAACTGAAGAATCCCGAGATCGCACCGGCGCACCTCTTGGCGTCTTTGTTGAGCCAAACCGACGGATTGATGCTGCCTTTGGTGGATGCAGTAGGAGCACAGCCTGGGATGCTCAAAGCCGACACGGAGGAACTCTTGGGCTCGCTACCCAGTTCGTACGGCGGCTCGGAGCCGGTCGCCAGTCGGGAACTTACCAAGATTCTGACAAGAGCAGACCAGGTCAGGGCCGAGTTCAAAGATGATTACCTGTCCGTTGAACATCTGTTGCTGGCCATGGTCGAGGCCAAGGGACCAGAGGGGGACCTACTGCGCCGGCACGGACTCGGGCGTCAGAACATTCTCGAGGCCCTCACCGGGCTGCGCGGAGCGCACCGGATCACCAACCCGGATCCGGACGCCACCTTCGGCGCACTGGAACGTTTCGGGCGGGATCTCACCGCCTTGGCTCATCGGCAGAGACTGGACCCGGTGATCGGCCGGGACGACGAGATCCGGCGGGTGATCCAGGTCCTGGCGCGCCGGACCAAGAACAACCCGGTGCTGATCGGCGAACCCGGGGTGGGCAAGACCGCCATAGTGGAAGGCCTGGCGCGCCGGATAGCCGACGGGGACGTGCCCGAAAGCCTGAAGACCAAACGCATTGTCGCCCTGGACATGGGAGCGATGGTGGCCGGCGCCAAGTACCGTGGCGAGTTCGAAGAGCGGTTGAAGGCTGTTTTAACCGAGATCAGCGCATCCAACGGCGAGATCATCACCTTCATCGACGAGATGCACACCATCGTGGGGGCCGGCGCCGCCGAAGGGGCAATGGACGCCTCCAACCTGCTGAAGCCGATGCTGGCCCGCGGGGAACTGCACATGATCGGCGCCACAACCACCGACGAGCACCGCCTTCACATCGAGAAAGACGCCGCCTTGGAACGGCGGTTCCAGCCCATCCTGGTGGCCGCTCCCTCGGTTGCCGACTCGGTTGCCATCCTGCGAGGCTTGAAGGAGCGTTACGAGGTGCACCACGGAGTGCACATCACAGACTCCGCCCTGGTGGCCGCCGCCGCTCTCTCGGATCGCTACATTACCGGGCGACACCTTCCCGACAAGGCGATAGACCTCGTCGACGAGGCGGCCTCGCGCCTCCGTATCGAGATCGACTCGATGCCCGAGGAGATCGACAAGCTGACCCGGGTGGCAACCCGACTCGAGATCGAGCGGGAGGCCCTCCGGATGGAGTCTGACAAGAACGCACGGGCCCGCCTTTCGGAACTGGAACAGCAACTGGCCGACACGCGGGAGGACCTTGACGGACTCACTGCCCGTTGGCAGCAGGAGAAGCAGGCCATAGCCTCCATCCACGGCATCAGGGAGCAGATCGAGGAGGCAAGGACCGAAGCCGAGGTGGCGGAGAGAAGGGGCGACCTCCACCGGGCGGCAGAACTCCGGTACGGCGTACTGGCCGGTCTGGAGACCGAATTGGTTGAGAAGGAAGAGCACCTCGAGAAACTGGCGGCCAACGGCCGGATGCTGTCGGAAGAGGTGACCGGGGAGAACATCGCCGAGGTTGTCTCCCACTGGACGGGAGTACCGGTCGCTCGGATGCTGGAAGGAGAGGTGGCCAAGCTCGTCAACCTGGAGAGCCATCTCCACGAGCGGGTCGTCGGACAGCACCAGGCCGTCCAGGCGATCTCCAACGCCGTCCGCCGCAGCCGGTCGGGCCTCGCCGACCCCGACCGGCCCGTCGGCTCGTTCTTGTTCCTGGGCCCAACCGGGGTCGGCAAGACCGAACTGGCCCGAGCCCTGGCCGACTTTCTCTTCGACGACGAGCGGGCCATGACCAGGATCGACATGTCCGAATACTCCGAGAAGCACTCGGTAAGCCGCTTGATCGGCGCGCCCCCCGGTTACGTCGGATACGACCAGGGCGGCCAGCTCACCGAGGCGGTGCGCAGGCGTCCCTACACGGTGATCCTCCTGGACGAGGTGGAAAAGGCCCACCCCGAGATTTTCAACACCCTGCTGCAGTTGTTGGACGACGGCCGGCTCACCGACGGCCAGGGCCGCACGGTCGACTTCACCAACTCGGTTCTGATCATGACCTCCAACCTGGGATCAGAGTTGATCGATCCAGGTCTGGGAACCGAAGTGGTCGAGAACCGGGTCATGACGGCGGTGCGCGGCCACTTCCGGCCAGAGTTCCTGAACCGGGTTGACGAGATCGTGGTCTTCGGCCGATTGACCCTGCCGGAGTTGGCCCGCATAGTCGACCTGCAGCTGGGCCGACTACGGCGGCGACTCGCCGAACGGGGCTTGGAACTGCGGGTGGCCGATGCGGTGAAAGAGATCCTGGCCCAGGAGGGATACGACCCTGCATACGGAGCGCGTCCGTTGAAAAGGGTGATCCAGCGCCGGCTGGCCGATCCCCTGGCCATCAGGTTGCTGGAAGGCGAATGGCCGACCGACTCGACAGTGGAAGCCTACGCCGAGGGAGGCTCTGTGGAGTTCCGTCCGGCGGCTTGAAACCCACCCCCGCCGGCGACCCCAGCCAAGACGCGACCTTGCTCCAGGTCATTACCCTTAAGGTGATGGGTTCCCGGGAACAGTGGTCCGAAATGTGGGCAGGCCTGCGGCTGATGGTCTCGGGAATCAAGCGTTACCCGCGCATGACGGTGATCGCCGTCATGGGAGCGCTGACATGGATGGTGGTGACCATCATCAGTCCCTACCTGCAGAAGCTGGTGGTTGACGACGCCATAGAAGGCAACCAACCGAACCTCCTGGTGCCTCTGGTGCTGCTGGTGCTGCTGGTCGGGCTGATGCGGGCCAGCAGCATAGCCTGGCGCCGCTGGAACGCCTTCAAGCTTTCCTACAGCTTCGAGGTGCATCTGCGCGGGCGCATCTTCTCCGCCATCCAGCGGCTGGGATTCGACTATCACGACCACGCGTCGGCGGGGGAGTTGATGGCTCGATCCTCCACCGACGTCACCCAGGTGCGGTTGATCTTCATGATGCTCCCCATCACCGTGGCCAACATCATCACCATGGCCATGGTGGGGGTGATGGCTTTCGTGCTCGATCCGGTTCTGGGTATGGTGGCCGCCATCACCCTGCCGGCCATGATCGTCTTTGCCGCGCTGTACTCTCGTCGGGCCATCGGCATCTCCTTTCAGGTCCAGCAGGCCCTTGCGAGGATGAGCAGTCTGACCCAGGAGGGGATTTCGGGGATCGCGGTCACCAAGGCATTCGGCCGGGAGGCCAGAGAAGCTCGCAAGGCGCAGGGAGTGGCGCTGGACATCTTCGAGAAGTCAATGAGCCTGGCCCGCTTCCGGTCGGTGTACCTGCCCTGGCTGGAACTGCTCCCCACCCTCACCACCCTGGGGGCGCTGTGGCTGGGCGGGCTCAGGGTGGCGAGCGGCGACATGACCATCGGCGATCTGCTGGCGTTTACGCAGTACCTGGTGATCCTGTACTTCCCGCTCCGTATGACCGGCTGGTTCTTCGCCGAACTCCCCCGCGCCTCGGCCGCCGCTGCCCGGATAGTCCAACTTCTCCAAACCCCTCCATCGGTGACCAGCCCCGACGCTCCTCGTTCCCTGGCGCCGGGAGGCGGTGAGATCCGTTTCGACGGTGTTTCCTTCTCCTATAACGGGGTGGAAGTGCTGTCTGACCTTGACCTGTCGATTCCGGCGGGAAGCAGCGTGGCCTTGTTCGGCGCCACCGGCTGCGGCAAGACCACCCTGGCCCAACTGATCCCCCGTTTCTACGATCCCCAGGTTGGCAGCATCTCAGTAGACGGAACCGACATCCGCAAGCTTCACCTGACCGATCTCCGCCGGGAGGTGGCGGTCGCTTTCGAAGAACCATTCCTCTTCTCGGCCACCATCGCCGAGAACATCGGGTTCGGGACCCCCCAAGCCGAACGCTCCGAGATAGTGGCCGCCGCCCGGATCGCCGACGCCGACGAGTTCATCCGAAAGCTTCCCGAGGGATACGACACGGTGGTAGGCGAGCGAGGGATCACCCTTTCCGGCGGCCAGCGCCAGCGCGTGGCCCTGGCCCGGGCCATCGTCGGCAACCCCCGCATCCTCATCCTGGACGACGCCACCTCGGCGGTGGACGCCATCACCGAAGCACACATCCATGCCGAGTTGGTTGAGATGATGAGGGGCCGCACGACCATTGTTATCGCCCACCGCACCTCCACCCTGCTCCTTGCCGACCGGATCATCCTTTTGGAGGACGGAAGGGTCCTGGCATTCGGAGAACACCAGGAACTCTGGGACAAAGTGCCCCGCTATCGCCAACTCCTCGCCGAAGCCGGCCCGGCCCGCTGATGTACTCCCGCTACGGATCCGACGACCCGGTACCTCACCGGATGAACCTCATCCGCCGGGCCGCCAAGTCCGCCCGGTACATGGCCCTCCCTGCCCTGGGCGCCGCCACTGCGGCCATAGTGTCCTCCATGTCCAGGGTGGCGGGGCCGCTGGTGATACGAGAAGGGGTCGACAAGGGCATCATCCCCCAGAACACTTCGGTGATCACCAACGTGGCCCTGATTTTCGGCGGCATCCTGGTCGCCCAGTACGTTTCCACCCGAATCACCCTTTACATGGTGGCCTGGTTGGGTGAAAAGTTCATGATGGACCTTCGGAACCAGGTGTACTCCCATGTCCTGAGAATGGACATGGCTTTTTTCGGGAGGACCAAGACCGGGGTCCTGGTGTCCAGGCTCACCGCCGACATCGAGTCTCTGCAGGTCTTCGCAACCGAAGGCGTCATCTCGGTGGTGGGCAGCACCTTGATGGTGACGGGGGTCTCCATAGCCCTGTTCGTCATCGATCCGTTTCTCGCCACGATCGTGATGCTGCTCATGCCCATCCTGGTGGCCATCTCGGTCCACTTCGGCCGCCGGTCGGGACAGGCCTACCGGCAGGTGCGCAGCCAGGTCGGGAGGGTTTTGGGCGCCCTCCAGGAGAACATATCCGGAGTGAGGGAAGTCCAGGCCAATGCCCAGGAACTTCGCCAGGAAGAGCGCTTCGGGGCCATTGACCAGACCTACTACCAGAAGGGAATGGCCGCCGCCAAGACCGTGGTCACCTATTTCCCGCAAGTGGACATGTTGCGAGTCATCGGGCTGGTCCTGGTCTTGTTCATAGGGGGAAACCGGGTGCTGGACGGGGAGATGAGTCTCGGTTCGATGATCGCCTTCCTTCTCTACCTGAACTGGTTCTTCGAGCCCATCGTGCAACTCGCCAACATCTACAACCTCCTGCAGGGAGCGTTGGCCGCTCTCTACAAGCTCTACGGGTTGATGGATGAAGAACCCGCCATTCAGGAAGCCCTCGAAACCACCCCTCTCGCACCGGAGGTGGACGGCAGGATCCGGTTCCACAGGTTGACCTTCGGCTACAGCCCCGACGAACCGATCATCACCGACCTGGACCTCTCCATACCCTCCGGCCAGCGGGTGGCCGTGGTGGGCGCAACCGGATCGGGGAAGAGCACCCTGGTGAGACTGATCGCGCGCTTCTACGACCCCCAAGCCGGCAAGATCTCCCTGGATGGGATCGACCTGCGTAGAGTGAGCTTTGCGGACCTTCGCCGGACGGTGGCTTTGGTACCCCAGGAAGGGTTCCTGTTCGAGGATTCGCTCCGATTCAACCTGTCCTTCGGCCGAGGTGACATGACCGACGACGAGGTCTGGGAAGCCTGCCGAGCAATGGGCATTGCCGAGTGGGTGGAAAGCTTGCCCGAGGGGCTGGACACTCCCATGCGGGAGAGGGGCAACCGGCTGTCGTCGGGAGAGCGCCAACTGGTCGCCCTCGCCCGGGCGCTGGCCGTCGATCCGGCGATAGTCATTCTCGACGAGGCCACGTCCAACCTTGATCCCGGAACCGAAAGCCAGATCGAAGACGCCCTCGAATCGCTGCTGGCGGGCCGTACCTCGATCGTCGTGGCTCACCGCCTCCGCACCGCCCGGCGGGCCGACCGCGTGCTGGTCATGGAAGGCGGACGGGTGGTGGAAGACGGAACCTACGACGACCTGGCCGGCCGTGGCGGACACTTCGCCGAACTGATAAACACCTGGGAGTCCTCCGAACAGCGGGTGTGACAAGGCGCGTCCCTCTTTGGCCGATCCGGCGAAAGGGGGACCGTGTGAACCGAGCAGGAACCACCGCCCGTCGCGAATCCAATCGGTTACCCATACCGACGCGGATCACCCGGGGCGCCGGCCGTCTCCGGATCCGCGGGGTGGCGCCGGGCGCGCTCCCGGGGGAATGGTGATCCTGCGGCGCCTCGCCCGCGCCAGCGCCACCCGCGCCAGCACTGCCATGACGGCGGCCAGCGCATTGAACCCCATGTCTACCGGATCGAAGTGGCGGCTGGGCAACAACAGTTGGATGGTCTCGTCCAACACCCCTACCAACCCGGTGGTCATGACCGCCAGCACGGAGGGCACGGGGACCCGCCTACCGTGGTCCTTTCGTTCTTTTAGCGCCTCGTAGATAAAGGAGGCCACCACCCCGTATTCGATGAGGTGGCTGCGTTCGGCCAGCGCCATGCGAACCAGGACCATCAGATAGATCACCGCCACACCCAGAACCACACTGATCTCGACGCCGGAGGGCTTGGTCCTCAAGCCCTGGATGACCACGGTGATCCCGACCAGGAGCATCGCCGCGGCGAAGCCCACCGTGGTCAGGCCGGTTTCCGAGAGTTGTTCGGCGAGGGCTCCCGCCAACCCGAGGGTGGCAAAGATCGCCACCACAATGGCAAGCGTCCAGTACCACAGCCGACGCTCCCGATTTGACCCGAACCGGACCACTAGGGACCACTCCGCCCTTCCCACCGGCCGGCAGGCTCATCGGGTCTGACCACGGCAGCCCCCCGCTCTACCGACCCAGGTTCGTTCCCCGGATCTTGGTGGGATGGATGAAAACCCCAGCCCGGCGTTCGGCCGCCATTGCGCGGTCGTACTCGTCCCAATCTTCGTGAGTTCCTCCCGCCGCAGAGAAGATGTCTCTCAGCAATCTGGGGAGATCCGCCGAATCGAACCCCTCCATCGGGTCGTCGGGGCCGACCCGGGTCACGCTGCCCTCCACGCCGATCCATGACCATCCGGCCCGGAATGTGATTGTGGCTGTCGGAGTGTGCCGCCAGTGGCGCAGTTTCACCGTGTCGCCGCGAACCACAAAGGCCACCACCTCCTCGTCCGTGACCGGATGTTTCATCACTCCAGCGTTGATCAGCGTGGAGTGCACCGTCCCGTCCGCCCGAGCGAAGGAGACGAAGGCCAATCCTTGGTCCGCGGCTGCAAACTCTTTCACATGCTCGATGGTGCGCCTCACCAATGCTCCTTCCCGTTGCCGGCGTGGGAGACCATCCGAGAATACCGCTGGTCGCCGGCCGATAAGGTAGGGCCGATGCCAAACTCCGACAATCTGCCCTCCGCCACCAGGCGATGGCTGGAGGGGTGTGGGGCCTTCGACATCGCCCCGAAGATCAGGGTCTTCCCAGACGGGACGAAAACGGCCATCGACGCCGCCAGAGCGGTGGGGTGCCGCCCCAGCCAGATCGTCAAGTCCTTGGTATTCGAAGTGGATGGAGAGGCGGTGCTGGCTCTGGTGCCCGGCGATCGCAGACTGCACACCGACAGCCTGGCCCGGGCGGCAGGAGGAAACAAGGTGCGCCGGGCCTCGCTCAACCGGGTGAAGGAAGCCACCGGCTTCGCGGCGGGCGGGACGCCCCCCTTCGGGCACGACCATCCGATCCGGGTGTTCGCCGACCGGGCGCTCCGGCGCCATGACCCGGTGTGGGCGGCGGCCGGAACGCCCACGACCGTCTTCTCCATCAGCCTGGCAGACCTGGACCGGGCCGCCGGGCCCAGTTGGTGCGAACTCTCCTAACTCAAGGTCCCGGAGAGAGTTGATAAGCCGGGTCGAGCATCAGCAGAAAGTCACCGCACCGTTCGGCTTCGGAGGTTTCGCCTATGGCCCCGGCCATCCTGCGGAGACCGTCCAGGCTGGAAAGGAAACCGCGGTTGGAGGGATGCAACCCGCGCACATACCCCGATCCCCTCCAGCCGTTCTGTCTCAAAGCGTCCAGGCCGCGGTGGTAGCCGATCCGGTAGTAGGCGTAGGCCTCCAGGTGATCGCTCAGCCCCTTGGCCCCCGATTCGCACAATCCTCCCAGGGCGGCCCAAACCTCGGGCATCTCCGGGTTGGCGGCGGCGGTTTCCGCCACTCTGTCCCGGTCGCCACCGGCAGCCGCCAAGGCGGCCATCACGTCCGCCGGCGGCTCAGGGAGCACCGTCTCGGGCGCCCCTCCGGGAGTGAGGCGGACTTCGGCCATCGTCAAGCCCGGGGAAGGGGAATGTCCCCGTTCCGGATCGCCGCCTGGGCGGCAGCCAGCCGGGCGCCCGGAATCCGTGGAGGGCTCATGGACACATAGTCAAGACCTACCCGGTGACAGAAATCGATGCTGGCCGGGTCTCCTCCGTGTTCACCGCACAGTCCCACCGAAAGATTGGGACGGACCGCCTTCCCCTCTGCGGTGGCCCACTCCACCAACCGTCCCACCCCCGTCTCGTCCAGGGACTGGAATGGGTTGTGAGACAGCACCCCGTCGGCCAGATACGTGTTGAGAAAGCGCACCTCGGCGTCGTCGCGGCTCAGCCCGAAGGTGGTCTGGGTGAGATCGTTGGTGCCGAAGGAGAAGAACTCAGAGATACGGGCCAGGTCCCCGGCCATCAGGGCGGCCCGGGGGATCTCCACCATGTTGCCCAGCTTCACCTCCCTGTCCACCTGGTAGGCGGCCTGTTCCTCGGCCAGCATGTCCCGCACCCGTTCCATCTCGGCCGGATCCGCCACCAGGGGGACCATTATCTCCAGGCGGGGATCTCCCCCTTCGTCCACTCGACGGCGGATAGCCTGCAACGCCGCCCGGATCTGCACCCGGTACAGCGAAGGCCTAATGATTCCCAGGCGCACTCCCCGCAAACCCAGCATGGGGTTGGTCTCTTCCCAACTCCTCACCACCTCGATTGTCCGCTCCACCTCGGCGGTGGGCTCTCCCGCGGCGCGGAGCTGATCGTATTGGTCGCGAAGATCCCAGCGGTCGGGGAGGAACTCGTGAAGGGGAGGATCGAGCAGGCGGACCACCACCGGCTTTCCGTCCATCGCCTCCAGCAAGGCGGTGAAGTCCTCGGTCTGCAACTGCTGCAGCTCCAGGAGAGCCTTCTCCGGCTCCTCGTCCATGATTATCCGGCGCACCACGGGCAGCCGGTCCCCCATGAACATGTGCTCGGTGCGAGCCAGCCCGATGCCCTCCGCCCCCAGTTCCGCGGCGCGGGCCGCGTCCTTGCCCGTGTCGGCGTTTGCCCACACCCCGAGCCGCCGCATTTGGTCCGCCCAGCCCAACAGCATCTCCAACTCGGCGGGCGGTGAGGGCTCCACCAACTCCACCTCTCCGATGAATACCCTTCCGGTGGTGCCGTCGATTGCGATGGTGTCTCCTTCTTTCACCCGCAATCCCCCCGGCGCGGTGAAATGGCCCTGCTCGGCGTCGATGGATATCTCCGCGGCGCCGGTGACCGCGGGCGTCCCCATAGCGCGGGCCACCACCGCCGCATGGCTGGTCTTCCCTCCGTGGCTGGTCAGGATCCCCTCGGAGGCGAATAGCCCCTCTATGTCGTCGGGCGTGGTTTCCCATCTAACCAGGATCACCGGGGTTCCCTCCCCTGCCATCTCCACGGCCCGTCGAACGTCGAACACCGCCTTGCCCATCGCCGCTCCCGGGGAGGCGTCCAGCCCGAAGAAGGCCGGAGGCGGCGACTTGTCCTCGGCGATCCCGTGCACGAGCAACTGCTCCAGTTGGCCGGGCTCCACCCGCATCAGGGCGGTCTGGCGGTCGATCAGCCCTTCTTCGACCATCTCCACCGCGGCTCTCACCGCCGCAGCGGCCGATCTCTTCCCCACGCGGGTCTGCAGTATCCAGAGCTTCCCCTTCTCGATAGTGAACTCGATATCGCACATGTCGGAGTAGGCGGCCTCCAGCGAGGAACCCACCGCCGCCAACTCGGCGTGGATCTCGGGGTGGGATTCGGCCAGGACCGAGATGGGGAGGGTCTGGCGGATCCCAGCCACCACGTCTTCTCCCTGGGCATTGGGCAGGTAGTCCCCGAACATCTCCCGCTGACCGGTGGCAGGGTCGCGGGTGAAGTACACCCCGGTGCCCGAGTCGACGCCCAGGTTGCCGAACACCATCATCTGGATGTTGCAGGCCGTTCCCAGATGGTGCGGAATGTCGTGGAGCCGACGGTAGGTGTAGGCCCGAGGGGAGTTCCAAGACTCGAACACCGACTCGATCGCCTTCCGCAACTGCTCCATCGGGTCTACCGGCACCTCGCTTTGCTGGGCGGCCAGCAACATCCTGAACCGGCGGACCGCGGCCACCAGGTCGGAGGTGGGGAGCCGGGAGTCCTCGGTGACGTTTCTGCGTTCTCGGAGCCTTGTCATGACATGCTCGAAGTCGTCCCGGTTGGCGCCGAGCACCACTTCTCCGTAGGTCTGGAGAAGGCGCCGGTAGGCATCCCAGGCGAAACGCTGGTCCCCGGACCACCGGGCCAACTCCGAGACCACCGCCTGGTTGGCGCCCAGGTTGAGCACCGTGTCCATCATTCCCGGCATGGAGAAGCGGGCTCCCGAGCGGGCCGACAGGAGAAGCGGGGGGCCGGCCACCCCACCCAGGCTGCGGCCGGTCTGGCTCTCTATCTCGGTCAACGCCGACTTCACCTCGGCCCAAAAGCCCGGCGGCATCCGCCCTTCCTCCAGGTAGAACCGGCAGGCAGCCGTGGTAATGACAAACCCGTGGGGAACTGCCAGCCCCATTTCCATCATGCGCGCCAAGCCAGACCCCTTGCCACCCAGGAGGTCGCTGTCCGCCGGATCGGCTTCGTCGAAACTGAAGACGTATTCGTCTGCTTTGTCAGCCATCTGCTACCCGTTCGCTTTCGATACTACCGAAGGACCAGGAAGCCGTCCCGGCCAGTGTTATCGCAAAACATAGATGAGGGGGAAGCCTACAATTGAGGACGTAGTTGACATTTGGTAACGGTGAGGAAGGGTTCATCAAGGGAACCATTCATCGCCCTAGGACCCGGGCAAGGAGCGAGACATGGACAACGAGTTATGGAGATGGCTCTGGCTGGGTTTGGCTGCCCTGTTGGGAATCGGAGAGGTGCTTACCGCCGGGTTCTTCCTGCTGCCGTTTGTCATCGGCGGGGCCGCCGCGGCGGTTCTCTCCTGGCTGGGACTGGCGCCACTGGCCCAGTGGCTGGTGTTCTTCGGCGTTTCTCTCCTGTCCTGGGCAGTCCTGCACCGATACATCAAGACCCAGGATTCCGACGGGCAGCCACAGGTGGGCGCCAACCGCTGGAAGGGCGCCACCGGTCTGGTCTTGGAGGAGATCGACCAGGTGAGCGGAGACGGGATGGTCCGTATCTTCGGCGAAGAGTGGCGGGCAACCGTCCCAGCCGGGCAGGAGAACATCCCAACCGGCGACATCATAGAGGTGATCGGTGTGGAAGGAACCAAGTTGGTCGTGGTTCGGAGATCTTGACAGCCATTTTGAACTAGGAAGGAAGTGACCTCGTGTTGGAGGATCTAGCTGTATTTGGACTGTTCGGGGCTGTGGCCCTGGTACTGATCCTGTTTGCCGCCGCCGGACTGAAGGTGGTCAGGCCGTACGAGAAGGGACTGATCGAGATGCTGGGCCGCTACCAGTACACGGTCGATTCGGGGCTCCGGTGGGTGATGCCCTTCATCAAGCGGATCATCAAGGTGGACATGCGGGAGCAGGTGGTGGACGTTCCTCCCCAGGAGGTGATCACCAAGGACAACGTGGTGGTAACCGTGGACGCGGTCATCTACTACGAGGCCACCGACCCGGTCAAGCTGAAGTACAACGTGGGACGCTTCATCGTGGCGGTAACCAAACTCGCCCAGACCAACCTGAGGAACGTGGTCGGCGACCTGGACCTCGACGCCGCCCTCACCTCCCGGGAAGTGATCAACTCCAAACTGCGCCAGATTCTCGACGACGCCACCGACAAGTGGGGTACCCGGGTGGTGCGAGTGGAGATCCAACGGATCGAGCCTCCGGCCGACGTAACCCAGTCCATGCACCGCCAGATGAAAGCTGAGCGAGAGAGAAGAGCGGTCGTGACCGAAGCCGAAGGCGACAAGCGCTCCCGAATTCTGAAGGCTGAAGGGGTGCGGGAGAGCCAGATTCTGGAAGCCCAGGGTCAGGCCCAGGCCATCGAGACCGTGGCCGAGGCCGAACGGTTCAAATTGCTGACCGTGGCCGAAGGTGAGGCCCAGGCGATCGAGAAGGTGTTCGCCGCCATCCACCAAGGGGATCCCACTCCCGACCTGATCGCCATCCGCTATCTGGAGGCGCTGCAGGGAATCGCCGACGGGCAGGCCACCAAGGTTTTCCTCCCCCTCGACACCAGCGGGGTGCTGGGCAGCGTGGCGGCCATCGGAGAGTTGCTCAAGGACACCGGCAGCGACAAGCTGGCTTCCCCGGGCAGGTAGCGAGGGACGTCCGGACCGGATACCGGAACCGACAGGCAAACAAAAGGGTCGGGACCCGAGGGTCCCGACCCTTTCTCCAATTCTCCGCCCGCTTCCGGCAGAGAGGTCTTGTTATGTCGCGGCGGCTACGGCCTGCTGGAGAGCCCTGCGAGTCATCACCTTGGCCAGATGGGCCTTGTACTCGACGGTCCCGAACAGGTCGTCCAGCACTGTGACGCCCTCGAGGGCGCGCTCGGAGGCTTCGGCAATCGCAGCGCCGGAGCCATCGGTCCCGACCAGGGCTTCCACCACTCCTTCAGCCAGGGTGGGCTTGGCGCCTACCCCGGTAAGAGCAACCCGCGCGGAGGAGACGGCGCCGTCGGAGACATCCAGCCAAACCGCCGCGCCTGCAACGGCGTAGTCGGTGTGGCCGCCCCGTCGACCCAGCTTCTCGTATGCCGAGGCGCCGCCCTGTTTGGGGATGCGGGTCTCGGTGAGGATCTCCCCCGGCTCCAGGGCCGTGGTGAGGGTGTCGACGAAGAAGTCGGAAGCCGCGATCTCGCGAACGCCGCCCGCCGAGGCCGCCACCATGGTGGCGCCCAGAGCGAGTGCGGCCGATGGCTGGTCGGCAGCGATGTCGGCATGGGCGATCGAACCGCAGGTCGTACCCTGGTTGCGCACCTGAACATCTCCTGTCCAGGAGGCAGCAGTCGCCAACGCCGCGGCGTGCTCGGCGATCGACGGATCGGAGGCCGTGGCGGCATGGCTCACCATCGCTCCGATGGCGAGGTGGTCACCGCGGTCCTCTATGGAGGAGAGCCCGGGAATCCGGCCGATGTCAACCAACACATCCGGAGAGAAGAGCCTCAGCTTCATGAGGGGCAGGAGGCTCATGCCTCCGGCCAGCACCTTGGCGCCCTCGGTGGAGGCCAGGACTGACGTTGCCTCGTCCAGCGACCCCGGGGATACATACTCGAATGACCTGGGATACATCAGCTCACACTCCCGTTCGTCTTGGCCGCCTGGATCGCCGCCCACACCCGCTTGGGACGCAGGGGCATGTCCACATGGGTCACCCCGAGGGGCGACAGCGCATCGACCACGGCATTGACCACGGTCTGCGCCGAGCCGATAGTACCGGCCTCTCCAATCCCTTTCACTCCCAACGGGTTGATGTCGGTGGGAGTCACGGTGCGGTGCAACTCGAAGGAGGGCAAATCGGCTGAGGTAGGCAGCGGGTACTCGACGAACGACCACTTGAGGAGGTTTCCGTCCGCCTCGTAGTCGCCGTCCTCGAACATCGCCTGGCCGATACCCTGCGCAAGGCCGCCGTGGATCTGTCCGTCCACGATCATCGGATTGATGACGTTGCCGCAGTCGTCCATGGCGATATAGCGAAGCAACTTCACGTCGCCGGTGTCGCCATCCACTTCCACCAGGGCCAGATGGGATCCAAACGGCCAGGTGGCGTTGCCGGGACTGAACACGGCGTGGGCCTCCAAGCCTCCTTCCATGCCCTCGGGCAGGCGGTGAGGCTGGTAGGCCAGCGTGGCGATGTCGGACCACGACACCTGCTGGTCGGGAGAACCGGCCACATGGGCGCCGCCGTCGGCGAACACGATGTCGTCAGCGGAGGCCTCAAGCAGATGGGCGGCCAGATCGGCTGCCTTGGCGCGAACCTTGTTGGCCGCTTCGTAGGTGGCCGATCCGTCCACCGCCGCCGAACGGGACCCGAAAGTACCGATCCCCAGCGGCGACTCGGCTGTGTCGCCATGGCTCACCCTGATGTTCTCGACCGGGATCCCCAACTGGTTGGAGACGATCTGCGCCCAGGTGGTCTGATGGCCCTGTCCGGTCGGGCCGGTGCCGATGATCACCGAAGCGGTGCCGTCGGCCTGCACCCGGACCAGGCCCGAGCCACTGAAACCGGACGGTATCTTGTAGGCCGCCCAGGAGAAACCCAGGTCCACCAGGGCGGAAGGTCCGAATCCGCACACTTCCACGTAGGTGGCCAAACCCAGGCCCACCAGCCGTCCCTCGGCTCTCAGTTGATCCCGCTCGGCTTTGAGATCTTCGTAGCCGGCGGTCTCCAACAGCGCGTCGAGGTTGGTCTCGTAGTCGCCGGTGTCCATTGGGAACCCGATGTGGGTAGCGGCGCCGGGGAACTTGTCTGCGGGGATGAAGTTCATTCTCCGCACCTCCGCCGGATCCACGCCGATCTCCCTGGCATAGGCGTCGATCGCCCGTTCCAGGTAGTAGGCGGCTTCCGGCCGGCCGGCGCCCCGGTAGGCGTCGGTCGTCATGGTGTGGGTGTGGACGCAGGCCACCTTCCAGTGGGTTGGGAACGTGTATTGCCCCGCCCCCACGAACAGCCCCAAGAAGGGGATGGCCACGGTGAAGTTCTGGCTGTAGGCCCCCATGTCGGCGATGCCGTCCAGTTCGTAGCCCAGGATCTGGCCGTCGCCGGTCCCGGTAATGGTGGCGGTCGCCACCCAGCCCCGACCGTGGATGGTGGAACCCGCCGCGTCCCGTCTGGTCTCGGTGAACTTCACCGGACGACCCAGTTGCTGGGAGGCGAAGCACACCAGGATCTCGTCGTTGTAGACATTGAGCTTGCAACCGAATCCACCGCCCACCTCGGGAGCGATGCATCTGACATCGGTCAGGGAAAGCCCGAAGGTCTGGGCGATCCCCCCGGCCAGCGCATGCGCGATCTGGGTGGAGGAGTGGACCGTGAACCGGCCGTAGCCGACGTTCCAGTCCGCCACCACCGAGCGCGGCTCCATCGGCATGGGCAGCAGACGCTGGTTGACCGCTTCGATGGAAACAGAGACCGTGTCGTCTCGCGCCTTGGCGTCGGCGATGGACTGCTGGGTGGCGGCGATGGCTTCCTCGTCGCCCCACGGCCCGCCTTCCCATGCCAAAAGAACATTGGATTCCATGTCTTCATGAACAAGAGCGGCGTCGGAGGCCGCCTCTTTGAGATCGATCACCGGGTCGAGCGGATCGTATTCCACGTCTACCGCGTCAGCGGCGTCACGGGCTCCGTAGCGCGTGTCTGCCGCCACCATGGCGACCGCCTCGCCCAGATGGTTGACCTTGTCGCCCGCCAGGAGCGGCCGGAGCTTGCCTACCGCAACCTGGGTGACCAGGTCGCCGAGATGAGCGACGTCGGAGGCGGTGTAGACCGCCCGGACCCCGTCCATCGCCTCGGCATCGGAGGCGTCCACCGACACCACCCGGGCATGGGCATAGGGGCTGCGCACGAAGGCGACGTGCAACATGCCCGGCAGCTGGAGGTCGTCGACATAGAGCCCGGTGCCCCTTATCAGAGCCGGATCTTCTCTGCGCTTGACCACACCGCCCAAAACGCTGGTAGTACTCACGCCGACGCCTCTTCCCATTCAGGGGCGGGCGGTTCCTCGCCCCGCATCTTGGCAGCGGCATACTCCACCGCCCGGACGATGTTGTGGTACCCGGTACACCGGCACAGGTTGCCTTCCAGGCCATGGCGAATCTCATCTTCGGACGGGGACCCGTTTTCGGACAGAAGCCCTACCGCCGACATGATCATGCCCGGCGTGCAAAACCCGCACTGGAGGCCATGCCGTTCCCAAAAACCTTCTTGGACGGGGTGGAGGTCGCCATTGGCGGCCAGCCCCTCGATGGTGGTCACCTCGGCGCCCTGGGCCTGCACTGCCAGCATGGTGCACGACTTGACAGTCTTCCCGTCGAGGATCACGGTGCAAGCGCCACAATATGACGTGTCACAGCCCACGTGGGTACCGGTCAAACCCAGTTCCTCTCTCAGCAGATGCACCAGCAGCGTGCGCGGCTCAACATCGGTTACAGCACGCTGACCGTTAACGGTTAGTGATACGTGCATGGACCTCCTTTCTTCAGTTGCTTCCCACGGTATCAGGTCTCTGCCCCAAATGGAAAGTCAGAGTGGGAAGAAATTGCAAGAAACAAGAAAATAATCCGACCCGCCGGGGTTGACTTGCCGGCCTGCCGGATTGCAGATTGTCCAGATACGCACCATTGAGGCAAAACATGAAATCGAATCAACCCGAACACCCGGACCTGGCTCAATTCGAGAGACTTGCTCGGCGGCGATTCGACGAGGCGGCAGAATACGAACAGGAGGCGGCGATGCTGCAAGTGCAACGCATGTCCACCCTCCGGGATCGCCTGTTGGATGCGGACGACGCCGACCTGGCGGTCCGGATCTGGGTTAGGGGGGGACATCTGTGCGAGGGCGTGCCTTCAACGGTGGGCAGGGACCATGTGGAACTGAGGGATACCCGCCGGTTGATAGTCCCCTTCTCCTCTATCGAGATGGTGGAAGTCATTTGATCCCGCGGGTGGTCACCACCGCCGGGCCGGTCTGGGAGTCGGAACTGGTCGACAGGGCAAGAGAATCCGGAACGCTCCGGATCGTCAAACGAGCATTCCACCCCGCTCCGGTCCACCGGATCCTTGCCGAGGGTAGGGCGGAGGCGGTGGTGGTGGGCGCGGATGTCTCCTGGCTGTCGTCGGGTCTCGTGTCGGCTTGGCGGCGGATGGGAGCGGTGGTCATCGGGATTGACGAGCCCCACCACCCTTTCGGCCGACACCTACTCGAGGACTGGGGGTGCCACCTCGTGCTGGAAGAGGCCGACCCGGAGTGGACTGCGGCCTCACTTTCGGCCATGTTCCCATCGCCTGCCGCATCCCTGAATCCCCCTGCGCCAACCGTAGTGGCGGTCGGAGGCCCCCGCGGCGCTCCCGGTAGGACCGAGGTGGCGCTCGGCATAGCCTGGCTGGCCTCCCGGAGCGGGCCCTGTTTGCTGATAGAAGCCGACGCCTCTCCCGCCCTG
Source organism: Acidimicrobiia bacterium (assembly GCA_009837815.1). GTDB lineage: Bacteria > Actinomycetota > Acidimicrobiia > Spongiisociales > ZC4RG35 > Bin76. The sequence continues at coordinate 39,536 of VXSV01000072.1, forward strand.
GGCCTGAGGCTGGGACTGCCCCCACCCACCGAATCCCACCAGGTGGTGACCGCCGGGCAAGTCGACCTGCTGCTCTGGGATCCCCGCGGATCATCCGGCGGAGTGCTGAGAAACGGCTGGGCGAGTCTTTGGGACTACCGGACCGCGGTGGTGGATCTCGGCCCCGGGGTCTCCGCCTTTCGAGACTGGCCCGGTCAAAGAGTCGTAGTATGCAGAGCCAGCCCCCCCGGCATCGTGCGAACTGCCTCCCTGCTGGCGAGGTTGGGCAACGGGCTTGGCTCTCACATGGTGATCAACAGGCTCCCGCCCGACGATCGATTCGGTCGGGAGATCTCCCGGCATCTGGCAGAGTCGACGGGGACCCGACCTGCCGCCCTCATCCCAGAACTGGACGACCTGGAATGGGGGGCGCCTCCTCCGCCCTCCATCTTGGCTCTGCTGGAGCCGCTAATGGCCCGATTGGGCCTGGTGGGCTGACCGTCACCGGACGGCCCGATAACTCCCCAGCATCCGCAGACGGCTAACCGTAACCAGGGCCGGCTCGAACACCGCTGCCAGCCCCTCGGGCCCCGGGTCGTGGATCAGGTCGACAAAGAATCGATAGCGCCATGCCTCATGGGAGGGGCGGGACTCGATCCGGGTGAGGTTGGCCCCCCGGGCGGCCAACTCGGTGAGGGCAAGCGCCAGGGATCCGGGCCGGTGAAGAACCTCAAAGACCACTGACGTCTTGTCAGCGTCATCGGGCACGATCGGCCGGCCGGGCATAAGCACCACGAATCGGGTGGTGTTGTCCGCCCGGTCCACCAACCTCTCCAAGAGGACTTCCAAACCCAGTACGGCAGCGCTGGCATGGGCCAAGGCAGCCTGCTGAGGATCTCCCTGGGATGCAACGATCCGCACGGCGCCGGCGGTGTCATGCACCGGAACCACTTCCCAGTCCCGCTCGGCAATGGCCATCTCCGCCTGCGACAACGCCTCGGGGTGGGAAACCACCCGACGGATGTCGGTCAACGTGGCGCCCGGGATACCCAGCAGGCTGTGACCGGCTTCCTTCTTGTACTCCGTGACAATGTGAACGTCCTCTTTCACCAGCCGGTTGAGCACCGGCAGAACGCTGCCCGTGGTGGAATTCTCTATGGGAAGCACCAGACGGTCTACCTCGCCGGTCCTCATCGCCGCGAACGCCCCCGAAAAGTTGGAATACCCGCACAGCTCCTCGTCTGCGAAGAGCTGCGTCGCCACCTGATGGCTGTAGGAGTAGACCTCTCCCTGGTAGCCGATTCTCATCGGGATCTCACAGGGGCGGCCAAGCGCCGGTCGGCCGGCATCACCTGCCGCCTTCCCTCTCCAGGGCGACTTCGGCCAGCATCTCCGCCAGGTCCCTCACCACCACATCCGACTCCCGGCCCGCCTCCTTGACCCCGTCGTCCAGCATCACATAGCAATAGGGACAGGACACGGCCACCTCCGAGGCGCCTGTGGCCAGCGCCTCCTCGGTGCGCTCGATGTTGATTTTCTTGCCCACGTGCTCCTCCATCCAGAACCGGGCGCCGCCCGCTCCACAGCACAGCGCCTTGGTACCGTGACGGGGCATTTCGACCATCTCCACATTGCCCGAGGCGGCCACCACTTCCCTGGGGGCCAGGTAGATGTCGTTGTGCCGGCCCAGGTAACAGGGATCGTGATAGGTGACGCGCCGGGCTTCCCGGCCGCCGTTGAAAGACCCGTTGCCGGTGGTTAGCGCTCCCCGCCGCAACAACTCGGCGAGAAGTTGCGTGTGGTGGATCACCTGGTAGTTGCCGCCCAGTTGAGGGTATTCGTTGGCCAAGGTGTTGAAGCAGTGCGGACACTGGGTGATCACCTTTTCAACCCCCAGGGAGTCGAGCGTCTCGATGTTCTGGAAAGCCAACTGCTGATAAACGAACTCGTTCCCGGCCCGCCGCGCCGGATCCCCGTTGCACATCTCCCGAGGGCCGAGCACTGCGAAGTCGATGCCTGCCGCGTGCATGAGGCGGGCCAACGACAGGGTGACCGCCCGGTTGCGGTCATCGAAAGAACCGGCGCAGCCCACGTACCACAGGTATTCGGCGGAATCCACCCCCTCCGCGCCCAGCACCTTCACCGGAAAGTCCAGTTGCCTCGTCCAATCGAGCCGCTGCTCCTTCCCGAGCCCCCAAGGATTGCCCTGATTCTCCATCGCCACGAACGCCTTGGCCAGTTCCGGTGGAAAGTCGGCTTCCATCAACGTCAGATAGCGGCGCATGTCGAGAATCTTGTCGAGGATCTCGATGTTGACCGGACAGATGTCGTCGCAGGCCCGGCAGGAGGTGCACGACCAAACCTCCTCGGAGGTAACGCGTTCGAACAGCGAATCGGTGTCGATGGTGATGGTGGGCGCCGGCTCGACCGGAGCGGTAACCACCGGGGCGCCCGAGGCGGCCAAAACCTCACCCGACTTGACCACGATCTCCCGGGGGTCGAGCGCCTTTCCGGTGATGTTGGCCGGACAGACCGACGTGCACCGGCCGCAGATCGTGCATGCGTCGGTGTCGAACAACTGCTTCCAGCTGAAGTCTCCCACGGTGGACGCGCCTATCGTCTCCAGGTCCTCGGCCTCCATCAGGTTGGGCATGGCCTTCATAGCTCCCTTGACCCGGTCCCTTGGCGACAGGAACATGTTGACCGGAGAGGTGACGGCGTGACGCAGTTTGGTGACCGGAAGCACCACCAGGAAGGCCAGGAAGGAGGCGGCGTGGATCCCCCAGACCACCTGATGGAAGAATTCCGGCGACGCCGGCATCAAAAAGGACAGCGGGTAGCCCACGAAGGACCACTTCTCGAAGTCGGGTTGGCCGTCCACTGCGATCCTGGCCGCTTCGGTCACCACTCCGGTGACGCCCACAAGGATCAGGAGGCCCAGCACCAGGGCGTCTTCGGGACGGGTCTTGGAGGCTATCCGGGCCGGGGGCATGACATAGCGGCGGAACACCGCCCATGCCAGCCCTCCAAGGAACACCAATGCGAAGAAGTCCAGCACCGCCGAATACCCCAGGTAGACGGGGCCATGCAGGAATTTGAGAGACTCCGGCATGAGATGGTCTATCTCAAGGGTGATGGTCCCGGCCAGCAGCACCAAAAACCCGTAGTAGATCATCGAGTGCATGAGGCCGGAGGCGGTGTCGCGCAGCAAAGTCTTCATGCGCAGGCCGTCGGCGAGGTGGCGCAACCGTTGCTTCCACATCCCGAGACGCTCTTCGGCCCCACCCCGCGACCAGTTGCGAGCGCGGATAGAGAAGAGGTAGAACGTCAGCCAGAGGAAGGCCGCCACCGAGACGTAGAAGCCTGCTTGCAGGCCGAGCGGGATATTGCCGAAGACCTCCCGCCCAACATCTCCCCGCGGTTCGGAGTGCATCACCGATCCCAGCCACCAAAGGGCCATCACCCCCACCGCCGAAACCACCCCCAAGGCAAACAACACCTTCGAGGCATTCATGCTTTGATCCTGCTCCTTGGGCTGGGCTTCAAACGGGACCGCCCCCGCCGGGAAGGCTCCCGTTTGTCCGCCCGAAGGATACTCGGCGGCCTCCCCCGGTTTGGCGGGCCTCGCTCAGGCGCCCAGCAGGTCTCTCTTTAGACGAGCGACATGCCCCGTGGCGCGAACGTTCCGGTACTCTCGCTCCAACTCTCCATCGGAACCCAAAACGAAAGTGGAACGGATCAGTCCCACCGTCTCCCGGCCGTACAGCTTCTTCACCCCCCAGGCGCCGAACGCCTCGGCCATCTTGTGGTCGGCATCGGACAGGAGAGGGAATGGCAGGCCTTCCTTCTCCCGGAATTCTGCCAGAACGTCCGGCGGGTCGGGACTCAATCCCACTACTGCCATGCCGGCGGCCAGGAACTCTTCATAGCTGTCGCGAAAATCACACGCCTCCACGGTGCAGCCCGGAGTCATGGCCTTGGGGTAGAAGAACACAACCACGCGCTGACCCGAGAAATCGGAGAGGGAGACCGGATTCCGGTCCTGATCCAACAGGGTGTAGTCCGGCGCGTTCATCGACTTGTTCCCACGGCGCCTACCCGCCCAGTTCCACCGACCGCCGATGGGCTGCTTCCACGGCCCGCACCATCAGGTCCAAAAACCCGTCATCGTTCATCACCGCCAGCGCCGCAGCGGTGGTGCCTCCCGGGGAAGCCACCTGCTTGCGAAGATGGGCCGCGCTCTGGCCGGTGCGGACCAGCATCTCGCCGGAGCCCAGGACCGTGTAATTCACCAAACGGGCGGCCACATCCGGAGCCAAGCCCAGTTTGAACGCCGCTTCCGTCATCGCCTCGGCCAGAGCGAAGACATATGCGGGGCCGGAACCCGAGACCGCCGTCACCGCATCCAGGTCGGCCTCTTCCAATTCCACCACCTCGCCAACCGCCTCCATCACCATCCGGGCCATAGCCATGTGCCGGGACCCCGCATGGCTGCCCCCGGCCAGCCCGGCGATCCCTTTACCCAGGAGAGACGGCGTGTTGGGCATAACCCTGACAACCGGTGTGTCACCCAGGACGTTCTCCAGGGTTGCTATCCGTACCCCGGCGGCCAGGGTAATCACCAGCTGCTCGGGGGATATAGCGCCGGCCACCTGCTCCATCAGCGTCTCCATGTCCTGGGGCTTCACCGCCACCACCACGGCCGCCCGGTCCCTCACCGCCTCGGCGGGATCGGAGACGCACTCGCACCTGAGTTCCGATCTGACCCGCTCCGCCCTTTCGGGCACCACTTCCGCCAGAGTCAGATGCTCAGGTCTCCACCCGTTGCCCAACAGGCCCTTAGCCAGCGCAGACCCCATCGCGCCGGCGCCAAGAATGGCAATGCTGTGAGGTGAGGTCATGCTCTCGACATTCTAAATTGCCCTATTCAATTGGACGTGACCCACCCCTATGCCAAGATAGAGGAGAGAACAGGGTGGAGCACGATTGATAACCGTCAGCAAAAAAGCAGTAGCGAGTCTGGCAACGGCTTTCCTTTGCTTTTCGCTCACTATTGGCTTTGCCGTGGGACAATCCACACCCGACTTTGAGGACGTGCCTACAGGTCACATCGCTGAAAGAGCCATCCACTGGGCCGCGGCTAACGGTATAACCGCCGGGGTGGGCAACAACCGCTTCGGCTTGGGACAGACTCTTACCCGCTACGAGATGGTGACCTTTCTCTGCCGGTCTTTTGATCCTGTTGCTTGCGGCGCGGGTACCAAGGGAAGCGACACGTTCGTTGATCTTCCTGCTGATCACTGGGCGAACTTCTCCGTCGGATGGGCAGTCGAGAAGGGAATCACCAGCGGCATCAGCACCAATCAGTTCGGCGGCGTTGGAACGCTCACCCGCGAGCAGATGGTCACCTTCCTGTACCGGGCGAAGGGATCGCCTATCGGGGGTCCAACTGGAAACGACGCTTTCACCGACGCTCCCACCGACCCGGACCACTGGGCAAATCCCCCGATTGGATGGGCGTATCAGCAAGGGATCACCGGAGGAGTCTCGGCAGGAGTGTTCGGGTACGGAACCACGCTGTCCAGGGAGGAAATGGTGTTGTTCCTCTGCCGAGCGGTGGCGCCGGACATCTGCGCGCCGTCTCAATCTCCACTACCGTCCAGCGTGAGTACCACAACAACTACAACGACCGCACCACCCAAGGGGGCGAATTGCGACTTCCCTGATCATGCCGCCCGGATATCCGAGGCGGTATTTCAGGTTCACACCGGTGACAGCATTGGCACGGCGTTCTACATCGGCAATGACGAGTGGCTCACAGCAGCTCATGTCGTAGGTGGGCAGCGCAGTGTAACTCTCCGGCGTGGAGGGATCTCGGTCACCGCAGGCGTAGTCGGAATCAACCAAGTCTCCGACTTGGCGCTTCTCCAGGCCGAGGCCGGCACTATCAGGCCTCTTCAGTTCGGAAAGCTATCTGACATCGGTCCCGGCCATCCGGTGTTCAGTGTCGGCTTCCCCTTTAGCGTGGCGCCCCAGCCATCCGTCACCAGCGGGGTTCTTTCCCGCTTCGAATCCCACCCCGCTCTCGGAACTCTGGTGGTCACGGATGCCGCTATTAGCCCCGGCAACAGCGGCGGACCGCTTCTCAACAAATGCGGGGAGGTGATCGGTCTCGTCGTGTCGAAGATTGCCCATGTAGAAGTTGAGGGTATCTCCTACGCTGTTGCGGAAACCACCATCGCACAGCGCCTACCGGACCTTCGCTCAACGACACCAGATGATGTCTCTGTGTCAGGTGATACCGGGGACTGGATCCACTTCACCGGGGAAGGAATCGACGGTAAATACAAGGGATACGCACTGGGCGCCGCCGAACACAGTGGATTTACATGGGAACAATCTCCTACCTTGCTCGTCAGGTGCGGACTATCCAGCTCGAACTGGCACTCCATCTTCATTGGAACGGACTGGCTGATCCAAAGCGCCGAGGGGGATAACGGGGAGGTGATAGTGGAGTACAGGTTTGGGAACATGGAAAACCTCGTTGCCGAGTGGTGGTGGAGCAACGAGAAATTCGAATCAGCAATCTTTGCCGACGAAACCTTCACCGAATTTGCCTCACGGCTACGTAGCGCCGGCAACGGATCCCTTTGGGTGAGAATCTGGGATGGATTCAGCAACGAATCCTATTCCATGCGTTTTGAGATAGACGGCGCTGTCAGCATGCTCAACGACCTCGATTGCTGGTAATTCAGCAATTTCGAAAGGGAGAGGTTTCGCGTATTTATGGGGAAGGGGATGGTCTGCGGGCCCGTTAGACGCCATTCACGGGTTACACGTACTGGTGAATCCATCGGGTTTGATGTCTACGCCCGTTTAGATCCCAGGATCACGGCCGGGGGCCGAAGACCGGGCCGACCGTGCGCTCCCGCTTGACCTCCCAGATTCCGGGTTGGGCGGCCAAGTTGGCGAAGCTGTCGAAGAGAGTCAGGGCCGCTTCTCCGGTTGGCGCCGGGGAGATGACCGGGCCGAAGTACCCATACTGGCCGTCGAACACTATGGCCGGAACTCCGATGTCGTCGCCCAGGAGACTCAGCACCTCAGACATGGACTCCTCGATGGCCTCGTCCCAGCGGGGATCGGCGGCGGCCGAAGCCCAGTCCGGGGAGCGGCCGATGGCCTGCAGGCCGGCTGCAAAGTCGGGGAACCGATCCTGGTCGTGGTGGTAGCGAGCTCCGAGTTCTGTGTAGAAGTCCCCCACGAACTCCTCTCCCTCGCTTCGGCGGGCCGCTTCCACTATTCGCAACGCTCCCCGCCCCCAGTCGGCGACGGTCCAGTAGTCCTCGGAACGGTCGAGGCCTTGGTTCTTGATGTACAGGCTGAAGGTCCGCCAGGTGACCTCCACCGGCCGGTGGGGCTCCACTTCAGCAAGCCAACGGCTGGTGATCCAGCACCACGGACAAACCGGGTCGAAGTAGAAGTCGACTTTCATACCCGGAAAGAATAGGAGGGAGTGAGCGAAGGCGTGCAGGCGGGAAGAGAGATCGCGAAAAGAAGGGGACAGAAAGTCAACGGTGAAGCTTGACTCCTGTCACTGTCCCGGGGCATATTGAAAAGGTCGAACACCTCCCGGTCCGTTCCGACGTCGTCCGGACCGCACAATGAGCGCCCCGTGGCGGGCAGGAGGTCATATCTGTTCCGAAGGCGATCCGTGGCGCTACCGGCGGAGCGCGTTCGGACCTGCGGTGGTGGAGGCGGGGGATGGGCCCGATGGGCTATGAGAGCCGGGCCGTTTTTCGCGACATAGACAAGCCGATTCGCGGTCTCTGCTTGGAGTCGGCGATGCCCTCTTCGCCAGCCCTCTAACCCTTGGCCTTGGCGGCCTTCTTCATTTCCCGCTTCATCTCCCGCAGTTCAGCAACATCCTCCCAGCGAGCGACGTCGGCGATGGAAGGACGCTGGGCGGCTTCGTCTTCCCAACCGGGTGGTTGGATGCCCATACGCTTGCCCAGAATGCCCACGAACACCCGCGACTTCATCTCCCCGTAGCCGGGCAGGCTCTTCAAGCGTTTGTACAGGTCTCTGCCGTCCCCGGCTTCCTTCCAGAGACGCTCGGCAACGCCATCATATTCGTCAACCAGGGTCCGGCACAGAGCTTGGGTGCGTTTGGCCATAGACGCCGGGTAGCGATGTATGGCCGGCGGGCCCCGGAAGATGGCGGCGAACTCCTCGGGATCCCATTCGGCGATTTCGCCTGCGTCCAGCGGGCCGCCCAGCCGCTCCCGGAGCAGGTAGGGACCGAAGAAGGCTCGCTCCATGGGGAACTGCTGGTCGAGCAGCATGCCGATCAGCAGCGCCAAACTGTCCTCCGCCAACAGACGGTCGGCGGCGGCATTGTTGGTCCAAGGAAGGGATTTGGGAGGGTTGACAGTCATCTGTCTACCTGCAATGTCGGGGGATCTAATATCAGCCACAATCGAAGCAAACCGAGCAGAAAAGAGGATCGATGATGGCTCAAAGGAAGTTTACTCTCGCCGAGTCCCAGATACCCACCAGTTGGTACAACATCATTCCTGACCTTCCGGCGCCTCCCCCTCCGGTGCTTCATCCCGGAACGCATCAGCCGGTGGGCCCCGACGATCTGGCGCCTCTCTTTCCCATGGCGCTCATCCTCCAGGAGGTGTCAGCGGACTCCCGGATCGACATCCCCGGGGAGGTCATCGATGTCTACCGAATGTGGAGGCCTACTCCCCTGTATCGCGCCATCGGTCTGGAAAAGGCGCTCGACACGCCCGCCCGCATCTATTACAAATACGAGGGAGGAAGCCCGGCCGGTTCCCACAAGCCCAATACGGCGGTGGCCCAGGCCTTCTACAACGCTCAGGAAGGGGTCAAGAAGCTGACCACCGAGACCGGCGCCGGGCAGTGGGGATCCGCCCTCGCTCTGGCCTGCGCCATCTTCGGAATGGACTGTGAGGTCTGGCAGGTGAGAGCCTCCTTCGATCAGAAGCCCTACCGCAAATCGATGATGGAGGTATGGGGCGCCACGGTGCATCCCTCGCCATCGGAGGTGACCAACGCCGGGCGGACCGTGCTCGAATCCGATCCCGACTCGCCGGGGAGCCTGGGGATCGCCATCTCGGAGGCTGTGGAGGTGGCCGCTATCAATCCGGACGCCAAGTACTCGCTGGGGAGCGTCCTCAATCATGTTCTGCTGCACCAGACCGTCATCGGCGAGGAGGCCCTCGATCAGATGGCCATGGCCGGGCACACCCCCGACGTCATCGTGGGCTGCACCGGGGGCGGCTCCAACTTCTCGGGGTTGATGTTCCCCTTCCTGCGGGAGAAACTGGCGGGGAGGATCGATCCGATCATTCGGGCCTCGGAGCCCGCCTCCTGTCCGTCCTTCACCAAGGGCGAGTACCGGTACGACTTCGGGGACACCATCGGGATGACTCCGCTCATCAAGATGCACACCCTCGGCCACTCTTTCATACCCGACCCGATCCATGCCGGGGGTTTGCGCTATCACGGGATGTCTCCCCTGCTCTCCCACATTTATGACCTGGGGCTGATAGAGGCGGAGGCCATCGGACAGAATGAGTGCTTCGCGGCCGGAGTCCAGTTCGCCCGGTCCGAGGGCATCGTCCCCGCC
>VXSV01000009.1 GCA_009837815.1 Acidimicrobiia bacterium
GTGGGGGTGGTGGGATGGGCCTTGCGGACCCCGCGGCCCGGCCTGGAGGTGATCGGGCTGGGCCTGGTGATGGGAGGAGCGGTGGGCAATCTGGTGGACCGCGCCACCAGGGGAGAGGGACTGTTGGACGGCAAGGTGGTGGACTGGATACAAGTCCCGAACTTCCCGGTGTTCAACCTGGCCGACACAGCCTTGACGGTGGGCGTGGGCCTGGTGTTGCTGTCGGCCCTTCGCCAGAGCATTGGCGCCTCCGGTTCCTGACCGCGGCGAGGCGCCGCTGGAGAGACCGCAAGCCTGTGGGCTCCGTCAGTGGACCGTCCCCGAGGGGCTTGACGCCGAACGCGCCGACCGGGTGGTCTCTTCGCTCCTGGAGGTGAGCCGCTCGGTCTCTAAGCGTCTGATCGAGGCAGGCCGGCTGATCGGTCCCCACGGGCGGAAGCTGAAACCGGCCGAGCGGGTGGACGCCGGAAGTCTGCTGTGGATCGGCGACCCTCCCGAACGAAAGATCCGCCCCGAACCGGTGGAATTCGAGGTCGTCTACGAGGATGAGCACCTGGCGGTGGTGGTGAAACCCGAGGGGGTCATCACTCATCCCGGCGCCGCGGCGCCTTCTCAGACCGCCACCCTGGCCGCCGGGCTGCTGCACCGGTATCCGCAGATCGAGGGTGTGGGCCTCCCCAACCGGTGGGGCATCGTTCACCGTCTCGACCGGGCCACCTCCGGACTGATGGTGGCCGCCCTTTCGGAGTTGGCGTACCGGGAACTGGGCGACGCCTTGCGTCGGCGGGAGGTAAAACGCCTCTATCTGGCTTTGGTGCATGGCGAAATGGAAACCGCCAGGGGGGCTGTCGAGGCCCCGCTGGGTCCCGATCCCCGACGGCGGGGCAAACGGGCTGTGGTGGCGGGAGGCAAGTACGCCCTCACCCGGTACCGGATGGTGGGAAGCCGAAGCGACCCTCCCCTCTCCCTCCTCGAAGTGGAGTTGGAGACGGGGCGCACCCACCAGATAAGGGTGCATCTGGCTTCCATCGGTCGCCCGGTGGTGGGCGACCGCCTCTACGGCGGCCGGCCCGATCCGCTGGGGGCGGGCCGTATGTGGCTTCATGCCTTCAAGTTGGACTTCCGACATCCGGCCAACCCGTCGGAGCAGATGCGGCACCACTCTCCCTTACCCCCCGTGCTCGGCCGGAGGGTCGTAGGGATGTCGGGCGTCTAGCGTTACTCTCGGTGTTCTCTTGACATTCGACCATCCGGCTCAGGTCTCCTGTTATCGGCACCCCGGGCGGGTCACCCGCCTGGCATGCAGCAGCTGTGAGCGACCTATCTGCGTGGACTGCTCCCACGACGCCTCGGTGGGACAGAAATGCCGGGCCTGCATCGGCCAGGGCCGGGGCGCCGTCCAGAGGGCGTCGGCCCGGGTGGGTCTCCCGCCGGTCACCACCGCGCTGTTGGTTGTCACCTGCTCGGTCTATGTTCTCACATGGCTGTTTCCGGGACTGGAGAGGGAGTTGCTGATCGAGTTGGCGATGTGGAATCTGGGAGTATCGGCCGGAGAGTGGTGGAGGATGGTGACCGCGGTGGCCCTGCACGGGTCGGTGTTCCACATCCTGTTCAACATGTGGGCGCTGTATGCGTTCGGTCCCCAACTGGAGAGAGAGTCGGGCTCTGTGCCGTTCCTGGCCATGTATCTTTCCTCGGCTGCGGTGGGAAGCCTGTTCGTCTATTGGTTCTCCGACCCGTTCACCGTTTCGATCGGCGCCTCGGGCGCCATCTTCGGTGTGTTCGGGGTTTGGCTGGCCGGCGCCTACCGGATGCGACACACGCACTATGGCAGGCGGCTCCTGTCCCAGTTGGGACTGCTGCTGGCCATCAACTTCGCGCTGCCCCTCCTGGTTCCCAACATCGCCTGGCAGGCGCATCTGGGGGGAATGGCGGGCGGGGCGTTGATCGGCATGGTGTGGTCGGCTCAGCGACGGCGTTCCCAGGCCGGCTTGGGACTGGCGGCCTCGGCCCTGGTGGTGGGGTCCCTGGCGGTGGGAGCCGCCCTGTTCCTGGACGGGGGCTTTCTGAGCTGGTGAGCGCAAGCGCCGATTTCGCTCATCTCCATCTCCACACCGAGTATTCGATGCTGGACGGGGCGTCTCGGGTGGCCGAGATCATGGAGGCGGTGGCGTCCGATCGCCAACCCGCGGTGGCGATGACCGACCATGGGGTCCTCTACGGGGCTGTGGAGTTCTACCAGGCGGCGCGGGAGTCGGGAATCAAACCGATCCTCGGTATGGAGGCCTATGTGAGCCGGGGCTCGCGTTTCGATCGGCCGACCGGGGAGGAGAACGTCCGTCACCACCTGACGCTCCTGGCCTACAACGACACCGGCTATCAGAACCTGATCAAGATCAGCAGCCGGGCCTTCCTGGACGGGTACTGGTACAAACCGCGGGCCGACCGTGAGCTGCTGGCCGCCCACGCCGAGGGCATTATCGCAGCCTCCGGGTGTCTCAGTGGGGAGATAGCCTCCCATCTGGTTGCGGGTGTGGTCACCGAGGAGGGGGGCTCAGGCGGCGTCTTCGACCCCGACGCCGCCGCCCGGGCGGCAGGCGAGTACCAGGACATCTTCGGCAGGGAGAACTTCTTCATCGAGATCATGGACCACGGCCTGGAGCATCAGGGCCTTCTCCTGCCCGAACTCGTCAAACTCTCGGGGCGGGTGGGAGCGCCGCTTCTGGCCACCAACGACTCCCACTACACCCGGCCGGATGAGTCGGAGACCCACGATGTGCTGCTGTGCGTCAACACCGGCGCCAACTTCTCCGACGACAACCGGCTGCGTTTCGACTCCCAGGAGTTTTACATCAAGTCGGCCCGCGACATGCGGGAACGCTTTCCGGCGGACTTGTATCCGGGCGCCTGTGACAACACCTTGTTGGTGGCCGAGCGGGCCGAGGTGAGCATGAAGACCGGTGAACTCCTCCTGCCTGACTTCCCGGCGCCTGCCGGCCACACCCACACCTCCTATCTGGAGGAACTGGTGTGGGAGGGAGCGCGGAAACGCTACGGAGGCGAGGTTCCCTCCCAGGTCGCCGAGCGGATCCGGTACGAGTTGGGTGTGATCGGGGAGATGGGCTTTGAAACCTACTTTTTGATCATCTGGGACCTGATCCGCGAAGCGCGCCACCGCAACATCCGGACCGGACCGGGCCGGGGATCGGCGGCGGGGTCGATGGTCTCCTACTGTCTGGAGATCACCCAGATCGATCCCTTGGAATACGGGCTGATCTTCGAGCGGTTCCTCAATCCCGGCCGGGCCGCCATGCCCGACATCGACATCGACTTCGACGAGCGTTTCCGGAGCCAGATCATCGACTATGTGCGTTCCCGGTACGGCTCGGACCATGTGGCGCAGATCGTCACCTTTGCAACCATCAAGGGAAAGCAGGCGATACGCGACGCCGCCCGGGTGTACGGCTACGAATACCGGGTGGGCGACGAGTTGTCCAAGCTCATGCCGGCGGCCATCCTCGGCAAGGAAGCGTCCCTCAACCAATGCCTGAACCCGCCTCCGGCGGAGAGCGACGGCATAGTAAGGGACTGGTACGCCAACGCCGCGGGTCTCCGCGAGGCATACGACTCCGACGCGGACGCCCGCAAGGTGATCGACGTGGCCCGGGGCTTGGAAGGCCTGCGCCGCCAGGACTCCATCCACGCCGCCGGGGTGGTGATCTCTCCGGTCCCGATGACAGAGTTGGTTCCCATCCAACGCAAGGGCGAGGAAGCGGAGGTGGTCACCCAGTACGAGATGGGGGCGGTGGAGCAGCTCGGGCTCCTGAAGATGGACTTTCTCGGGCTCCGCAACCTTTCCACCATCGAACGGACTCTGGATATGGTGGAGGAAGCCACCGGGGTGCGCCCCGACATCGACCGGGCCCCGCTGGATGATCCCGACACTTTCGAACTGCTGCGGGCCGCCGAGACGATCGGGGTGTTCCAACTGGAGGGCGAACCGATGAGAGCCCTTATCCAGAGGCTCCGACCGGATCGCTTCGACGACGTAGTGGCGCTGGTGGCCTTGTACCGGCCGGGTCCCATGGGGGCCAATATGCACAACCTCTACGCCGACAGAAAAACCGGCCGGGTGGGAGTGGAGCCGCTCCACCCGGCCCTGGCCGAGTTGCTGGATCCGACCTACCAGATCCTGGTCTACCAGGAGCAGGTGATGGAGGTCTCACGCGCCATGGCCGGCTACACCATGGAGGAAGCCGACAATCTTCGCAAAGCCATGGGCAAGAAGATCAAATCGGTGATGGACGCCGAGGAGGAAAAGTTCGTGGAGGGCTGTGTAGCCCGGGGGCACGACCGCTCCACGGGGAGGGACCTGTTCGGGCTGATCAGCCATTTCGCCGGTTACGGTTTCAACAAGTCCCACTCGGCCTGCTACGGCCTGGTGGCCTATCACACCGCCTACCTCAAGGCGCACCATCCGGCCGAGTACATGGCGGCCCTTCTCACCTCCTCGAAGACCAACCGGGACCGCACCGCCCTATACCTCAAGGAATGCCGCCGGATGGGCCTGTCGGTGAAGGTGCCCGACGTCAACGAGTCGGGAATGGACTACGAGGTCCGGTCGGGAGGCATCCGGGTGGGGCTGTCAGCGATCCGCAACCTGGGGGAGTCGGTGGCCCAGAAGATCATCGAGGCCCGCCGGGAGAAGGGGGCCTTTGAGAGTTTCGTGGACTTTTGCGAGAAGGTATCGGTGGAGGCGCTGCGGCGTAACGCGTTGGAGTCGTTGGTGAAGGGGGGCGGGTTCGACAGCCTGGGCCACACCCGGCGGGGACTTATGGAGGTCCTGCCCCTGATAGTCGACTCGGTGGTGGACCGCCGCCGCCAGGAGGAGGCCGGCCAGTTCTCCCTGTTCGGCGGTGGAGGGCTGCCGGACCTGACTCTGCCGGACATCCCACAGCACCAGTGGGACAAACAGGTGCGCCTCTCCTTCGAAAAGGAGATGCTGGGGCTGTACCTCTCCGATCATCCCCTGGCGGAAAAGGCCGCCGCTGTTCAGGCGGCCGCCGACACGGCCACGTCGGAGTTGAAGAATCTCCCTGACAAGTCCAAGGTCAAGATCGCCGGGTTGATCGTCTCGGCTTCCAATCGGTGGACGCGCAAGGGCGACCGGATGATGGTCCTCACCGTGGAGGACCTGGACGGCGACGTGGAAGTGGTGGTATTCCCAAAGGCGACGCAGCGTTATGAGGAGTTGTTGGTTGCCGATCAGATGGTGGTGGTGTCTGCAAGGGTGGACAGGCGCGAGGACGCGGTGCAACTCATAGCCGGCCGGATCGAGTCGCTCCAACCGCCCCCTCCTTCTCTGAACATCAGCCTCAGCAAGAGCCTCATCGGCGAGAGCGAGATCGCCCGGAGGCTGGGGGAGGTGCTGCGCCGCCATCCCGGGAGGCGACAGGTGGTGTTCCACATCAAAGAGGACGGCACCCACATCTTCACCTCCGGTCCCAAGGTGAACGGGGAATCGGGACTGATAGCCGAACTCGAGGAACTGCTGGGCGCCGACACGGTGGTGGTGGCCGCGTAAACACGGTCTCTACCGTGTCGTTTCTGGTGGCGTTCCGGTCTATTGAATGGGCCGGTTCAGCGTAGGGGTTGCGCCTCGGGTCTTGGGGGTATGCGAGGTTTCCACGCCCCTTTCAGCTATCGGCGGACGGCGGAGAGCAGGTTGCCGGCGCCTGGGATGGGCTTTGCTTTGATAGGGGAGAGCCTTCTCATTTTCGTTGTTTGATGGGGTTTCGGCGGTACCGGTAGGTGAGGTACCGGTGGGTGGTTTCTCGCCGGTCGTGTTTCGACGGCGGTTTGAGGTAGTAGGCGCCGGTTGGTTTCCTGCGTACTTGCCATCGGTCGTCGTGGACTTTGTGGTGGCAGCGGCTGCACAGTAGGCACATGTCGTCGAGGTCGGTGTTTCCCTGTACCGCCCAGGGAATGATGTGGTGTGCTTGGCACCAGTTGGCGTTGGCGCCGCATCCCACACATGCTTTGTCCCGGGCGACCAGGGCGATCCGTTGGGCGGGACTGGCGGCCCGTCGTGACCGTCCCAGGTCCAACGGCTGGGATGCGCCCCGGAAGATGGCGGGGAGGATCTCCGACCGGCAGGCCAAGTCTCTGATCTTCTCTGCGGGGATGGGAGTCCCGTCACCGAGACGACAGTTGCGAAGCTCCCGAGAGATCACGTCGTAATCGGCGATCAGCAACAGCCGGGGACCGCGGGACGGTTTTCCGTCTTCGCCGGTTTCCTCTCTGGTGACCAACTGGGCGAAGGCGTCCGCCATCCGCTGTCCCGGGGAGCATCTCGCCTGGGGGTCCTCGTCACGCCACAGCTCGTTCATCTTCTGAGACAACGCCGTCTCGATAAGAGCGCCGGTGATCGGATCGAACCGACCGTACAACACCATCATCCCGTCTGTGTGGTCTGTATTGATCTTGGCGAACCTCTGACAACGTTGACGCTCCAGCCGGCTCATCCCATCATCCTCTGAACGTTCCTGTACATATT
>VXSV01000047.1 GCA_009837815.1 Acidimicrobiia bacterium
CCCGAGACGATCACCGCCGCCTCCTCCAAGTCGGGTCCCTGCCGCTCCCGGGCGTGTCGCTCGGTCACCACCGCCCCCGCTCCTCCCACATCGGGTATCTCCACCGGGATCACCTCGGGCGGCGGCCCGCCGACCGGATCGGCCGGGAAAGACTTGGGGCGGATGATGGCCAGGTGGGGACGGGGCCCCCGAAAGGCGGCCACTGCAATTTCGGCGCCTCCCGAGATCTCGTGACGGGTGGTTGCGGCCCCGTCGGGTTCAAGCGTCACATCCACCGCGTTGGAAAGGACCGACAGTCCCAGCCGGACCGCCAGCCGACCGGCCACATCCCTGTCGGTGTAGGCCTGCCCGAATAGGATCACTCCCGGGGAGTGTTCTTCGGCCAGTGCGGCAATCGCAGCAGCCACCGGCGCTCCCGCCAGTGAGTCCCCATGGTCGAAGACGAGCACCCGCCTGGCCCCGTGGTCTCCCAACGCCTCCCAGGACTGTTCCGATCCGCTCCCCGCATAGAGCACGGTGGGCTCGCCCAACTCCCGGGCCTTGGCCAACAACTCCAACCCCAGGGTGGACGGTGCCCCATCGGTCTCTTCGCAGAAGACCCAAATCTCGGCCATGGCTAGACCACCTTTGCTTCCTGTAGCTTCTCCAGGATGAGCAGATGTCCCTCGCCCTCATCCTCCGCCACCACTCCGGCGGCCCGTTCCGGCGCGGGGACCACCGAGACCACCTTCTGTCCGACCGAGACCTCCACTCCCAGGGCGGCGACTCCCACTGTCTCGGTGGGCTTCTGCTTGGCCTGCATTATCCCCCGGAAAGTGGGATAGCGGGGCTCAACCACCCCGGCGGTCACCGAGACCAGAGCGGGAAGGGCGGCGGTGACCACGTCGTAGCCGGCGCTGGTCTGGCGGTTGATGGTGACCCGGTCGCCGGAGACCTCCACCCGGGTGGCGTAGGTGAGGGCCGCTACTCCCAGCAGTTCGGCCATCATCTGGGGCACCACTCCCGAGTACCCGTCGGTGGACTCGGGGCCACAAATCACCAGGTCGAATCCGCTGCGTTCGGTCGCTGCCGCCAGGACCCGGGCGGTGGTCAGGGCGTCGGCGCCCGCCAGTGTCTCATCCTCGACCATGACTGCCTGGTCGGCGCCCATGGCCAGTGCCTGACGGATGCCCTGGGCGCGTCCCACAGGACCCATCGAGACCAGGGTTACCGTTCCCTGGTTGGCCTCGGCCAGTCTCAGGCCCATCTCCACGCCGTAGCGGTCGGTGTCGTCGAGGATCTGGTCCTCGGTGCGGACCAGCAGATGGGTTTCAGGGTCGAATCGTGACGGGTTGGCAGGGTCGGGAATCTGCTTGACGCACACCAGTATCCGCATGAGCGCGTTTAAGGCTACCAACCCCGGAACCTCCTAAATCCGGGGGAGCAGGGCGGTGAGCAGCCGGCTGAAGTCCTCTTTCACCAGCTCCGCCGTGGCCGCTACATCCTCGTGGGTGAGTCGGTGGTCAGCGATTCCGGCGGCCAGGTTGGTCACCACCGAAAGGCCGATCACATGCCGCTCCATGTGGCGGGCGCAGATGACCTCGGGCACTGTGGACATGCCCACCAGGTCGGCGCCCAGGCGGCGGGCCATCTCCACCTCGGCGGGCGTTTCGAAAGTCGGCCCCAGGAACCAGGCGTACACCCCTTCCGATATGGCGATGTCCTGTTCGGCGGCGACTTCTGAGACCAACCGTCGCAACCGTGGCGTGTACGTGTCGGACATGTCGGGAAAGCGGGTCCCCAGCCGGGAGTCGTTGGGACCCACCAACGGATTGATGCCGGCCAGGTTGACGTGGTCGGAGATCGCCACGATCGATCCGGGGGTCATGCCGTCGCCGCAGCCTCCGGCGGCGTTGGTAACCACCAGGGTGTGGCATCCGGCCATCAGTGACGCCCGCACAGCGAACGTCAGCACCTCCGGGCTGTAGCCCTCGTAGGCGTGGACCCTCCCCGATAGAAGCAGCACGCGGTTTTCTCCGAAAAAGGTCGAGTAGAGGGTCCCGGCGTGACCTCTGACGGCCGGGACCGGGAAGCCGGGGATCCTGGGGTAGGGAACCGCCACCGCCTCCTCCAGGTGTTCGGGGAAATCCCCCGAAGCGGACCCGAGGACCACCACCACGTCGTGGCTGGGACGGCCCGTGGCTTCGGCTATGGCCAGGGCGGCGGCCTCCAGCCTCTCGTGCAGGTCGTTTGTCGACATTCTCAATCCATTTCGCTGCTTCGGATTCTCTCTCCAATTAAAGGCGCGATGTCCGGCGGATGTCGGTCGATCGACCATGCTCCCGCCAGGAAGTCTCGCACCGCCTCCCATCGGCTCTCCTCCTCGTAGGTCACCTCGGCAAGGGTCTGGCCCTTCTCCACCCGGTCACCCGGCTTTGCCAGGATCCTGATTCCCACTCCCGGGTCGATGGAGTCCTCTTTGCGTTCCCGCCCCGCCCCCAGGCGGGTGGCGGCTACGCCCACCGTTAGGGCCTGGCACGCCGCGATCCAGCCTGATGTCGCCGCCCGCACCTCGGCTCGCCGGGTGGCCGTGGGCAGGAGGGACGGGTCTTCCACCACTGCGGGGTCTCCTCCCTGGGCCTCCACCACCCTCCGGAATATCTCCATGGCCTCTCCGGACTTGACCGCCCGGGTCAACATCCTGCGGGCGGCCGCTTCATCGGAGGCCCCTCCCGCCAGAATCAACATCTCAGACCCCAGGGCCAGGGTCACCTCCCACAGGTCCTCTGGTCCCTCGCCGCGAAGGGTCCGAATCGACTCGGCGATTTCGCAGGCGTTGCCCACTTCTCTCCCCAGGGGAGACTCCATGCTGGTCAGAAAGGCGGTGGTCGCCACCCCGTGCGCCTTTCCCAGGCCGACCATGGTGGTGGCCAGGCGCCGGGCCTCGGCCGGGTCGGGCATGAACGCGCCTGTGCCGGTCTTGACGTCCAGCACCAGACCGTCGAGGTCTTCGGCCAGTTTCTTGGACATGATCGAAGAGGCGATCAGGGGAAGGGATGAAACGGTACCGGTGGCGTCCCGCAGCGCGTAGAGCTTGGCGTCGGCGGGCGCCAGGTTCTCCGACTGTCCTCCGTAGACCATTCCGTGGGTGGCGAGCACTTCCATGAAGCGGTCGGAACCAAGGGAAGTGCTCAACCCGGGAATGGACTCCAGCTTGTCCCGGGTCCCGCCGGTGTGGCCCAGGCCTCGTCCGGTCAGGGTGGGAGTGAGAACTCCGCAGGCTCTGACCATGGGCAACAGCGGTATGGTCACCTTGTCTCCCACCCCTCCGGTTGAGTGCTTGTCCACCTTGGGACCCCGAAGGCCCGACAGGTCCAGGGTCTCGCCCGAATGCAGCATGGCGTCGGTCCATGTCGATAGTTCCTCCCCGTCGAGGCCCCGCAGATATACGGCCATCGCCATAGCCGCCATCTGGTAGTCGGTCACCTCGCCGGAGGTGAAGCCCGAGATCAGCCACCTTATCTGGTCGGGGGACAGCGCCAGTCCGTCCCTCTTGCGTTCGATCAGTTCGACGGCGGTGAACTTCACGCTACCTCCTTCCAGAATGAGGTTCCCTCTCCGACCCGGCGCAGCCCGAAGCCTTCGGCGATGGTCGCCGCCACATCCGAGTAGCGGCCCCGGGTTCCCAGATCCACCCCGGCCGCGTTGCGGCCCGCCACCAGCAGTGGGACCATCTCCCGGGTGTGGTCGGTGGAGTCGCGGGTTGGATCCGTGCCGTGGTCGGCGGTGATGAACAGCAGGTCGTTTCCTCCCAGGGCCCCGGACAACGCCGGGATCCAGGAGTCGATTCTTTCCAGGGCGGCCGCGTAGCCGTGGGGGTCCTGTCGGTGGCCGTAACGCATGTCCAGGTCCACCAGGTTGGTGAAGATCAGGCCGGGGCTTCCCGCCGAGGTCATGGTGGAGAGAGCCGTCACGGTCTTTCCCAGCCCGTCGGCGTCGCCCTCGGTGTGCTCCGAGCGGGTGAGTCCCCGGCCGCAGAACAGGTCGTTGGTCTTGCCGATGCCCCACACGGTCATCCCGGCCTCCGACACCCGGTCCAGCAGGGTGGTCCCAGGGGGGAGCATCGAGAAATCCTTTCGGTCGTAGGTGCGCCGGAAATTACCCGGCTTTCCCACGAAGGGCCGGGCAATCACCCTTCCGATCCGGTATTCGTCGCAGTGGCGTCTGGCGATCTCGCACAGCCGGTACAGTTCGGCGACGCTCAGCACGTCGGCGTGGCAGGCGATCTGGAACACCGAGTCGCCGGAAGTGTAAAGGATGGGCCCGCCGGTGGCCAGGTGACTCTCACCAAGCTCTGCGATGATGGCGGTGCCGGAGGCGGCCACGTTGCCCAGGAACTTCCTTCCGAACCGGGCCTCGATGGGGTCGGTCAACTCTGCGGGGAACCCGTTCGGAAACAGGCCGAAGGGGCGGTTGACCGAAAGCCCGGCGATCTCCCAGTGCCCGCTGGTGGAGTCCTTTCCCGCCGACGCCGGCCTCATGCGGCCGAAGGCCATGGAGGGGTGGGCGGCGGCCGGAACGCCCTCGATGCCGGGATGGAGGGCTCCGAGGCCTGCTGCGCCGAGATTGGGAAGCGTCAGCCCGCCGACAGCCCGGGCCACGTTGCCCAGGGTGTCCGAGCCGGAGTCTCCGTACCCTGCCGCATCGGGGGCTTCGCCCGCTCCGCAAGAGTCAAGCACCATCACCACCGCCCGTTCCAGGGGATGGGGACTCACGGACCGCCCCTCACCGTAGGACCACGCGGTCGCCCTCCACCGCCACGCCTTCTTCTCGCAGCTTCTTGGCCTGCCTGCCGGAGTCGGGGGCTGCCAGCCGGCCGTCGGCCCTGATCACTCTCCACCACGGCGCCGGTCGGACGGTGGCCCTCAGCAGGTTTCCCACTGCCCGGGCGGCCCCTCGGTACCCGGCCGCGGCGGCCAGTTCGCCGTAGCTGATCACCTCTCCCTCCGGAAGGCAGTCGAGGACCTCCAGGACCGCTTCCTCGAAGTCCGGGGTGTTCCGCACGGTCCTCAGTGGGGAGTTCCGAACAGCCGGTCTCCCATGTCCCCCAGGCCGGGAAGGATGTACTTGCGGTGATCCAACTCCCGGTCGTGGCCGGCGGTGAAGACCGGGGTTTCGGGATGGCGTTCCGCCATGGCCTCGACACCCTCCGGACTGGTGACCACGCACAAGCAGGCGATGTCGTCGGCGCCCTCCGCCTTGACCAGGTCCACGGCCGCGGCCAGGGATCCGCCGGTGGCCAGCATGGGCTCGAGCACCAGCACCCGGGCGCCGGACAAGGGCGGGAGTTTGTTGTAGTAGCCGACCGGCCGGGCGGTTTCCTCGTCCCGCTGCAACCCGATGTAGCCGATGCTGGATTCGCCCAGGAGGTCCAGGGCTCCCTCCACCATTCCCAGCCCGGCCCGAAGGACGGGCACCAGCACGGTGGGTTTGGCGAGCCGGCCCCCCACGAACCCCTCTTCCATGGGGGTCTCGATCTTGGTGGGCGCCAGCGGCAGGTCTGCGGTCGCCTCCGCCACCAGCAGCCAGGTAAGCCTGCGGGTCATCTCCCGGCACTCCCTGGGACCGGTGCGCCGGTCCCGGATCACTGTCAGGTAGTGAACCACCAGGGGGTGCTGGACGACGGTGAGATTCGGGTAGGTTATGGCGGCTCTCCCTTCATGGGGCCTCTTTCCGCCTCCGGCGAGGAGGATGGGTTGGAAGGGAGGGGAGTCGGTTCAGAGGTTGACGACCGGGCAGGTGAGCGTGCGGGTGATGCCCTGGATCATCTGGATTTCGGAGACCACCAACTTCCCCAGTTGGTCCACGCTGTCAGCCTCCGCCTTGACGACCACGTCGTAGGGACCGGTGACGTTTTCCGCCTCCCGCACCCCGGCGATAGCCCTCACGTTGCGGGACACCTGCTCGGCTTTCCCGACTTCGGTCTGGATCAGAACATATGCGACAGCCACGTTTCCTCCTTGGAGATCAATATCCGTCCTGGCCCATTCGGATGGTGTGGGCGAAGGATCGGTCTCCCTCTTGATCGGTTTCGAATACGATCCGCTGCCCCTGGCGGAGGAAGCGGAAGATGGAGCCTTCCAGGGAGCCCGGTCGCAACAGAACCGTGCTCCGGTCGTCGTCGCAAACGATCACTCCGACCCCTGTTTCGGGATCGTAGGTCTTGACGACTCCCTGCACCTCAGACCTTTTCCACCTTTCCTGCCTTGATACAAGAAGTGCAGACCCGGGCCCTGCGGGTGTTTGACCCCCGGCGCACCCTGATCCGCTGTATGTTGGGACGCCACCGACGGTTATTTCGCTTGTGAGAGAAGGTCACGGTCTTGCCGAAGGACGGTTTGCGCCCGCAGACCTCGCATTGGTACGCCATGGAATTCCTCCGAGCCACAAGAATAGCGAATCAGTGATGAGATGGCGAACCAGACGGTAGACAAGGGCTCACGGGCCTTGGAGCGAGGGTCATCCCCTCAGAACTCTGAGCCCTCCGGCCCGGGCCGGAGCCTGGCCTACCTCCAGGATGTGAGTGTTGAGCGGGTCCGCAACATCGGGCCCCGGCTGGCCGGGATGCTGGCCAAGAGTGGAGTTCGCTCGGTGGCCGACCTGCTCCAACACTTCCCCCACCGCTATCTGGATCGCTCCCTGGTGGTCCCGATCGCCGAACTTCCCATTGACGGGGAGGCCACCCTCATAGCCGAGGTGGTGAGGACCTACCGGCCCCGCGCCTCGGGCCGGAGCGGACCGAGGGAGATGCTGAAAGTGACGGTACAGGACCCCCACCTCCGACGATCGGGGCCGGATAGGGCACTGGGCGGAATCCAGCGGATGGAGATCACCTTCTTCAACCAGCCGTTCAGAGGCCGCCAACTCCACCCGGGGGTCGTGGCCGCCTTTTCGGGGAAGGTGACCACCTTTCGAGGCCGTCCCCAGATGACCAATCCCGACGTGGAGTTGGTCTCGTCCGACGAGGAGAGCTTCGAGGGCAAAGTAGTTCCGGTCCACTCGGCGGTAGGGGAGATGACCCCGGTTCGTATCCGGTCAGCGGTTCAGAACGCTCTGGGGAGGGCCAGGCCGATTCTCGATCCCGTTCCCCGGTCGATTCTGGAGAAAGGGGATTTCATGGACCGGGATCAGGCCTTTGCGAACATCCATTTTCCCAGCAGCATGGATCACGCCCGGGAGGCTCGCAGGAGGCTGGTGTTCGATGAACTCTTCCGCATCCAGGTGGCGCTTTCCCTCACCCGCCACCGGCTGGTGGAAGAACAGGAGGGAATCTCCCAACGGCTGGAGTGTCAACTGGTGACAGATTTCCTCGACGGCCTTCCCTATGACCTGACCGACGCGCAGAAAAGGGTGTTGGAAGAGATAGGGGAGGACCTGGAGAGTGGCCGCCCCATGCACCGGCTGCTTCAGGGGGAGGTGGGGTCGGGAAAGACGGTGGTGGCTCTCGCCACCCTTCTGGCCGCGGTGGGATCGGGGAACCAGGGAGCGATCATGGCGCCCACCGAGGTGCTGGCCGAGCAGCTCTACCTGGTGCTCCGGGAGATGCTCAGCCAGGGCGGTCTCTCGCCTCCCGTGGCCCGCCCCCAGGTGGGAGGCCGGCACATCGGGTCGCTGTTCCAGGCGGCTGGGAGCGTCACCGTCCGGGTGGCGCTTCTGACCTCGTCGCGGGCGGCTGCCAACTACCTGGGCAACCCCGGTCGATCCCGGGTGCAGGAGGATGTGGCGGCGGGCGAGGCGCAGATAGTGGTCGGCACCCACTCTCTCATCCAGGAGAGGATACGGTTCCGGAGACTGGGGGTGGTGGTGGTGGACGAACAGCATCGCTTCGGGGTCTCCCAGCGGAGCACTCTCAAGCACAAGGGCGCCGATCGGCAGCCGGACCTCCTGATCATGACCGCCACGCCCATTCCCCGCACCCTGTCGATGACCCTCTATGGAGATCTGGTCCTCTCCACCATCGACCAGATGCCACCGGGTCGCTCCCCGGTGAAGACCAGGGTGATCGACAAGACCCCCGAAGGGCTGGACGCCGCCTACCAGGCTATCCGGACGGAGGTGGCCAGGGGACGCCAGGCGTTCGTGATCTGCCCTCTGATCGAGGACAGTGAAAAGCTGGCTGTGCAGTCGGTCACCTCCCAGTACCGGGAGATAACCTCGGTCCTCCCCGACCTCACGATCGACCTGATGCACGGACAGCTCTCCAGCGTCGACAAGGAAGGGGTCATGGCGAGATTCCGCTCCGGGGAGACCGACGTGCTGGTGAGCACCACCGTCATAGAGGTGGGGATCGACATTCCCAACGCCACGGTAATGGTCATAACCGACGCCCAGCGGTTCGGTCTCTCCCAACTCCACCAGTTGAGGGGCAGGGTGGGGCGGGGCCGGCACCCCGGTCGATGTCTATTGGTGGCAGACGCCGCCACCCCTGACTCGGCCCGGCGCATGAAGGCGATGGCCCGGACCACCGACGGCCTGGAACTGGCGAGAGAGGACCTCCGGATCCGGGGCCAGGGGGCCGTGTTCGGGGCCCGCCAGTCGGGAATGGGGGACCTCAGGCTGGCCGACATACTCCGTGATCTCTCGGCCATGAAACGCGCCAAAAGAGCCGCCGACATCCTGGTTGAGAGCGATCCCTACCTGCATCAGCACCCCCTGCTGGCTGAGGAGATCGCAGAGGTCCTGGGTGACGACGTGCAGTGGCTGTTCGACTCATGATGAGGGTGATCGGCGGCCGGTACCGGGGGCTCCGGCTCAGTGCGCCCCGGGGTCGGGGCACGCGGCCTCCCACCGGTCGGGTTCGAGAGTCGATCTTCTCGGCTCTGGGGGAGCGGGCGAAAGAAGCCGACGTCCTGGACCTCTACGCCGGTTCGGGCAGTTTCGGGATCGAGGCTCTGAGCCGGGGCGGCCGCTCGGCGGTCTTCGTCGAGAGGCGGCGACAGGCGGTGGCGGCGCTCCGCTCCAACCTGGACGCCGTCGGGGCCGGCGACTCCGCCGAGGTGTTCTCCTCCAGCGTGGAGAGCTACCTGGCCGTCCCCGATGATGGGCGGCGGTTCAATATAGTCTTTGCCGACCCTCCCTGGGATATATCATCGGAGGATGTGGCCGGCATGCTTGAGAAAGTGTCGGGCCTTATGACCCGTGGAGCCGTTGCAGTTGTCACCCGGAGAGCGAACGACGACGTTCCGGCGGCCCCAGGGCTTGCCATCGAGGACCGGCGCCGACACGGCGACACCCAAATAATCAGATATCTCAAGGAGTAGAGGTTGACGGTAGCTCTCTGTCCGGGAAGTTTTGATCCGCCCACCAGCGGGCATGTGGATGTGATACGCCGGTGCGCGCGGCTGTTCGACCGGGTTGTGGTAGGGGTGGTGGCCAACCCTTCGAAGCAGTCTTTCTTCACCCTTTCCGAGCGGGTCGACTTCCTGCACAACGCCCTGTCGGACCTTCCCCAGGTGGTGGTCCGCCACTATCAGGGCCTCCTGGTTGACTTCGCCCGCCAGGAGGGGGCGGCCGTGCTGGTCAAGGGCTTGAGGGCGGTGAGCGACTTCGACACCGAGCTGCAGATGGCGCAGATGAATCAGACGGTGGGGGGAATCGAGACAATGTTCATGCCCACCCGTCCGGAGTGGAGTTTCCTCTCCTCCTCGCTGATCCGGGAAGTCGCCGCACTGGGAGGGTCGGTGCAAGGACTGGTCCCCGACGATGTCGCCAAAGCTATGAAGGAGCGTTTTTCATGACCGATCAGCAAGCCTCTCTCGGCCAGCCGTCCGAGGTTGTTCCGGTCCGCTCCTCGGTGGGTCACCTGCTCGGATTGGTGGAGGAAATGATCGACGAGGTCCGCCAGGCCCGTTCTCTCCCCCTTTCCCAGAACGCCCTGGTCGACCGCGAAAAGATGCTGTCTCGTCTCGACGCCCTGCTAAGAGGCCTCCCCGAAGAGTTGCGGGCCGCCCGATGGATGGTCCGTGAGAGGGAGACTTTCATGCGCCGCGCCGGCGAGCAGGCCGAAGAGATCGTCAATCGTGCGCGTTCGGAGTCCAAGCGCCTGGTCAGCCAGAGCCACATCCTCGAGGAAGCGGTCGCCGAGGCAAATGCGCTGGTCCGCAGGGCAGAGGGCGAGGCGCGGCGGACAAGGTTGGAAGCCGAGGACATGGCCGACGCGGTGCTCGAATCCCTGGAGACCCTCATCGGGGACCTGGCCGCCAAGGTCAGCGCCACCCGCACCGTTCTCCACCGGTCCCGACCAGCAGATCCGGCGCCGCCCATCTGAGAGATCCGCCGTGCAGGTTCAGGTGTCGCACCTTCTCGGGACCCCGGGACGGACCGATCGGCGTCAGTGGGATGTTCCCCTGGTCGTGGAGATGCCCGTGGTCAAAGCCGGACGGGCCCGGGTCGATCTGGTTCTGGAGGGGGACCGCGACGGGGTGCGGGTGAGCGGAACGGTGTGTGTGGACGCCCAGGTCAGTTGCTACCGGTGCCTGGAAGAGTGGGAGGAGGAGCGGGTGGTTGCCCTGGACCGGACGGTCAGACGCCTCCCGGACTCCGATGGGTATTGCATCACCGAGGACGGATGGCTGCGCCTGGATGGGATTGTCGTCGACGAGGTGGTACTCTCTTTGCCGACTGCACCTCTGTGCGAGAGGGACTGTCGCGGGATCTGTTCCGGATGCGGCATCCATTTGAACGCAGAAGAATGTAAATGTGTTGTTGAGGACCGGCCGTCCCCGTTTTCGGTCCTGTCCAACTTCCTATAGGAGAGTCGCCCCATGGCTGTTCCCAAGAAAAAGAGTTCCAAGATGCGCACCAGGCACAGAAAGGCGGCCTGGAAAGTCCGCCCGCCCACTCTTTCCCGCTGCCCGCAGTGCCAAGCCCCCCGGCTGGCCCACCGGGCATGCCGGGAGTGCGGTGGCTATCGAGGACGTGAAATAGTCGAAGTCGAGTAGTGCCCACCATCGCCCTGGATGCCGGCGGGGGTGACTTCGCTCCCCGGGAGACGGTGGCCGGAGCGGTAGCGGCGGCCGCCCAGGGGATTGACGTGCTCCTGGTGGGGAATCGCCCCGTTCTGCAGACAGAGCTGGATCACCAGGAGGCGGAGTTGCCGATCGTGCACGCCCCGGCGGTGGTTGGAATGGGAGACTTTCCTATCAGGGCCATCCGGGAGGTGCCGGACTCTTCGGTGGTGGTGTGCGGAAACCTGGTCTCCTCGGGAGAGGCCGACGGGTTCGTCTCGGCGGGCTCCACAGGAGCCTCCCTGGCGGTGGCGGCCGTGGGTATCGGCCGGCTGCCGGGGGTGTCGAGGCCGGCGATCGCCAGCCTCCTGACCATTCCGTGGAATCCGACGGTCCTCTGCGACGCGGGCGCCAACCTGGTGGTGCGGCCCAGCCAACTGGAGGAGTTCGCAGTGATGGGATCGGTGGTGGCCGAGACCACCGCCGGCGTCGACAACCCACGGGTGGGACTGCTCAACAACGGCTCGGAAGACTCCAAGGGCAGAGAGATGGAGAGGGAGGGGCTTGCTCTCCTTCGCAGAGCCCCCGTGAACTTCGTGGGGAATGTCGAGGGGACTGATTTCGCCACCGGGGCGGTGGACGTGATCGTTACCGACGGTTTCACCGGGAATATCTTCTTGAAGACGGTGGAGGCCTCGGTGGTGATGGCAGCCAAGGCATTCTTCTCGCTGCTGGCGGAGAACGAGCCCGAGACCGAGGAGAAGATACGGCCACAGTTCTCCGCACAGGGCCGCAAGCTGATGGACGACCGTCACGCCGGCGCTCACCTGGTGGGCGCAAAGGGCATCGCGGTGATCGCCCACGGGCACGCCCGCAGTTCGGCCATCGCCAAGGCGCTGCAGATGGCGCACGAGGGTTCCAGGTACCGGCTTCCGGATCGGATCGGGGAGAGATTCCTCTGCCGTTGAACCACCTGCAGAAGCGTTTGGGTTATCGGTTCTCGTCGCCTGAGTTGCTCCTGAACGCGCTCACACACAGCTCCTATGCCAACGAGATGGGCATCCCCGACAACGAACGGCTTGAGTTCCTGGGCGACACCGTCCTGCAAATGGTGGTAACCCGCCACCTGTTCGGGGAGTATCCGCACCTGCGGGAGGGCCAGATGACCAGGGTGCGGGCGGCGGTGGTGCGGAAGGAGTCGCTGGCGCAGGTGGCGGAGGTGCTCGACCTGGGAGAAGGCCTCCGTCTGGGCAAAGGCCAGGAGCAATCAGGCCGTCACAACGTGAGCATCCTGGCCGACGCCATGGAAGCTGTCATAGGAGCCGTCTACACCGACGGCGGATGGAAACCGGCCGAACGCCTGATAATGACCAACTGGCGGGAGATGATCGACACCCAGGCTGCCGCACCCGACGCGCTTGACGCCAAGACCCAGCTCCAAGAGTTGCTGGCCACAGAAGGCAAGACCCCCCAATACCGTGTCACCGGGGAGGGCCCCGGTCACGCTCGCCGTTTCGAGGCGGAGGTATGGGTGGATGAGAAGTGCTCCGGGACCGGTGAAGGACCCACCCACCGCCTGGCCGAGCAGCAGGCGGCGCGTAGCGCCATCGAGACGCTCTTTTCCGGTACGATCCCGGCCCGCCCCCGGGCGAAGCCCCCCGTATCCGCAGCCCCTCGGGCAGTCGGACCACGGGAGTCCCCCCAATGGTGGTGGATGAAACGCCGGCCGAAGAAACCTTGATCTGAGCGGAGAATGCCGGAACTGCCCGAAGTGGAGACGGTGCGCCGGGCCATCCGGTCCGAACTCGAGGGCCGCAGGGTGGCTTCCGCCCGGATATGTCATCCCCGCACCGCCCGCCGCCACGCCCGCCACACCGACGTGGAGGACAGGTTGGTGGGTCGGCGCGTCAATCGGGTGGGTCGGCTCGGAAAGTTCCTGCTGATCGGGGTGGACGGCGATCTCACCTGGGTGATGCATTTGGGGATGTCGGGGCGTATCAGCCTGTGTGAACCCGGCGATCCGATGGAGATCCACACCCGCTTTTGGGCCGAGATGGAACCGGGCCCCTCGTTGCGCATGATCGATCCGAGGACTTTCGGGTTCGTGGCGGTGTTCACCCCCGAGGAGTTGGATGGTTCCACCCTGGCCCGGCTGGGCGCCGACGCCTGGGAGGACCTCCCCTCGGCCGGTTGGCTGTTCGAGGCGATGAGGTCGCGGACCACTCCCATCAAGAGCCTGCTCCTGGACCAGCGCTTCCTGGCGGGCCTGGGGAACATCTACTCCGATGAGGTGCTCCATCGGGCGGGGATCCACCCCACCCGCCGGTCGGGAGGGCTGTCGTTGGAGGAGGTGGGCCGGATCCGCTCGGAGGTGCGTCCGGTCCTGGCGGAGGGGATCAGCCGGGGAGGCGTCAGTCTGGATGATCTCGCCTACCTGTTGCCGGATGGCCGGGCCGGGGGCTTCCTGGAGTATCTGGCAGTGTACGGCCGGGAGGGCCTGGCATGCCGGTCCTGTCAGTCCCCGATCCGGAGGATGGTGATCAACGCCAGGTCTTCTTTCTTCTGTCCGGAGTGCCAGGCAGGGCCCTGAGAGGGGCCGTCGAGCGAACAAACCACCGAAAAAGGGCGGGAATCCATTAATTTGGGTTTGCGGATGTTTCTGAAGTCCATCGCTGTCGCCGGGTTCAAGTCCTTTGCCAAGCGGACCACTCTCGAGTTTGGTCCGGGGATCACGGTGATCGTCGGTCCGAACGGCTCGGGAAAGTCCAACATCGTGGATGCGGTGGCCTGGGCAACGGGAAGCCAGGCCACCCGGACGCTACGCGCCGACCGCTCCGACGAATTACTGTTCTGCGGGACGGCCACGCTGCCGGCGTCGTCCCGGGCGGAGGTGACGCTCGTGTTCGACAACACCTCGGGTGTCCTGCCCATCGATCGCCCGGAGGTGTCGGTCACCCGCCGCTACCACCGCTCGGGTGAGTCCGAGTTCGAGATCAACCGGGTCTCGTGTCGGCTGCTGGACATCACCGAATTGCTGGCCGAGGCGGGCATTTGGAAAACCCGGTATGCATTGGTGGGACAGGGACAGATCGAGCGGGTCCTCAATGCCTCTCCGTCCGAACACCGGAAGGTCTTGGAGGAGGCGGCCGGAGTGGGCAAGCACCTCTGGCGCCGGGACAAGGCGGTCCGACGCCTGGAGTCCACCGGAGCGGACCTGGATCGCATCGCAGACCTGATCGCGGAAAAGCAGCGGAGGATGCGTCCTCTGCGCCGCCAGGCCGAGGCGTTGGGGCGGTATCAGCGCCTGTCGGGAGAGATCAGGGCGTTGCGCACCTTCCTGGAGGGAAAGAGGCTCCGGGAACTCGACGAAGAACTGGCCAACGCCGTGGCAAGTCGCAAGAGATGGCATGAAAGGCGTTCGGAGGCGGCAGCAGACCGTGAGCGGGGCGTGCAGGCGCTTTCGGAGGCCGAATCATCACTTGAGGATCTCCGCTCCGATCCGGCGGACCGGGCGCTGCAGGATTGGGAGATGGCCACCGAGCGGATGCGTCGCCTGTCGGAGGTGGCCGCCCTGCAGAACGAGGCCCTCCGTCGACGCCGCCAGATGGAGGCGCTGGGACGATCGCTGGTCGAGGAGCGGGTCTCTCTGGAGCAGGGCATGGAGAAAGTGGATGGCGAGATAGCGTCCTGCGAGCAGGCTGTGGAGATCGCCCGCTCCGCCCAGGCCCGGCTGGCCGGGGAGGAACGGAGGCTGGCAGTCTTGAAGGGCGCGGGCGCGGAGGCGGAACTGGGGGGACTGGAGAATGAGCTGGCCGGGTTGGAGGCCGCCTGGGAGAGAGATCTGGGGGAACTGGAGGGGGTCGAGGCCCGGCTTTCCGAGCTGGCGGCCACCGCCGAGCGTCTGGAGTCTGGGATGGAGGAGGCGGAGCAGGCACTCGCCGGGGCGGAGGCCCTGCATCTATCGGAGGAGGAAGAAATGAAACGGGCCGCCCGGCGGGCCAGGGAGACGAGGCGGCAGTTGAGGGCGGCGGAGGAGCGGGCGGCGGAGGCCCGCGCGGCAATGGCAGAGGCGACGGGGAGGCTGGAAGCGGCCCGGGCGGCCCTGAAGGCCCGGGATCCGGCCCGGAGAAGCCAGGTGGAGGCCCTCAGCGGGTGGACGGGATGGGTATCCCAACTTCTCTCCGTACCCGAGGAGTTGGCCGCGGCGGTGGAGGCGGCGTTGGAGAGATGGGCAGAGGCCGGCGTGTTCGAGGGACCAGTGGGGCTCGGAAACGCGGTGGACAGGTTGGGAGAAGCAGGGGGCCCCGGGGGGCCCGTCTCGATGGTCAGCCTCCGCTTTCCAGGACGGCTGGAGAGTTCCGCCCGGTCGGCAGCCTTGTCGGGTAGCAGGTTCAAGCCGCTCCTGGACCTGCTGGAGG
Source organism: Acidimicrobiia bacterium (assembly GCA_009837815.1). Classification (GTDB taxonomy): domain Bacteria; phylum Actinomycetota; class Acidimicrobiia; order Spongiisociales; family ZC4RG35; genus Bin76. The sequence continues at coordinate 15,404 of VXSV01000047.1, forward strand.
AGGACCCCCAGGCCGCTTTGGCGATGCGGCTTTTGGGCGATGTGGTTGTGGTGGAAGACTGGCGAACCGGGTGGGAAGTGGTAGGGAGCCATCCACACCTTCGAGCGGTTACCCGCCGGGGAGACCTGATAACCGCCCGGGGGATCCGTCTCTGCGGCGGGGTCCGCCTGCCCGATCTGGCGGCGGCGGTGGCGAATGCGGAGGAGGCCGGCCGGTCCTGTGAGCACCTCCGGGAGGAGCTGCGGCGAGTGGGCGCCGAGGCGCGGTCGGGAGAGGAAGCCCAGGAAGAGTCCACCGCCCGGTGGAACGAACGCCGCCGCTCGCTGCTGGAGTCCCAGCAGAGGCGGGATCGGGTGGAGTCGCGTTGGACCGAACTCCAGGGGCAGTCCCGCCGCCTGGAGGAGCGGAGGGACTCACTCAGGGAGGAACAAGCGGCTCGGCGGGGCCGCATGGCCGAGTTGAAGGAGCGGATCACCCGGCTGCGCGGCCGACGGGTGGACGCCGCCGGCGAGGCGCGGCGACTGGCCGAGCGACTGGAGCGGGCTTCTGAAGACCGGGTGGCGGCCGAGGAGGAGCACCGGTCCCGAATCACCGAACTCAGCCGTCTAAGGGAGGAGAGACGGCTGGGACAGGCCCGGCACGAAAAGGTCGTGATGGAGTTGACGAGGGTTTCCTTCCTGCCCGAGGAGGCCCCCGACCACTCCGAGGAGGTGGCTGAGTTGGCCGCTGCGGCGCTCGGGGTGATGTCCGCCCGGCGGGAGGCGCTGGTCTCAATCGACCGGGCGTCAAAGGAGAGGTTCCGGGAGGTGGCGGCCGAATCGGGGCGGATCCGGGAAGCCATCGGCCAGGCCGATGAGACCGAGCGCCGCGCCACGGGCGAGTTGGAAGGGCTGATTGCCGAGGTCTCCCGGTTGGAGTCCCGCCGCCAGGCGGTTACCGAGAGCCTCCGAATGGTGGGCGCCGATCCCACAGAGGCGGTCACCGCGCCGGTCCCCGAGACGGAAGACCCCGAGGGGACGCTGCGGTCCCTGGTGGCCGAACTGGAACGGGCGGGACCCATGAACCACTACGCCGCCCTGGATTTGTCGGAACTGGAGTCGGAGGTCTCGGAGTTGTCAGCGCAGCGCGACGACATCGTCGAATCCGGAGAACGCCTGGGCAGGGTAATCGCAGAGTTGGAGAGGGAGGCGACCGATCGTTACCTGGCCACTTTCCGGGAGACGGCTACCTCTTTCGAACGATCATTCGGTCAGGTCTTCCCGGGTGGCCGGGGCCGGCTTCGCCTGGTGGATTCGGCCGATCCGCTCGGCTCGGGAGTGGAGATCCGAGCCCAGCCTTCGGGGAAACGGGTGTCGCGGCTCAGCCTGCTGTCGGGAGGAGAGCGAGCTTTGGGGGCTCTGGCCTTTCTGTTTGCGATGATGAAGACCCGCCCGTCTCCCTTCTACCTGCTTGATGAAGTGGACGCCACCTTGGACTCGGCCAACCTGCACCGAGTTCTCGGGATGGTCCGAGAACTCAGCTCGGAGGCACAAATCCTGGTAATAACCCACCAGCCCCAGACCGCCGAGGCCGCCGACCTGCTCTACGGGGTGACCATGCCCCCCGGAGGCGCCACCCGGGTGGTCTCCGTGGGCATGGACCAGGCCGGTACCGGTCTGCCAGGCCTGCAACCTCCCGCCAAGTCCGCCTGAACACCAAGCCTCCGCGCCAACCCCATTTGGAGTTCGTTCGGTACACTTCGGGTCAGGTAGCTGACTCTTGAGCACCAGTGACACATTTCCTGAGCAGGCCCCGGGGCTGCTGTCGATCGGTCACTCGAATCATGCTTTTGATGATCTGGTGAAGCTTCTGAAAATGCACCGGGTGGAGGCGGTAGCAGATGTGCGCAGCTCACCCCACTCAGGGTTCAACCCCCAATTCAATAGGCAGGATCTGCGACATGGGTTGAAAGCGGCGGGAATTCGATACGTTTTCCTGGGAGAGGAACTAGGTGGACGTCCCGAGGGGGCCGAGTTCTACGACTCTGACAGCCGCGTTCAATATGGGCGGGTGGCTGAGACGGTCTTGTTTCAGTCCGGCCTCCGACGGCTTGTTGAAGCGGGCAACCGCTACCGCACAGCCATTCTATGCAGCGAGGAGGACCCGGTGGGGTGTCATCGGTACCTACTCATAACGCGGGCGCTCTCCAACCAAGGAGTCGAAGTGATCCACATCCGGGGCGACGGCGCCCTGCAACGCCCGCAGGAGTTGCCGTCATTCGATCCTGAGTACCGGGAGGCTACGCTTTTTGGAGAGGAGGTGAGGAGCTCATGGAGATCTACACGATCGGCTTCACCAAGAAGTCGGCCGAAGACTTCTTCGCGTCGCTGAGGCGCAACCGCATCAAACGGCTCGTGGATGTCAGGGCCAACAACACCTCACAGTTGGCCGGCTTCACGAAACAGAATGACCTTGTCTTTTTCCTGGGGGACCTGCTGGGAGCCGACTACTTCCATGAGCCCCTGTTTGCCCCCACCAAGGAACTCCTCAAGGCGTATCGCAATAAAAATGGTCTCACTTGGGATGAATACGAGTCGGACTTCTTGGATCTCCTGTCGGAACGCCAGGTGGAAGTGGAGATTTCCAGGGATCTCTTCCTCCCTCGGACCGTGTTGTTGTGCAGTGAGGCAACCTCCGATCTCTGCCACCGGCGACTGGTCATCGATTATCTGGATGGGTCTTGGGGCAACGTACAAGCCGTCCATTTGTAGCGACTCTCGATGCGCATCCTGATCAACCATCTGACTCGCATGAGGCCCGGCCGAATTTGTGTGGCGGGGGTCACCACGAATGGTGCTCACATCCGTCCCGTGCTCGACGGCGAACAACTCGGGCGAGATCTTTTGAGCAGTGAGGGTGGTCCCTTCTCTCTGGGACAGGTAGTGGACCTTGGTAAGACCCGTAGCCGTCAGAGTGTTCCCGAGGTTGAGGACGTTGTGTTTCGCCCGGAGGAGGTAAAGCCAGAGAAGATGCTGAGTTCAGCCGAGTTCGGAGACGTGATGAAGCAGTTCGCGAAATCTTCGCTGGTGGAGATCTTCGGCAAGGACCTTATCCCTCATCGACGCACCGCGGCCGTTTCCGAGGGGGAGGGAAGCGTGTCGCTGGGTGTACTCCGACCAGAGGGTGCCAGGTTCTCTTCAGGAACCCCACAGGATGGTGGAGTCAGACTAACAGTTGAAGATACTGATCTGGGAGACCTGACCTTGCCGGTGACTGACCTCCGCTTGTGGAAGCCTGATCACAGGACCCCCGCTCGGCGCGCAGTCGAAGGAATCCGATCGGCCCTGGAGGGATGCCTAGTTGCAGTGGGACTCTCCAGGCCTTTCCGGCCGCCGGGGCACTCTGTCCCTAGGCACTGGTTGCAGGTAAACAACCTCTTCCCGGTTGGTGATCCTCTGTGGGCCCGGGCGTGAGCACCTGTAGATCTGGTCGTAAGGAAAGCCAACGAGATGGCTAAAACAACCTTCGATTAGCGCGCCGCGAAAGTGTCGGAGGTGGCAAATTTCTGAAATCCGCGCCATAGCAGGCGTGGCTTCTGATCGGTAGGATGATGAGTCTGGGGGTCGGGAATAATAAGGGTTTGCCAACCCTGCCACTCGTTCCCGGACTCCAACTCGGGGCCGCCCGAAGGGTGGACCTACCAAATGACTTTACCGACAAGTGTCGGCCAGGTCAAGTGAATCAGAGGGATTCGTTTGACACGTTAGTAGCGATGTGGGTGGGCTTTGAGGGCAGAAGTACCGCCGTCGTTATCGCGATCTGGTCGCGTTGCTCTCCAGATGATCGAGTTGCCTCCCCCGGTTTGGGTCGGAGTCAACGACATTAGAGGTCTGGGGAGGAGCCAGGTCGGGAGAGCCGGCGGCCGCCGGTGGATGTCGGGACGGGTCGGGCATTAACATGGCCGAGGGTGGCATGGCTGACGCGCTGGTGGAGAAGGCGTCGCTCTTCCCTCCTCGAACCGAAGGCTCCTGCGGATCCGACCTATTCCGCTCTGGCGAAGACCCGGCGCGCCCTGACGGCGGCCTGGAGATCCGCAGGCGGGGACGGACGGCTTCGCCCCGCCTTCTGGTCCGGGTTGGAGGATGCGCTGGTGGCGTCCGATCTGGGAGTGAAGATCTCGGCGGAGCTGGTATCTGCGGTCCGGAACGGCCAACCCGGAGACCAGACGGTGGCCCGGGCGCTTCTTGCCGAGGAGATGGTCAGGTTGCTGGCAGATTCAGACCGGACCCTGGCATGGTCCGGCAACGGGTCTCCCCGGGTGGTGATGGTGGTGGGGGTGAACGGGGCCGGGAAGACCACCACCTCCGCAAAGCTCGCCCACTGGCTGGCGTCGCAGGGCAGGGACTGCCTGCTGGGCGCCGCAGACACCCATCGCCCGGCCGCGCAGCGCCAGTTGGCGACCTGGGCGGAGAGGATGGGGGTGGACATCGTGGGGGGCGAGGACGGCGCCGATCCGGCCGCGGTCGCCCGGGACGCGTGGACTGCGGCCAAGAGCCGGGGCCGTCAGGTGGTGATCATCGACACAGCCGGCCGGTTGCACGCCAAGACCCACCTGATGAGCCAACTGGAGAAGATCAAGCGGGTGCTAACCGAGGTTGCCGGCAAGGTCGACGAGGTGCTCCTGGTGCTTGACGCTTCCACCGGCCAGAACGGGGTGGCCCAGGCCCGGGAATTCTGTCGCCGGGTGGGGGTGACCGGAGTGGTGCTCACCAAGTTGGACGGGACCGCCCGGGGAGGGGTGGCGGTGGCCGTGGAGCGCCGACTGGGGATGCCGGTGAAGCTGGTCGGGACCGGCGAGGGACTGTCGGATCTGGCGGTGTTCGACGCCGAGACATTCGTGCGGGCGCTGCTGGAGGACGGACCCCGATGACCGGCCACGACTCCCTGGTGGACAGAGCGCGCCGGGCCGCCCGGAACTCCTACTCGCCCTACTCGGGATTCCGGGTGGGAGCGGCGCTTGTGACCGGCGACGGCTCGATCTTCTGCGGCGCCAACGTGGAGAACGCCGCCTACCCGGTCTCCAACTGCGCGGAGGCGACCGCGGTCAACACCGCCGCCGCGGCGGGCGCCAGGCGGATTGGCACTGTGGCGGTGGCCTGCATCGACGCCGACTCCATCGCCGACGCCTACCCGTGTGGGCGGTGCCGTCAGGTGATGAACGAGTTCGGAGTGGAGACGGTGCTGGTTGCAACCGGCGCCGGTTCCTACCGGGTTCACAGCCTTTCCGAACTGCTGCCATACGGGTTTTCCGGCGACTTTCTCCGGGGTGGGGGAGAGGCTCCCGCAGGGAGTTGACAAACCGCCGGGGGAGTAGACTCTCGCGGGCCGGAAGCGCCCGAACAGGGTGGGCCGCCTCACCGCAAAGGACCCCACATGATTGATATGCGTCCCCTCTCCCAGGTGGATCCCGCCACCGCCGGTTTGATCCGCCGCGACGTGGAAAGGCAAAACAGCCACATTCACCTGATCGCCTCGGAGAACTTCGCGTCGCCGGCGGTGATGGCCGCTTCGGGCTCCATTTTCACCAACAAGTACGCCGAGGGCTACCCGGGCCGCCGCTACTACGAGGGCTGTGCGGTGGTGGACGAGATGGAGACCCTGGCCATTGAGCGGGCCAAGTCGCTTTTCGGGGCGGCCAGCGCCAACGTTCAGCCCCATTCGGGAGCCCAGGCCAACATGAGCGTTTACTTTTCGCTGCTGACCCCGGGTGACACGGTCCTGGGCATGCGGCTCGACCAGGGGGGACACCTCACGCACGGGTCGCCGGTCAACTTCTCGGGCCTGTACTACGACTTCGCGGCGTACGGGGTTGATCCGGGCACCGAACGTGTGGACATGGACCAGGTAAGAGCGCTGGCCTTGGAGCACCGTCCCAAGATCCTGCTGGCCGGTTACTCGGCCTACTCCAGGCGTCTCGATTACCAGGGATTCCGGGAGATCGCCGACGAGGCGGGTGCCGTCTTCATGGTGGACGCCGCTCACTTCATCGGGCTGGTGGCCGGCAAGGCCTACCCCAACCCGGTTCCTTTCGCAGACATCGTCACCGGCACCACCCACAAGGCCCTGCGAGGGCCCCGCGGTGGCTTGGCGCTGGCCCGGGAGGAATACGCCGCCGCCATCAACAAGGCGGTGTTCCCCAACGCTCAAGGAGGGCCGCTCATCAACCAGGTGGCGGCCAAGGCGGTCTGCTTCCTGGAGGCGTCGACAGCCGATTTTCGCGCCTACGCGGCTCAGGTGGTCGCCAATGCCGCGGCCATGGCGGCGGCGGTGCAGGAGGCCGGGGCCCGAGTGGTGTCGGGAGGCACCGACAACCATCTGTTCCTGATCGATCTGCGCTCGGTCTCCGAAGACCTCACCGGAAGGGCTGCGGCCCGGCTGCTGGACGAGCTGGGGATCACCCTCAATTTCAACACCATCCCCTTCGATCCTCGGCCTCCCTACCGGGCGTCGGGAATCCGAATCGGGACGCCCGCCATGACCTCCCAGGGCATGACCGAACCCGAAGCCAGGCAGGTGGGATCCCTGATCGTGGAGGCGCTCCGAGGGGGTGGCGACGAATCCGTCCGGGCCGACGTCGCCGGCAGGGTGGCGGAGTTGGCCGCCTCCTTCACCCCCTACCCGGCCGGTTTTCGAGGATACGGCGGGACGGGATAACCTTTGAGTAGTTCATCAATGCCGGAGGAGCGGGTTTGGACATAGAAGCCTTGATAGGCCGCCGCTTGGCGCGGCGGGCTGTTTGGTTGGCGCCCCTGACAGGATTGGTCTCATGGGCGCTGTGGACTCCCGCGGCCGGCTTCTGGGCGGCGATGGGTTCCCTGGCCGCCGCCGGCTCCTTTGCGGTGACCGGGTGGGCTCTGTCGAGGGCGGCCCGCCGTTCCTACCTCACCCTGGGGGCGGTCGCCTTCGGAGGGTTCGTGGCGCGCCTGGCGGTCATCACCTTCCTGGTCTGGGTGGCGGTGAGCGTCTGGGACGCCCACCTGTACGGGATGTTCCTGGGGGTGGGCGCCGCATGGCTGGCTGCTCTCACTTTCGAGGCCCGCAGACAGGTGGCCACCGGATGACCGTTCCTGTCCTGGCCCAAATCGTGGAGGTGCCGAGCAACGTCAACCACCTCTTCGACTGGCCGGAGGTCCTGCCCTTCGGGATCAACCGGGTGGTGTTGTTGATGTTCCTGGCCACCCTGGCTACCTTCCTCTTTCTCTATCTTCCGTTCAGACAGCCCCGGATGGTCCCCTCCAAGATGGGCGTGGTGGTGGAGACCCTGGTCGGCTTCGTTCGCAACGGCATCGCCCGCGACACGATCGGTCCCGAGTCGACCAAATACGAGTGGCTGTTGATTCCCATGTTCTTTTGGCTGCTGTTCCTCAATCTCTTTGAGATAACCCCCCTGATCCACTTTCCGGTTACCTCCCGGATGGCGATTCCCGCCTTCCTGGCCGGACTGGTGTGGATCATTTTCGTGTTCGTGGGACTGAAGAAACACGGATTCGGCTACATAAAGAACTCAGTGATGCCGCCGGGAGTGCCCAAGGCGCTTTTGGTGCTGGTCATTCCCATCGACTTTCTCTCCACCTTCGTGATTCGTCCCATCAGCCTGGCTGTCCGACTCTTCGCCAACATGATCGCCGGGCACATCATGCTGGCCGTGTTTTTCCTGACCACCGCCTCTTACTTCGTTCTGGAGCCCAAGCTGGTGGCGTTCGTGGTGCCCCTGGCGTTCGCGATCGTCATCACCGCCTTCGAGATATTCGTGGCGGTGCTGCAGGCCTATATCTTTACTTTGTTGACTGCTGTCTACATAGAAAGCTCCATCAATGTGGGGCATTGATCCCGAGTCCGAGAAAAGGAGAGGAAACTTTGCAAGCTGATGCTGCTGCACTGATAGGTGCGGGACTTGCCTACGGCCTGGCCGCCATCGGGCCGGGTGTGGGAATTGGAATAGTGGTGGGCAATGCCGTCCAGGCAATGGTCCGTCAGCCGGAGATGGCCGGGCAGGTGAGAACCACCATGTTCCTGGGGATAGCGTTCACCGAAGCGCTGGCCCTGTTCGGGCTGTTGCTCTTCTTCATCCTGTTCGGCGCCGCTTGAGAATGTCGGCGGACGTCCTGATTCTGGCTGCCGAGGAGGAGAAGTCGGGCCTGTTCCTGATTCTCCCCGACGTATCCGAACTGATATGGGGTGCGGTGAGCTTCGTCGTCATCGTCTTCCTGGTGTGGAAGTTCGCCATGCCGGCTTTGGACCGCGCCCTGGGTGACCGCCAGAAGGCGGTGGTCTCCCAACTGGAGGAAGCCGAGGAGGCCAAAGGAGCGGCGGAGCGTCTGCGCGATGACTACCAGCGTCGACTCGACGAGGGCGCCCAGAGGGCGGACCAGATGATGGAAGCCGCCCGGTCGGACGCCGAGAGTCTCCGCCAGGAGATCATCGACCGCGCCGCGGCCGAAGCGGTCCAGATAACCGAACGGGCACGCGCCGAGGCGGAGTCGGAGCGCGCCCGAGTCCTGGAAGAGGCCCGTCAAGAGATCACCTCCCTTTCCCTGGATATCGCCGAGAAGGTGGTGGGATCCCAGATCGACGCCTCCGGGCACCAGCGACTGGTGGAACGCTACATCCGAGAACTGGAGAGAGAAACGGCCGAATGAGCGACGTCACGGAGGGCTACGCGGACGCCCTGTTCGGGTTGGCTGTCGCCGAGGGACAGCTTGAGCGGGTGGAGAGCGATCTTTTTGCTCTGGCCCGGGCGGTGGAAGGATCCCCGGAGTTGACCGACGCCCTTTCCGATCCCCGGGTTCCCCGAGAGCGCCTGGATACGCTGGTCTCCGAACTCCTCTCCGACCGGGCTTCGCTGGTGACCGGGGAGGCGGTGGGCCTTCTGGTCCGCATGGGGAGGCTCACAGACCTGGTGGAGATCGCCGACCGCCTGGCGGAGAAGGCAGCCCTGTCCCGGGGCCGACAGATCGCCGAAGTGCGCTCGGCTGTTCCCTTGGGCCCCGAGACCGTCGGACGCCTGGAGGAAGTGCTCTCGGGTGTGGTGGGCCATCCGGTCGAGGCGCGGGTGGTGATCGACCCCGACGTGCTGGGGGGTCTCATGGCCCGGGTGGGAGACCTGGTGGTGGACGGGACGGTCCGGTCCCGCATGAACCAGGTACGCGCATTGCTGGCTGAAGTTTGAATACCTAAGGAGTAGTCAATGGCAGAGATGACCATCACCGCCCACGACATAACCGAGGCGCTCAGAAAGAGCCTGGACGACTGGAACCCTTCCATATCCCGCGAGACGGTGGGCCATGTGTCTTCCATAGCCGACGGTGTGGCCAAGGTGAAGGGCCTTCCCCTGGCCATGTCCTCGGAACTGCTGGAATTCGAGGGAGGGTTGCTGGGGGTGGTGCTGGACCTGGAGGAGGACTCGATCGGCGTGGTGATGATGGGAGACTCCAACCACGTGGAGGAGGGCGACCCGGTGCGCCAGACCAGCCGGGTGCTGGAGATCGGGGTGGGAGATGACCTGCTGGGGCGGGTGATCGATCCGCTGGGCAATCCCATCGATGGCAAGGGGCCGATCACCACCACCGCCCGCCGCCGCCTGGAGGTACAGGCGCCCACGGTGGTGCAGCGCCGACCCGTCCACGAGCCGCTCCAGACCGGGACCAAGGCGATCGACGCCATGACCCCGGTGGGACGCGGGCAGCGGGAATTGATCATCGGCGACCGTCAGACCGGAAAGACGGCTCTGGTGGTGGACACCATCATCAACCAGAAGGCCGAAGGGGTCAAGTGCGTCTATGTGGCGATAGGGCAGAAGGCGTCCACGGTGGCCGAGGTGGTGGCCTCCCTCACCGAACACGGCGCCATGGACTACACGGTGGTGGTGAACGCCTCGGCCGCCGCGCCTCCGGCTCTCCAGATGTACGCGCCCTATGCGGGGTCGGCCATCGGCCAGCACTGGATGTACAACGGCGAGCACTCCCTGGTGATCTTCGACGACCTCTCCAAGCAGGCGGTGGCGTACCGGGAGATCGCCCTCCTGCTGCGCCGTCCTCCAGGCCGGGAAGCCTATCCGGGGGACGTGTTCTATCTGCACAGCCGACTCCTGGAGCGCTGCGCCAAGCTGTCCGACGAGTTGGGCGGCGGATCGATGACCGGACTCCCCATCGTGGAGACCAAGGCGGGGGACGTCTCGGCCTTCATCCCCACCAACGTGATCTCCATCACCGACGGCCAGATCTACCTGGAGACCGATCTCTTCTTTTCGGGGGTCCGTCCGGCCATCAACGCCGGCATCTCCGTCTCCCGGGTGGGTGGCGCCGCCCAGGTGGGCGCCATGAAGAAGGTGGCGGGTCCCATCCGCATCAACCTGGCCCAGTATCGGGAGTTGGAGGCCTTCGCCCAGTTCGGGTCGGAACTCGACTCCACTTCGCAGGCCCAGCTGGAGCGAGGCGCCCGGGTGGTCGAGGTGCTCAAGCAGCCCCAGTTCCGTCCCTTCCAGGTGGAGGAGCAGGTGGTCACCCTGTACGCGGTGACCAACGGGTTCATGGACGAGACGCCGGTGTCGGAGATCTCCCGTTTCGAGGAGGAACTGACCGAGCACATGCGGCGCCGCCACGGACACTTCCTGCGTTCCATTGTCGAAACCGGTTCGCTTCCTGACGTGGAGACTCTCAACTCGGTCCTGAAGGAATTCGCGGAGAGATTCCGCTCAGGAGACTGAGGGACCGGCTGTGGCCTCCGCGGAACTGCGCATCATCCGGCGGCGGATCGCCAGTGTGTCCGCCACCCGGAAGATCACCCGGGCGATGGAGCTGATCGCGGCTTCCCGGATAGTAAAGGCCCAGCAGAGGGTGCTGCAGTCCCGGCCCTATGTGTCCAGCCTGATCGAAGTGATCAGCAACGTGGGACGGGACGCCGGGGGATCGGGCCACCTCCTCTCGGAGGTCCGAGACGTCTCGACGGTGGGGATCGTGGTGATCAGCTCCGACCGGGGCCTGGCAGGCGCCTACAACTCCAACCTGATCCGCATGGCCGAGCGAGCGATCGGCCATCACACCCTCGAAGGTCGGGACACCCGGCTGTTCGTGATCGGCAAGAAAGCGCAGAGTTACCTCCGGTTCCGCGGGTACCGGATCGATCAGACTTTCCTGGGACTGACCGACAGGCCCGACTACGGACACGCCCGGGCGGTGGCCAACCTGGTGATCGAGTCCTATGTCTCCGGGGAGGTCGATGCGGTGGAGGTGTTCTACACCGACTACCGGTCGGTGCTCTACCAGATACCCACCCGGGTGGAGTTGCTCCCCGTCCAGCCTCCCACCGACGCGGACGCCCAGGAGGGGCGCTCGGTGTCGTACAGCTACGAGCCCTCCGCCGAGGAGATCCTCAGCAGAATTCTTCCCCGCTACGTCGAGGCTGCCATCTTCGGTTTCCTGCTGGAGAGCTCGGCCTCCGAACACGCCTCGCGGCAGCGGGCGATGAAGGCGGCCACCGACAACGCCGCCGAACTTACCAAAGTGTTGACCAGGGTGGCCAATCAGGCCCGACAGGCCGAGATCACCACCGAGATATCGGAGATCGTGGGTGGCGCCGAGGCGCTCATGGCCTCCGACCGCTGAAAGGAGCCGACAACGTGGCAGATGCAATTAGCGCGGGAAGGGTGGTGCGAGTCACCGGCCCGGTGGTGGACGCGGAGTTCCCCCCCGGGGAGTTGCCCGAGATCCTGCACGCCTTGGAGATCGACTTCGAGGTCGACGGGGACAGCCAGACGTTGGTGTGTGAGACCGCCCAGCACCTGGGCGACTCCAAAGTGCGGGCCATCGCCATGCGGTCCACCGACGGGCTGGTGAGGGGGACCGAGGTTCGCAACACCGGTGGGCCGATCACCGTCCCTGTGGGACCGAAAACCCTGGGACACATCTTCAACGTGTGGGGGGACCCGCTGGACGTGCCCGCCGCGTCCCTGGAGCTGGACGAGTACTGGCCGATTCACCGTCCCCCGCCCCCTTTCGAAGAGGTCGAGCCCCAGAACACCATCTTCGAGACCGGAATCAAGGTCATCGACCTTCTGGAGCCCTACATCCAGGGCGGGAAGGTCGGGATGTTCGGCGGTGCGGGGACCGGGAAGACAGTGATCATCCAGGAGATGATCAATCGGGTAGCCACCCAGCATGGCGGAGTTTCGGTGTTCGCGGGCGTGGGGGAGCGCACCCGCGAGGGGAACGACCTGTTCCAGGAGATGACCGAGTCGGGAGTGATCAACAACGCCACCCTGGTGTTCGGGCAGATGGACGAGCCTCCCGGAGTGCGCCTGCGGGTGGCGCTGGCCGCGCTGTCGATCGCCGAGTACTTCCGCGATGAGATGCGCCAGGACGTTTTGCTGTTCATCGACAACATTTTCCGCTTCTCCCAGGCGGGGTCGGAGGTCTCCACGCTGTTGGGTCGGATGCCCTCTGCGGTGGGATATCAGCCGACTCTCTCCGACGAGATGGGTCTCCTCCAGGAGAGGATCACCTCTCTGCAGGGCAAGTCGATCACCTCTCTGCAGGCCATCTACGTGCCCGCCGACGACCTGACCGACCCGGCGCCGCACACCGCCTTCGCCCACCTGGACGCCACCACCGTGCTTTCCCGGAAGCTGGTCGAGTTGGGGATCTACCCGGCGATCGACCCGCTCGACTCCACCAGCCGGGTGCTCGACGCCCAGTATGTGGGGGATGAGCACTATCGGGTCGCCACCCAGACACAGCAGATCCTGCAGCGCTACAAGGACCTCCAGGACATCATCGCCATCCTCGGGATCGACGAGTTGGCCGAGGATGACAAGCTGGTGGTCTCCCGGGCGCGGCGCATCGAGCGTTTCCTCTCCCAGCCGTTCTTCGTGGCCGAGCAGTTCACCGGGATTCCCGGCAAGTGGGTCGATCTGACCGAGACGGTCTCGGACTTCGACCGGATCATCGCAGGCGAAGTGGATCACCTTCCCGAGCAGGCTTTCTACATGGTCGGGAACCTCGAGGAGGCGGAGGCCAAGGCCAGGGAGCTTTCCGTCTAGCCGTGGCCAGTCCCTTCAATGTCGACGTGGTCTCGCCGGAAGGGACCCTCTGGTCGGGCGACGCCGAGTTCCTGGTGGCCCGCACCACCGAGGGCGAGATCGGGATCCTGGCCGGGCACGAGCCACTGATGGCCGCCCTGTCGGCAGGTCCGGTGCTCATCGACCATGACGGCGACCAGAGGACCACCATCGCCGTTCACGGAGGTTTCATGCAGGTGGTGGAAAACCGCGTGACCCTGTTGACCGACCGCGCCCGGATCACCGCCGGCGACCGCGCCGAGGCCGCAGCAGAGGCGCTGAAACTCAGCGAAGGCGACCCCCTCGACTTCGAGGAGTAGGGTCGACCCGGGTCGCCGGGCGGGCCCGCCTGCCTGGGAGTGAAGGCGGAGCCAAAACCCCCTAATCGCTCTCAGGTTCACGGCGACTGGTCAGGGAACCAGGCAGACCCTTCCCAGCACCTGGCGTTCGGCCAGATAGGCCATGGCGGCGGGGGCCTGGTCGAAGGAGAAGACCCGGTCTACGTGGGGGCGGATCAGGCCCTGTTCGCACCATTCCTTCAGTTGGACGAGATTGGCGCGGTTTTCCCGGGGATAACGCACCACGAAGTCTCCCCAGAACACTCCCACCGCCGAGGCCGACTTGAGGAGGGCCAGGTTGAGCGGCAGGCTGGGGATCTTCCCGGCCGCGAATCCCACCACCAACAGGCGCCCGTTCCAGCGCAGGGAGCGAAAGCAGGTCTCGGTGACCGAACCGCCCACCGGGTCGTAGACCACATCGGCTCCTTTGCCGTCGGTGAAGTCGCGGATCGCCGCCCGGAGGTCTTCGCGGTCGTAGCGGATGGCGACATCCGCCCCGCGCTCGAGGACGAACTCGGCTTTCCTCTCCGAGGACACGGCCGCCGCCACCCGGCATCCCAGCAGCTTGGCGATCTCGACCGCCGCGACGCCCACTCCTCCCGCTGCGCCCAGCACCACCACCGTATCTCCTTCCGACACGCCGGCGCGGTCCACCAGAGCGTGATAGGAGGTTCCGTAGGCGGTCATGAAGGTCGCCGCCTCGATGTCGGTCAAATTGTCGGGGGCCGGTGCGGTGACTATCGCGTCGGCCGCCACCTTCTCTGCAAAGCACCCTATCCCGGAGAACAGCACCACGCGGTCGCCCACGCTGACCGACTCGACGCCGGGGCCCACCTCGGTCACGGTTCCCGCTCCCTCGAAACCGGGTATGAAGGGAAGGTCGGGCTTGATCTGATATTGCCCGGACACCATCAGAATGTCGGCGAAGTTCAGCCCTGATCCGCCGAGGGCGATCTGGACCTGCCCGGGGCCGGGCGTCGGTTCGGGGACCTGGCGGGCCGCCAGGCCGGCCGGACCGTCCCAGGCGGTGCAAACTACGGCTCTCACGGGCTTTTAGGTTAGTTGAGGAAGATCCGGTCGGGAGCGGTTGTGCGGTAACGCGCCGGGGCGCTGAGCGTCTTGGAACATAGAGCGGGTTGGAAGGAACATGGACAGACCGGACCTCTCCGGAGTAGTTCTCAGAGCTATAGCCAAATCTTATCGGGACGAGATGGGTCCCGCCCGTGCCGAGCAATTGGCTTCCCGGGCGATAGCCCGGGCGGGGGAACGATCCCGAAGGCGTCAGCGCATAGGGGTGCTGGCGTCGAGCGTGGCCCTGGCGGCGTCCCTGACAGTGGTGGGAGTGGCGGTGCTGACCGGCGGTTCGGATTCGGCGACTCCGCTGGATTCTGAGTCCGACGTGGTGGCGTCGGGTCCGGCAGACGCCGACGGGATGAACGTTCCGACCCTCACCAGGGAAGGGCTGATGGAGGCCCTCGACCTGATCGACCAGCAGCGGGAACTGGAGGCAGCCGAGATGGTGGTCACGGCGCTCTCCTACATCGCCGAGTCGATGGCCGGCGCCGACGTGGCTGCGTCCGGAGCTGTCACCGAGGCCTTTGCGCCGCCCGCGTCACCTCCTGAAGGAGCGCAGACCCCGGCCCCTTCCGGCTCGGTTTCGGGCGCTCCCTCACCTGATGAGGACATCTACGCCTACGGTCCTCAGCCATCCGGGCAGGGGGAGCCTTCGGACGGCCCCATATACGAGACGCCTGAGTCCCACCCCGCAGAACAGGTGGCAGAGACCGGCACTCTCTTGAACGTGACCGCCGATCCGGCGGCTATTGAAGAGTTGGGCCAGATGCTAAGGCTCGAGGTGGAGGAGTTGCTGGGTGTGCTGGACGTCTCCGATTCCGATGCGATCAACGAAGCGGTTGAGGAAGTGGAGAAGGCCGTGGCGCCGATCCTCGAATATCATTCTCAGGACGAACCGACGATTCTTGTCCCTACCAGCGGTGATGACGAGGAAGAATGACCCGCATCCCGGCTGACAGGCGGGAACGGCTTCGGTATCTGAACTGCCGTACGCCCTTTCAAATTACCCGATCCTGAAGACTCAAAGCTATACCGTGGGCTGAAATGGCGTCCGCGGACTCCTCCCAGTGGCCTCCCTCGCTCTCCGAGGCCACCGCCGCGCGGGACGGTGACCAGGCGGCCCTTGCATCCATCCTCACCAAAGGGCTGCCCCGGTTGGTCGCCTTCTTCCGCGGCCAGGGTCTGGCTTTGGCCGACGCCGAGGATGTGGCGAGCGACGCGTGCGAGTCCCTGGTCCGTTCCATCGGCCGCCTGCGTTCCCCCCAGGCTTTCGAGGCCTGGTTTTGGAGAATCGCCCGCTCCAAGTTCAACGACCACCTGCGAAGACGCCACCGGCCCCTCCCCGCTCCCGACCTGGAGACCAGCCGGGTGCTTCCCGAAGAGCACGCCGTGGACCAAGAGGACTTCCGGAGGGTGCGGCTCGCATTCGCGCGTCTCGGCCCACGGGACCGTGAACTGCTGTGGCTGCGCGAGGTGGAAGGTCTCTCCCATGCGGAGATCGGGGGCAGGGTATTCAAGCGTGAGGGGTCGGTGAGGGTGGCGATGCTCCGGGCTCGCCGCCGGTTCGAACAGTTCTTGACACAAGAGCAGGAGAGACCGCACCCCGCCGAGTCGTATCAGGCCCCGGTTGTGCTGTTCATGGCCGCCAACGACTCCGACTGCTCCCAGATGGCCGCCGCCCTGCTGCGCGAGATGGCCGCCGGTCCGGTGAGAGTGTTCAATGGAGGGTCGTCCCCGGCTTCGCGGGTGGACCCGAGGGCGGTGGCTGTCCTGGCCGAGCGGGGAATAGACATCGCCGAGGCCCATCCTGTCCGGTTGAGCGCCGCCTTGATCGAAGCGGCGGAGGTCGTGGTGGACCTGGGCGAGGAGAATCCGCCGGTCGTCACCGGCAAGCGTCTCTTCCGTTGGCGGGTGGGATCACCGGCGGGGAAGAGCCTCGAGGAAATGAGAAGAACGCGGGACGAAATCGAGCGACAAGTGTGGGAATTGATGATCGCCCTGAACATCGAACCGCGAAAATTATGAAATAGGGGGTTGCCGTTTTATGGTTTTAGGGGCATAGTCATAGGAAGGATCACTGTTTCTCCTATGAGACACGAAACAGACAAGCGATAAGAAACTCGGCTGTGGTATCACGATCAACCCTAAAGAAGACCGCCGCGGACGGTAGATCCGACCGGCGGGTGCGCATGACCGACCAGATAACCGACGAGCGCGGTCGGCTCACCTCCGACCTGGTTGCACAGTACCTGTCGGCCATCAGTGAGACCGACCTGTTGGACGCCCAGCAGGAGGTGGAGTTGGCACAGCTCATGGAGGCAGGTCGTCAGGCAGAGGACAAGCTGGAAGAGGGGGAGTACGAGACCTCCGCCGCAAAGAGGCGCCTGGAGAGGCAGAAGCGGCGAGGGGCGGCGGCGAAGAACCAGTTCGTGCAGGCCAACCTGCGGCTGGTGGTGCACAACGCCCGCCGCTACCAGGGGGTGAGGGGAATTGACTTCTTGGACCTGGTGCAGGAAGGAAACCTGGGTCTGATCCGGGCGGTGGAGAAATTCGACTGGCGCAAGGGATTCAAGTTCTCAACCTACGCCACCTGGTGGATAAAGCAGGCCATTACCCGCGCCATAGCCGACAAGTCCCGCACAGTCAGGATCCCCGCCCATCTTCACGACACCCTGGCCAAGGTGCGGCTGGCGCAGGGAATCCTGAAGGGAAAGCTCGGGCGTCTGCCCAATCCCGATGAGATATCCCGGGAGACCGGAATACGCAAAGACCATGTGGAGCAGGCTCTGGTGCTGTCTGACACCGTTTCCCTCGAGGAGCCGGTGGGAGAGGACGGAGCGCAGCGGGGCGACTTTATCGAGGACGGCGACGCCGATGATCCCGAGGCGATCGCCGAGGCCACCAGCGTGGCGATCGCCATGCGCAACTCCATCAAGAAGCTCCCCGAGCGGGAGCGAAAGATCATGGAACTGCGGTACGGATTGGAGGACGGCATCCCCAAGGGACTGGATGAGATCGGCAGCCACTTCCAGTTGACCCGGGAACGGATCCGCCAGTTGGAGAAGTTGGCGCTGTGCCGACTGCGCCATCCCTCCTACGGGATACGCCAACAGGACCTCATCTAGGGAATCCCCGGGAGGATGGGACTGGCAAGCCTCCGCTTTTAGTCCCGATATCTGCTACTCGTCCTGACCACACTGGAGTTGCCTGGTATTGTTGGCGGCGAGTCGCTCATGGCATCCACAGAAACCACCCCGTCTCCTTCAGAGATCCTGACCATGGATAAGGTGTTGGAGCGGGCGTGGAGAGGCAAAGAAAGGCTAATGAAGGCCGGGTTGCCTACGACCCGCGATAACGCCCGCAGGCTGGCGTGGAAGCGAGCGAGGGGAATTGACACGACTGTGGAAGAGCGACGTCGTGCCCTTGACACCCGCTGAACTCCGAGCAAGAGCGCGCAGTGCGGAACCAGGCTCTCCAGAATGGATCCTCTATTCAGCGGCCGCTTTTGATGCAGTGGTGGAACATCCTTTGATCCTTGTCGGTGGTGGCGCACAAGTGGTCCATACCCGACAGCACCGACCCACGGATATAGATTTGGTTGGAAGAATCACGCAACGGGACTTTGATGCTCTCGCGGCCGCCGGATATGAGAAGCAGGGGCGACACTGGATATACGATTGGAAAAGGGGTGGAAGGGGTGGACGTGGAGGTGCCTGCTACTGTGCTTATGGGCGAAGACCCTCCTGAGGTCGTTGATGTGGGCGGCAACCATTTGCGAGTCATATCGTTGCATGATCTAATGATGGACCGTCTCGTTCACGCGACGGACCGCACCGAAGTTACCTGGGACGAAGTGATAGAACTGGCCGAAGCAACGGGCGACCGGGTCAACTGGGACGCGGTGCGAGCCCGATGCATGGTGAAACGGAATGACGACATCGGTCTGCATATCCTTCCGCAGATATTGGATGAGGTGCTAGCCGAACTAACAGCCATCAGCCAGCGGAAAAGGGACAACCCGGGCTTTTAGCTGGACGTAGGTTTCTAAGGTTGAATACACCGGCTTTGTTAGGAGTAGGTACCAGACTCCGGTCCATCACCGGAATTGTCCTGATGGCGGGGGTCATGCTCTTGATGGCTGCTCCGGCGGTCGGCCAGTCCTCGGAGACGGTCGGTACCAGGTTGCGCTACCAGGACGAGCACGGGCAGCGGACGCCGGTGGAGGGAGTGGTCATCTCGGTCGCCGCCGTCGACGGGTCCGAGGTCGGCGCCGGCCACACCGACTCCGACGGGGTCTTCGAAGCGCCGGTGCCCGGACCCGGTGTGTACCTGGTGTCGATCGACGTCGACACGCTCCCGGCGGGGATCCGGCTGCGGGAGCCGGACCGCACCACGGTCGAGGTCGAGGTGCTGGAGTCCCGGGACGGAAGGGCGATCTTCTCCCTGATCAGCGGGAATGCGGAGCCGATGGAGGAGAGCGGCGGGGTCTCGGTGCGAAGGGTGGCGCAACTCACCACCGAAGGGGTGAAGCTGGGTTTGTTCCTGGGGATGGCCGCCATCGGCCTCTCCCTGGTATTCGGCACCACCGGTCTGGTCAACTTCGCCCACGGCGAGATGGTCACATGGGGAATGCTCTCCGCATACTTTTTCAACTACTTCGGCCTGGCGGGGATCTTCGGGTTCATGGCCGGATGGTGGCCGCCGCTCGGCGAGGGGGTCAACCTCATCTTCGCGGCGATCCTGGCGGTGATAGTCGGCGGGACCACCGGTTTTGTCATGGACCGATGGGTGTTCGGTCCCCTCCGCATCCGGGGCGTCAGCCTGATCGCCCAGATGGTGGTGACCATCGGGCTCTCCATCCTGGCTCGATACATCTTTCTCTTCATCTTCGGGGGGAACCTCAGGTTCTTCAGGGACTACTCGGCCCAGAGCGCTCTGCAGATCTGGATCATCGAGATAACCCCCAAGGACCTGATCACCGTGGTCCTGTCGGTGCTGATCCTGATCGGGGTGGGGTTCTTCCTTCAGCTGACCCAAACCGGAAAGGCCATGCGGGCCGTGGCGGACAACCGGGACCTGGCGGAGTCATCGGGGATCAACGTCCAGCGGGTCATCAGAATCGTGTGGGTGGGAGCGGGATCGCTGGCCGGGCTGGGAGGAGTGTTCATCGGGCTGGCCGAGCAGTTGAGCTGGCTGATCGGCTTCCGTATGCTGCTCCTGATCTTCGCCGGGGTGGTCCTGGGGGGACTGGGCACCGCCTACGGCGCCCTGCTGGGATGCCTGCTGGTGGGCATCGGCATCCAGCTCTCCACCCTGTTCATCCCGGTTGAACTGAAGAACATCGGCGCCCTGGTGGTGCTGGCCCTGGTGTTGGTGGTGCGCCCCCAGGGCCTTCTCGGCAGGAGGGAGCGGTTCGGATAGCCATGGCGCTGGCGGCGATCGACTGGGGATTCATCCTGATCCAGACGGTGGAGACATCGCTCGGTCTGGAGGCGGCGGTGTACGCACTGGCGGCGGTGGGGCTCAATGTCCATTTCGGCTACGCGGGGTTGCTCAACTTCGGACAGGTGGGATTCGTGGCGATGGGGGCCTACGGCATGGGACTGTCGGTGACCCTCTGGAATCTGAACCCCTTCCTGGCCCTGGTGGTGGGAATGGGATTCGCCGCCGCATTCGCGCTCATTCTCGGGGTCCCGACCCTGCGCCTCCGGGGCGACTACCTTGCGATAGTCACCATCGCCGCGGCGGAGATCGTCCGTCTCCTGGCCCGTTCCACCACCCTGGGGGAGATCACCCGCGGGGCGGAGGGTCTTCACGGCTTTATAGGGCCCTTCCGGGAGCTGAATCCATTCGATCCGGGCGCCGAGTACGGGATCGGTCCCGTGCAGTTCGGCGGCAACCAGTTCTTTGCCATCGTTGTGGGTTGGGCACTCACCGCAGTGGCGCTGGTGGTCATCCGGCAGTTGATGCGCAGCCCTTGGGGACGGGTGGTCAAGGCCATCCGAGAGGACGAGGACGCCGCCCGGGCGCTGGGCAAGAACGCATACTGGTACAAGCTGCAGGCCCTCATCCTGGGCGGGGTGATCGGGGGACTGGCGGGCATGGTGCAAGCGCTGGGGAAGGCCACCATCCAGCCCGACTCCTTCGTGCCGGCCTACACCTTCTTTTTCTGGACGGTGCTGATCCTGGGCGGGGTGGGACGGATCTGGTCTCCGGTGGTGGGCGCCATGATCTTCTGGGCGATGCTCACTTTCTTCCAGGGAACCCTGACCGCCATGGTGAACGAGGGGCTGATCCCCACCGCCCTGATGGACACCAGCCAGGTGAGCCAGATCAGGTTCATGCTGGTGGGGGTGGGGTTGGCGTTGTTGATGGTCTTCCGACCGCAGGGCATCTTCGGATCTCGAGAGGAGATGATGCTGGATGTCAGGTAGCAACGTGGCCTCGCGTCTGTGGGACAGGATCCGGCGGCGCGACGACTTCGAACCCGACTTGGGGTGGGTGCTGGACGATTCCCGCAGAAAGTGGATGGCGGAGCACACCTCGGGGGTGACCAAGCCCGATCCCGCCCTGGTGATCAAGAACCTGCGCCGAACCTTCGGCGGTCTCACCGCGGTGGATGTGGATCATCTGGAGATCCAGCGGGGGGTCATTACCGCGCTGATAGGTCCCAACGGGGCGGGCAAGACGACTCTCTTCAACCTGCTCACCGGCTTCGACCGCCCCGATTCGGGGTCGGTGCTCTTCGACGGCCGGGACATCGAACGGATGCGCTCGCATGTGCGGGCCCGGAAGGGATTGGTGCGCACCTTCCAACTCACCAAGGCGCTCACCAAGCTCTCGGTGCTGGAGAACATGAAGCTGGGCGCCAGGGGCCAGGTCGGGGAGGGATTCGCCCGGTCGCTGGTCCCCCCGTTATGGCGGGCCCAGGAGCGGGCCATCGAAGAGCGGGCCATGGAACTCCTGGAGAGGTTTTCCCTGGCTCACATGGCGTCGGAGTATGCGGGGACCCTTTCGGGCGGCCAGCGCAAACTCCTGGAGATGGCCCGGGCCCTGATGTCCCGGCCGGCGGTGGTGATGCTGGACGAGCCGGTAGCCGGGGTCAACCCGGCCCTCACCCAGTCCCTGCTGGAACATGTCAGGGAATTGCCCATCGAGGGCATGACCGTGATCTTCGTGGAGCATGACATGGACGTGGTCTGGGACATCTCCGACTGGGTGGTGGTGATGGCGGAGGGAAAGGTGATCGCCGAGGGCCTGGCCGAGGACATCGGAAAGAACCAGGCCGTGATCGACGCCTATCTCGGTTCCGGCGATGACAACAACGGGGAAGCGCCATGATCGAGCAGAAGGGTTCCCGGCCGGCCCTGGTCGAATTGCGCAAGGTGGTGGCCGGATACCTGCCGGGTGTGGACATCCTCAGGGAGGTCGACATGGTGCTCCACCCGGGAGAGATGATCGGGATCATCGGTCCCAACGGAGCGGGCAAGTCAACTCTGCTGAAGGCCCTTTTCGGATTGCTGGAGGTGCGCTCGGGAGATGTGATCTACAAGGGGGAGTCCATCACCGGGGTCGGCGCCCATGAGTTGGTGGCCAGGGGCGTCGGCTACGTTCCTCAGCTCAACAACGTCTTCTCTGCGCTGACGGTGATGGAGAACCTGGAGATGGGGGTGTACCTGGAGCCGAAGAAAGCCCCCCAACGCATGGAGAGAGTGGTCGAGTTGTTCCCGAGACTGGGGGAGCGTCTCGGCCAGCGAGCCGGGCTCCTGTCCGGCGGAGAGCGCCAGATGCTGGCCATGGGTAGGGCCCTGATGATGAACCCTGAGGTACTGTTGCTGGACGAGCCCTCGGCGGGGCTCTCCCCGGTGCTGCAGGACCAGGTCTTCGCCCGGGTCAGGGATATCAACCGATCCGGGGTGGCGGTGATCATGGTCGAGCAGAACGCTCGGCGCTGTCTTCAAATCTGTCACCGCGGGTACGTCCTGGATCATGGTCGTAATGCCTACACCGGAACCGGACAGAGCCTCCTCAACGACCCGAAGGTGATCGAGCTCTACCTGGGCACTCTGGCCCGGGGAGATTGATAGGAGAGTGGGGGCGGGCGGCGCCGGCCCCCACTCGGTAGTCGTTTGCCTACTTTCCTTTATCCGCCCGCGAAGACGTATTCGTCGAGAGCGGAGTCGGGCCGGTCACCGCCGCTGTAGGTGGCGATGCGGAAGCTGGCTGCCGCCGGTTCGCCTGCATCGACGAACTCGTAGGGTCCGCCCACGCCGTCGTAGTCGGGATCACCACCACCCTCGATGATGTCCTTGCACTCGGTGAAGCTGGTGCACTTGGTCCCGCCGCGGGTCACGTCATTGATCTGCGCCCCGATGTCCACCGGGTTGTCGGAGCCGGCCACCAGCGCAGCCAGCGCCAGGATCACGATCGCGTCATAGGTCTCCGCGCCGTAGGCGAACACACCGTCGAGGCCGCCCTCGTAGGCGCCGTCCAACCGGTCGGTGAAGTCTGTGATAGCGGTCAGGTTCACGGAAGGCTCGGTACCGCGCATGCCGCTGATAATCGAAGGATCGGAGAGCTCCGAGCCGATACCACCGATGTTCCCGTCGACACCGTAAACGTTGGTGGCGGAAGTGGCGCCGACACCCCGCTCGTGCATGGTCACCAGGATGGTGGCTGACTCCTGGAAGCCGATCACCACGATCGCGTCGGGGTTAGCTCCCGCCAACTGGTCCACCTCCGCGTCGAAGTTGTCGGTGCCGGGCGCGTAGGCGATGAACGGATCGACCGCTCCGCCCAAGCTCTCGAAGTTATCTCTGAAAGAGTCGGCCAGGCCCTGTCCGTAGGACTCCTGGCGGAAGATCACACCGGCGATCTCGTTTCCTTCCGATGCCACCAGGTCCGCCAGGACCTTGCCCTGCAGCAGGTCGGAGGGAGCGGTCCGGAAATACAGGCCGTTGTCGTCATAGGTCGTGAAGTCCGGAGAGGTGTTGGCCGGGGAGAAGTGGATCACGTTGTTGCCGGTGATCTTGTCGATCACCAGCTTGGAGACAGCCGAACTGGCCGCTCCGATGATCGCGTCCACCTCCAGGGCCAGGAGCCGGTCGACCTCGGGGTTGGCGATGTCCTGGTTGGTGTCGCCCGAGTCTCCCTCGTGCAGCACCACGTCGGCGCCCAGCACGCCCCCGGCCGCGTTGATGTCGGCCACGGCCAGCCGGGCCCCGGCCACCTCCGGCGGGCCCAGGAAGGCCAGGTCGCCGGTCACCGGCGCCAGGGTGCCGATCACCAGCCGGCCTTCCACGCCGTCGCTCGGCGTTTCGTCGACGGCAGCCTGGGTTGTTGTGACCGCACCCTCCTCGCCGTCTCCACAAGCGGTTGCCACCAAGGTAATCGCCGAGATGATGGCCGCCAGCTCAAGATGCCGCCTGGTTCTGCGCATGTTCAATGTCCCGTCCTTTCGTTGTAGTGAGGTGGCCGGGCCCTTGCAGGTGCCTGCCTGAGGTGAGAACCCTCCTTGTTCACTTCGGGTTCAATGCGAGTCTGGGCGAACACCGCCCGACCCATGTCTTAATCTAGGTTTGGGTCGCGCCCGTTCTCGGGAGACGTTGGGGTCTGTTTCTCCAAATCGCTAGCGGATGACCGCCACCACCGCTCCGGTGGCGACCGAGTCTCCGGGTTCTATGCGGAGTTCCACCACGTTGCCCTCCCGTCCGGCGGAAACCGCGTTCTCCATCTTCATGGCCTCCAGGACGCAGATGGTGTCGTCGGCGTCCACCTGGTCTCCCACTTTGACGTTCACCTTCACGATGGTGCCCTGCATGGGAGCGGTGACCGCCCCGTCGGATGCGACGGCCGGTCCCTTGCCGGGTTTGGGAGGGCGGCGGCGGACCTTGGCCGCCCGATCCTCCTGTCCGACGTCCGGCTCCCAGTAGGAGACCACGAAACGGCGCCCGCTGATCTCCACCGTCATGTCCTGGCGGACCACCCCTTCCTCTTCGGGAAGGGACTCGGCAACCTCCGGGTCGGTCCGAGAGAGGTCGACCTCGCTCTCCAGCCAGGCGGTGTGATGGCGGGCGGAGATGAAGTCGGGGTGGTCCAGCACCGCCTTGTGCACCGGAATGGTGGTGGGAACGCCGGTGATCTCGAACTCTTCCAGGGCCCGTTGCGCCCGGCTGATCGCCTGGGTGCGGGTGGGCGCCCACACCACCAGCTTGGCCAGCAGGTTGTCATAGAAGCGCGGGATGGTGACGCCGGCCCTCACCCAGCCGTCCACCCGCACCCCCGGGCCGGCCGGCTCACGGTAGCTGACGATCCTCCCCGGGGTGGGCGCGTAGTTGCGATAGGGGTCCTCGGCGTTGATCCGCATCTCGATGGCGTGGCCGTCCGCTCGCGTTCCTATGGCAGAGGTCGGGCTTCCGGCCGCGATGCGCAGTTGTTCTCGCACCAGGTCCACGCCGGTGACCATCTCGGTGACGGTGTGCTCCACCTGCAGCCGCGTATTCATCTCCAGGAAATAGAAGGACCCCTCCGAGTCGACCAGGAACTCCACCGTTCCGGCGCTGCGATACTCGCACGCCCGGGCGATTCTCAGAGCGGCCTCGCCCAGTTCCCGGCTCTGGGAGAGATTCAGGATCACCGACGGGGCCTCCTCGACCAGCTTCTGGTGTCTCCGCTGGACCGAGCAGTCCCGCTCACCCAGATATACGAAGTTGTGATGGCTGTCCACCAGGATCTGGGCCTCGATGTGGTGGACGTCGGTCAGCTTCTTCTCCACATACACCTCGGGACTGCCGAAGAAGGCGTCGGCCTCTCGCTGGGCCGACGCCAGGGCCTCCTCGATCTCGGAGGGATCCTCCACCGTGCGCATGCCGCGTCCCCCGCCTGCCCGGGAGGCCTTGATCAACACCGGGTAGCCCAGGCGGTCGGCCACCGCTTTGATCTCGGCGGGATCCTCCAGGGGGGATTCGGTACCCGGCACCACCGCCACTCCCGCCTGGGTGGCTATCCGCCGGGAGGCCACCTTGTCGCCCATGGCGGCGATGGCCCCGGGAGGGGGGCCGACCCAGATCAGGCCCGCGTCGGTGACCGCCTGGGCGAAGTCGGCGTTCTCGGAGAGAAATCCGTACCCCGGGTGAACGGCTTCGGCGCCCGTTTCGGCGGCCACCCCCAGGATTCGCTCCATGTTCAGGTATGACTCTCCGGCGGGGGCGGGTCCGATGTTCCATGCCTGGTCGGCCAGCTGGGTGTGATAGGCGTCCCGGTCGGGCTCGGAGTAGACCGCAACGGTGCCCAATCCCGCCTCGCGGGCCGTGCGAATTATCCTGACCGCAATCTCGCCGCGGTTGGCCACCAGAACCGACTTCACAGCGGGATGTTCCCGTGTTTCTTGCTGGGCAGGCTCTCGCGTTTGGTTCGGAGCATCTCCAGGGCCGAGATGAGATGCGCCCGGGTCTCACGCGGTTCGATCACCGCGTCCACCAGGCCGAGTTCGGCGGCCTTGTAGGGGTTGTTGAACTCTTCCTCGTATTCCGCCACCAACTCGTCCCGGCGCTGCTCGGGGTCGTCCGCGGCGGCGATCTCCCGCCGGAAGATCACGTTCACGGCGCCCGATGCGCCCATCACCGCGATCTCGGCGGAAGGCCAGGCAAAGACGGTGTCGGCCCGGATCCCGCGGGCGTTCATCACCAGGTAGGCGCCCCCGTAGGCCTTGCGGGTGATCACCGACACCCGGGGGACGGTGGCCTCGCAGTAGGCGTAGAGCAGCTTGGCGCCGTGGCGAATGATCCCGCCGTGCTCCTGGTCGACACCCGGGAGAAAGCCGGGAACGTCCACGAAGGTGACCAGGGGAATGTTGAAGGCGTCGCAGAAGCGGACGAACCTCGCCCCCTTCTCGGCGGCGTCGATGTCGAGGGTGCCGGCCAGCACGGACGGCTGGTTGGCGACCACGCCCACGGTGTGACCGTCCAGGCGGCCCAGCCCCACCAGCAGGTTGCGGGCCCAGTGCTCGTGCACCTGGAAGAAGTCACCGTCGTCGAGGACCGTCTCGATCAGGGTGGTCATGTCGTAGGGCCGGCTGGAGGAGTCGGGGATGATATGGTCCAGCAGGTCGTCGGTGCGAGTGGGAGAGTCGGTGGGGGTGAAGTAGGTGGGGAGTTCCAGGTTGTTCTGGGGCAGGAACGAGAGCAGGTACCGGACGCCGTCGAGAGCCGCCACGTCCTCGGCGAACACGAAGTGCACCACCCCCGACGTGGAGGCATGCACTATTGCCCCTCCCAGTTCCTCGAAGGTGACTTCCTCCCCGGTGACCGCTTTGATCACGTCGGGCCCGGTGATGAACAGGTGGCTGGTCTCGGTCACCTGGATCACGAAGTCGGTGAGGGCGGGGGAGTACACGGCGCCGCCCGCGCACGGGCCCATGATCACCGAGATCTGGGGGATCACCCCCGAGGCGCGCACGTTGCGCTCGAAGATCCTCCCGTAGCCGTCCAGGGCCCCCACCCCCTCCTGGATGCGGGCCCCTCCGGAGTCCTTGAGGCCGATCAGGGGGGCTCCGGCTCGCATCGCCATGTCCATGATCTTGCAGATCTTGTCCGCCACCGCCCGGCCGAGGCTTCCCCCGAAGGTGGTGAAATCCTCGGCGAACACGAACACGGTCCGCCCGTCGATCTTCCCCCAGCCGGTCACCACCGCGTCGCCGTACGGACGGCGGTTCTCCACCCCGAAACCACGCGCCGAGTGCCGGACGAAGGAGTCCACCTCACAAAACGTGTCCTGGTCCAGCAGGTGGGCGATACGCTCGCGAGCGGTCAGCTTGCCGCGTTCGTGCTGGCGGTCGACGGCTCTCCGGTCGAGCGCTCTCGCCTGGCGTCGCATCTTTCGCAAGTGTTCGATTCGCTGTTCGGTTCCCATCCCGGTTGCACCTCTTCGATAGGCTCTGTGATACTTGGACTTGGGGAACGGCTCTTTGGCTACACCGTATTCTGTGATCCGACTGTCTGTCACGGGTTCCACACAGGACGACGCCAGCCGAGCTTATCGGGGAAGACCCGTGGTGGTTATATCGGACCGCCAGGAATATGGTAGGGGAAGAAGGGACCGGACCTGGATCACCGCGGCCGGAGCCGTTGCCGTCTCGGTTGCCTGCGAACCGCGGTGGCCTGTGGATCGCTGGGGATTGCTGTCGCTCCTGGCGGGCCTGCAGGCGGCCCGAACGCTGGGTGGGGAAGTCTCCCTGAAATGGCCCAATGACCTGCTGGTGGGGGACGAGAAAGTGGGTGGAGTGCTGGTGGAAGCCGCCGGTGGAGTGGCCGTGGCGGGATGCGGGATCAACCTGTGGTGGCCCGATTCTCCCCGGGGGATGACCGGCTTGGACGACCATCCCCCTTCGGCTTCCCGGCGTGACGAGATCGCCAACGCCTGGGCGGAAGGGTTTCTGGAAGCCGCCCTCGATCCGGGCGGCGGAGGGTTCTCACTCGACGACTACCGCAGTCGATGCGTGACGCTGGGCCAGTGGGTCACCTGGGGAACGCAAAGCGCGGGACGGGCGGTCGGCATAAGTTCCGGAGGGGAATTGGTGGTCGAGACCGCCGCCGGCCGCAGGCGCCTGCGGTCAGAAGAGGTTTCCCACATCCGGGGCGCACCCGGGGAGGACTAGCCCAGGTCCAGGGTCTGGGGCGCCGGGAGATGGGAGGCGAAGAACCCGGCGAGGCGCTCCATGGCGTCCATGGCGGCGCCCTCGTTGTAGTTCGGATGGTTCTCGTCGACGAATCCGTGTCCGACTCCCTCGTACAGCAGCCAGGCGCCGGCGGGGTTGCGGTCCTGGGCGTTGTCGACCGTGCCGGGTTCGATCAGGTCGTCGTCGGCGGCGTAGATGCCCAGCACCTCTGGGCCCAGCCGCTCCAGCTGCTCAGTCGTCGGGTAGCGTCGTTGCTCGTCGCCGGTCAACGGCCCGTACAGCACCGCCGCCGGGCCGACCCAGCTTCGCAGGGCGCCGGCCAGGATGGCCAACCGCCCCCCCGACCCGATTCCTAGAACTCCCACCCGGTCGCCGAGCGCCCAGTCGAGGTCATGGTCGTTGAGGAAGCGGTGCGTCTCGTCGAGCTGGGCCAGCAGGTCGACGTCACCCATCCGGTGGTGGGCGCCGTTGGATGAGCCGGGTTCGAGACCGAGCGCCAGGGACACCATTCCCCGCCGGGCCAGGAACCGGCACACGCTCTTGACATGTGAGGAGACATCGCCGGGGCCGCTGGTGATCAGCACCACGGGAAACCGGCCCACCGCGTCGGGCCGGGCCATGTAGTCCGAGCGGTAGGAACTCCCGGCCGGCGTGGAGTAGGTACCGTACATCACCGAGTGGGTTCCCTCGTGGGGAAGTACCGCCAAAAGCTGACCCTCCTGGGTTTGGTGTTGCCTACCCAGACAGGGTAGCGGCCCGCCGGTCGGCTATCTTCAACGGGATCATCGAGTGTCTGAGAGTTTCGGAACGGAGCGGGCCGTGACCCGCCGGGCGGTGGTCACCGGCGGCGCGGGTTTCATCGGCTCCCACCTCTGCGAGGCCCTGGCGGACGCCGGGTGGAAGGTGGTCTCTCTCGACGACTGCTCCACCGGTTCCCCGGCCAATCTGGAACGGGCCCGCTCGCAGGGAGTCCAGACCCTCGAGGTGGACATAACCGCCCCGGAACTGGCGGCGGCCATGTCGGAAGCCCGACCGCAGGTGGTGTTCCATCTGGCGGCGGTGTCGTCGGTGACGGCCTGTGCCCGGGACCCGGAACGATGCCTGGCGGTGAACTTGGAGGGGACCGCCCGGGTGTGGGAGGCTGCGAGTCGATGTGGGGCGGACGCCATGGTGAACGTCTCGTCCCTGGCTGTCCACGGGGCCTCGGATGACGCCTATGGGCGGAGCAAGCGGGCCGCCGAGACGTTCCTGACCCGGCGGGCGCCCTCGGAAAGGATGCGTCTGGTCACCCTGCGTCCCGCCAATGTCTACGGACCTCGCCAGCACGGGGACGGGGAGTCGGCGGTGGTGGCCACCTGGCTGGGGGCGATGGCGCGGGGAGAGCCGCTGTTCCTGGACGGCGACGGACGCCAAACCAGGGACTTCCTCTACGTGGACGACGCCGTGGCGGCGATGGTCCTGGCCGCCGACCAGGCCCACGGCCACACCCTGGAACTGGGTAGAGGCGTGGAGACCTCCCTCGGGTCGCTTCTGCAGACGATGAGCCAAAAGACAGGATGGCGGGGCCGACCCTCCCGACGCCCGGCGCGGCCGGGAGACATCAGGCGGTCGGTGGTTGACCCCCGTCCCGCCATCGACCTGCTCGGCTGGGAACCCCAAACCGGGTTGGATGAAGGCCTTCGCCTCACCTGGGAGTGGTTAACCGGCGGCGTTTGACGTCTGACGCCTCAACGGAACAGGTCTTCGGGAGCGGGCCGTATCAGCTCGGTGGCCGAGCCGTCGCCTGCCGGGAGCGACAGCCCTCGCACGATCGCCACCGGGACGCCGCCGACCTTTCCCTTGGCCAGATCGGCCGCGGCGGCGATCTCGTCGGCCACCGCCACTTCGGTCACCTCCAACATCCGATCATGATCATCGGGGACGCCTCTCAGGTCGCTAATGGGCTTGAATCCCGCCACCCCGATCGCCACATCGGTCAGGCCGCGTCGGAAAGGGCGGCCGAAGGTGTCGGTGATCACCACCGCCACCTCCACCCCGAACCGCTGGACGAGGCGGGAGCGGATCCTCCGGGCGGAACGGTCCGGGTCGACGGGGAGCAGCACGGCTCGGCCGGGACCCACGTTGGAGCGGTCCACCCCGGCGTTTGCGCAGATGAACCCATGCCGGGTCTCGCTGATGACCAGGTCCCCCCGCCGGCGGAGGACGCCCGCCGACTCCGATTCCACCAGGCGGCGATGGCTGTGGGGGCCGTCGTCCTCCAACTCCACCATTCTGCCCTCGGCCTTGGACACCACCTTGTGGGTCACCACCACCACGTCCCCCGCCCGCAGGCCCAGGCCCGATTCGGTCAAGCGTTCCCCGATCAGGAGGGCCAGGTCGTCTCCCTCCGAAATCTCCGGAATCCCCCTTACCGGGTGGATGCTTATCGTCACAGCGCCGCCATGATCTCGGCGGCCAGCCGCGCGGCTGCGGCCGGGTCGGCTATTCGAGTGTCGGTCGCCCATGCCCCGAGGCCCATGTCGGAGAGGAACCCCACGTCGTCTGCGTCTCCGATGTCCACCACCAGACCCGAGAGCAGACCCCGGTAGGCCTCGGCCACGCCCCGGTTTCCGGGCGGCAGGCCCAGGCTGTCCATCACATCGGCGGCCGGGCCTTTCAGGGCTTTGCCGCCGAACAGCGGACTGACCGCGATCACCGCGTCGGCGGCCTCCAGGGCGGAGCGGATGCCGGGAACCGCCAGGATCGGCCAGATCGAGAGGGGAGGGTTGGATGGGGCGATGATCACCGCCCGGGCTGTGCCGATCGCCTCGATCACTCCCGGCGCGGGCCGGGCCGCCTCCGCCCCGTCGAATCGGACCCGGGTAATCCGGTCCCGGTGTTGTCTGCGCACGAAATAGTCCTGGAAGTCCAGCCACTCTCCTCCGACGGTCTGCAGCTTGGTGCGGACCGGCTGATCGGTGGCCGGCAGCAGCCTTGCACCCAGTTCGAAGGCGGCAGCGATCTCCCCGGTGACGACGCTCAGCGGCTTTCCCTCCCTGATTCGCATGGTCCGAAAAAGGTTGGTCGCCAGGTCTGCGTCGCCCAATCGGAATGTGGCGTCGACCTCGAACTTGGACAACGACTCCATGACCTGCCAGGTTTCGTCGGCCATACCCCAGCCCTGTGGCCCCTCCTCCCCGGCGAGGGTGTAGACCACCGTGTCCAGGTCGGGGGCGACGTACACCCCATACACCCAGTCGTCGTCGCCGACGTTGACCACCACCGTCGTGTCCCAGCGCTCCAGCCGGGAAAACCCCCGCGCCAGTCGCGCTCCTCCCACCCCTCCGGAAAGGAGCAGCACTCCGGGCTTTTTGTCAAGGGTTCCCATGGGTGGTCCGTATTCCTAGCATTGGCGTTTGTTGATGACGGGCACAGCCTCCTCTTCGGATCCCATCGTACGCCCAACCCGGACTCCCAGCATTGCGGTTGTGCTCATGGCCGACGGCGACCCTCTCAAGCCACCGGTTGACCGGGGGGCGGAAAAGGACTGGATCACCCGGCTAATAGTGGTGGGCGAAGACCCCGGCGCCAAACGGGAGGCGGAACGACTCGGGGCCCTCCACCGTGACACCCTGGACGAGGTGGCGAGGGCTCTGCCCGCCGACGTCGAATACGTCTGGATACTGGCAGGCCGGGCACAGCCCGAGCCGGGGGCCCTGACCGCCCTGGTGAAGGTGGCGTTGGACCATCAGGTGGCGCTGGTGGGATCGAAGATCCTCTCCTCGGAGAACTCAGAGCACCTCCTGTCGGTGGGGAGCGCCACCGACCTGTTCGGAGTGAACTCCACCGGCTTGGACGACTCCGAACTCGACTTCGCCCAACACGACGTGGTCCGGGAGGTCTCAAACCTCTCCTCGGTCTCCCTCCTGATGCGTCGCCGGCTTCTGGCCGTCCTCGGCGGGTTCGACGAATCCCTCCCCCCCGTCTCGGCCGGTCTGGACCTTAGCCAGCGAGTGCGACTGGCCGGAGGGCGGGTGGTGGTGGCCCCCTCTTCGCGGGTCCGATACCCCTCTCGGCTGTTTCCCCGCTTTGCGGGCTGGAGAGAGCGGGCGGGGCGGATGCGAGCCATGTTCAAGGCCTACCGGGTGGTGACCCTGGCCTGGGCCGTTCCGCTGGATGTGCTGCTCAACCTCGGCGAGGGGCTGTTCAGTCTGGTTTTGGGAAGACCGGGGCGTCTGGCCGGTTTTCTGACCGCGGTGGGTTGGAACCTTTGGAGGTTCCCCTCGGCCGTCTCGGGCAGGCTGAAGGCACAGAAGTTCCGAGCGGTCGGCGACGAGGAACTATTCAGGTATCAGATGTCGGGTTCGGTGACCCTCCGGGAGATGGGATCCGAATTCGGACGCAGAGTCGGGGACTTCGGCCCCGAGGAGAAATCCTGGTCGGCGGTCCTTGCTTCCCGTCTCCGCAGGGGGGCGCCCCTGGCGGCCCTGGGATCTTTTCTCTATGTGGCGGCGGCTTCCCGCAACCTGTGGCTGGTCGGCCTACCTGCGGTCGGGTTCAGCTTGCCTCCCGGCGACGATCCGGCCGGGGTGCTCTCCGCCTACGCGGGGGGATGGAGCGACACCGGTTTGGGAACCCCCCTTCCTCCCCATCCCGCCGCCACGTTGGCGGCGTTCGCCGACTGGCTGACCCTGGGGTGGTCGGGCTCCCAGGTCCTGGTGACCGCGATCGCCCTCCTGGCCGGCCTGCTGGGATCGGCCCGGCTGTTTCGCAGCATGGGCGTTGCATCCGCAGGCTCTCACGCGGGGGCGGCCGTTTACCTGCTGGGGTCGGCCACCGCCTCGGTGCTTGCCCACGGCTACTGGCCGTTGGTGATCGCCCTGGGGGCTCTCCCCTGGTCGGTGTCGGCCACGGCGCGGCCCTGGCCCGACCGATGGAGGGCGCGGATCGGCGACCTGGCCGCGGTTTCCATGGCATGCGCGCTGCTGGCCGCCTCGGCGCCGGTGGCGGTGGCCGCACCGCCCGCAATAGTCCTGCTGGGCTGCGCGGCGGGCGTCGGCTGGTCATGGTGGTCGGTCCCCCGGGCGCTTTTGGGAGCGGCGGTGGGAACCTCGGCCGTGGCGGCCTATCTGTGGGCCTATGACCTGGACGTGTGGTCTTATGGTCCGTCGCCGGCCTGGGAGGCCGACTGGGTCTACTGGGGCGGGGTGGCTGTAGCCGGCCTGCTGGCCGTGGTTTTCGGTCGGGCCCGTTCGCGGGGGGCGACCGGGCTGGGCCTGGCTTTGAGCGGGGCGGGTCTGTGGGT
>VXSV01000115.1 GCA_009837815.1 Acidimicrobiia bacterium
CCCCTCCCTCCACGCAGCAAGACCACCTGTTGGCGGTCCTCCACCAGGTCGGCCAGAAGCGCCCCGGCATCGTCGTATACGGAGGTCCCCGGCGGCACCGGAACCACCAACCGATCGCCCCTTCGGCCGTGACGAAGGCGATCAGCGCCTTTGCCGCCGCTGTCCGCCGCATGATGGGGATGGCGCTGATAGCGGAAAAGGGTTCCTATGGAGGGATCGGCGATCACCACCACATCCCCGCCTCTTCCCCCCGGGCCGCCGACCGGTCTTCCTCTGGGCTTCCCGCGGCGTCGCTCAAAGCTGACCATGCCACTCCCGCCGTCCCCGGCGCGAAGGTGCACCCTGACCGAGTCAACGAACATCGCGACCGGCCGGAAGGGAAATCAGTCGGTAAGGACGCTCACCAGGCGGCGACGATTCCGTTCCCCGTACTTGACCACGCCCGAGGCGCGGGCATACAACGTGTCGTCACTCCCCCGACCCACATTGAGTCCGGGGTGAATGCGAGTCCCGCGTTGTCGAACCAGCACCGCCCCTGAATGGACCGCCTGCCCGTCGAACACCTTGGGACCCAGCCGCTTGGAGTGCGATTCGCGTCCGTTTCGGCTGGAGCCTCCCGCTTTAGTCTTGGACATCTCAGCTCTCCTTCTCAGAATCGGTTGGCAGGTCTATGTTCAGGATCTCGATCTGGGTGTATTTCTGACGATGGCCGATGCGGCGCCGGTAGCCGGTCTTGGACTTGTACTTGAAAATGCGGATCTTGGGTCCCTTCACTTCCCCGAGCAGTCGGGCGGTGACCCGCGCTCCCGCCAACGCGGCGCCAGCCAACACCTTTCCGTCCTCGTCCACAACCATCACCGGGTCGAAGGAAACATCGTCGAGTTCCCGGGACAGGCGTTCGACGCTGATCACGTCCCCGGGAGCGACCCTGGCCTGCTTTCCGCCGGTGGCTATTACCGCATACATGGCAAGTCAGTCATTCTACGCCGGGGAAGCCGGAACGCCAAGGTCAAACACCGGCCGTGACCCGGGGACGCGATGAGGTCGGGTCCTGCACTATCAGGCCCTGGCCTCCGCAACTGTCGCACGGTTTGGAAAACGACTCCAGCAGACCTGCCGAGACGTTCTTTCGCGTCATCTCCACCAGGCCGAGACGGGAGACTTGGAATGCCTCCGTCCTTGTCTTGTCCCTGGCCAGAACCTCATTCAACTTCGCCAGAACCTTTCGTTGATTCGACTCCCGGGTCATGTCGATGAAATCGATGACGATGATGCCTCCGATGTCCCGCAATCGCAGCTGGCGCCCGATTTCCTCGGCAGCCTCCAAATTGTTCTGGAGGATGGTGTCCTCCAGATTGGATCGCCCCACGAACCGGCCGGTGTTGACGTCCACCACTGTCAAAGCCTCGGTCGAGTCGAAGACCAGGTGTCCTCCGGACGGCAGTGGAACCCGCCGTTTCAAGGCTTTCCTCACCTGATCGTCCACGTGGAATCGCTCGAAGAGCGGGATGGGGTTGTCATAGCGCCGTACCCGAGAGACCAAATCCGGGTCGGCAGAGCGCAGATAGTCCACGGCCCGCTTATAGGAATCCCCGTCGTCGACTTCTATGCGTCGCGTCTCCGAACTGAGGTGTTCGCGGATCACCCGGATCAGCAGATCCGAATCCCGGTGCAGCAACCGGGGACCCCCTCCACGAGAGGCCTCGTCGGTTATGTTCCTCCACCGGTCCGCCAGCGTCGCCACCTCCGACTCGATCTCCTTGGACGTGGCCTGACGGGCGGCGGTCCGGGCGATGACGCCGAACCCCGGAGGCACCATCTCGGCCACAACCTGGCGGAGGCGGGAACGCTCCGCCCGGGACAGCCTCTGGGAGATGGAGACATTGGAGAGTCCGGGCTGGAGGACCAGGAACCGACCGGCCAGGGACACATGGCCTCGCAGACGGGGGCCCTTGGCGCCCATCGAGTCCCGCCTGACCTGCACCACCACTTCGTCTCCCTCGGAGATGACCTGCTCCACCCGGGGCCGGTCTCCCCTGCCGAACCGCTCGGGATCGACATACACGTCATCGGCATAGAGCACCCCGTTCTTTCCCTCGCCGATATCCACGAACGCGGCTTCCATCCCCGGCAGCACGTTGCGCACCACCGCCAGGTAGATGTTTCCCACCAGTGAGATGCTGCCGGGACTCTCCGAGTAATACTCCACCAGGTCCGGGCCCTCCATGATGGCTACCCTGGTCCCTTCCCCCACACTCACCAATATCTTGCTTCGAAGCGAGGAAGGCCGACTTGCAGGCGCGGCGGGAGCGCTCTCGGGGACAACGACCGCCCGCTGACTCGGCCCTGACCCTCGGGTGGTGGCGATGCCGGGCCGACGCCGCTTCCCCGGACCACGCTGCCGAGGCTTCGCCGTGTCTTTCTTTTTCTTGGCCTTCCTGGCGCCGCCAGCCGGTTTGGCGGCTATCCGGCGGATCTCCACCTCGGAGCCATTGACCTGGCGCTTTTTTCGCGTCTCTACAAAGTCACCGCCGACCCGGCGGATTACCTCGGTTCCGCGCCGACGCCTAAACCTTCCCATTACAGCCCTCCTGATTCAAAAATGCCGTGGGTAACGCGCCGCCCTCTCGACCTGCAACCCCTTGTCCCTCGGCTTGTATCCAGCCGGAAGGGGGGAGGACCCGAGAGTCCGACGCAAAATCTTGTCTCTTGGTGGGCCAGGAGCAAACGCAGCCAGGCCCATCAACACAAAAATATGCTACACACGCCGGCGGTGCAAAGTGAAATCTCCCGCATGAGGGAGGACGGACTTCGACCGGCCGACTACCTCGCCAAGAGACTGCGGTCACCGGCGACGCCGCCGAACCTGACACGAGAACGCAACCTCCACACCGACACGGCAATTCCCACACCGGCCGTCGAAGTGAGGTAGAAGGAGCCCCCTCGGCTCAGGAAGGGCAGGGGAAGGCCGGTGATGGGCACCAGACCCAGGGTCATGGCGACGCTGACGAAAATGTGGAACATGAGGAAGGCCGCCACTCCCATCGAGAGCAGGGACCCGTATTGATCGGAGGCGGTGACCGCTATCCGCAAAAGTCGCCACAGCACGTAGCCGAATGCCAGGAGGACCACCGACCCTCCCACGAATCCCAACTGCTCGCCCACCGCCGTAAAGATGAAGTCGCTTTCTTGTTCCGGGACCAGACCCTGGTTGGTTATGGCGCCCTGGAAGAGGCCCTGGCCGGTAACCTGGCCGGACGACATGGCCAGCCTGGCCTGCCGGATACTCCAACCAAGACCCTGGGGGTCCAGTTCGGGATCGATGAACACCCGCAGCCGGTCGACCTGGTGGCCCGCCAACAGGTCGAAGCGCCAAATCGCGGTGACTATTCCCACGGCCGTCAACGCCAGGACTGTCATCTGGGTTCTGGTTGCCCCGGCCACGAACAGCATCAGCATGAGAATGAAGGGAAGCGACATCATGGTTCCCAGATCGGGCTGGAAGAAGATCAGCCCCACGGGAGGAGCCAGCAGAGCCAGCGCATATCCGACTTTGCGCCAGGGCAGTTGCTGGTAGCTCTCTTCAGGACCGCGGCTGAGCAGGGACGCCAAGGACATGACCAACGCCAACTTGGTGAACTCGGCCGGCTGGATGTTCACCGGACCAATGGTGATCCATCGTTGGACGCCCTTCACGGGATCGAACAGAAAAGCGGCGCCCAAGGCGACCATGCAACCCACGTAGAGAAGGGGGGCGAGAAACTGGTAGTGCCGATAGTCGACGTAGCTGAGCGCCACCATGCCGACCACCCCGATCAGCATGAATACCAGTTGGCGCTCCGTGGAGGCCGACGGCAGCAACTCCTGGCGTTCCAAGGCTGTCCTGGTCGCCGAGAAGATCATCAGCAGACCGAAGCCTGACAACAACAGCACCACCGCCATCAAACCCAGATCGGGACGGCCGTCACCTTCGTCGGTGGCCCACCATCGGCGTGTCGGTCGAGAAGGCAAATGCATCAGTTGGTCTCTTCCCCGGCCTCGATCGGGTCCAGTTCCTCTCCCATCAGATACTGCATTATGAGACGACCCATCGGCGCCGCCACCCTTCCGCCCGAACCACCCTGATCCACCAGCACCACCACCACCCACTTCGGGTTGTTGATGGGAGCCACCCCCACAAACCAGGCGTGGCTATCCCGATTGGCGGAGGATTGGCCGGTCCCGGTCTTGCCGCCCACCAGATTCACCGAGGGCCCGAAGTCCGAAAAGGCGCGGCGGGCCGTGCCGCCGGCCACTACCAGGTTCATGTCGGACAGCAGGGAGTCCACCACCCAGTCGGGAAGATCGAGCCGGCTCTTTGCTTCGGGAATGGCCGCCCACAGCAGCTCACCGGCCGGAGAACGCACCTGGCTTACCACCCTGGGCGTCCACACCGTTCCCCCATTGGCGAGGGCGCCATAGGAGACGGCGACCTGCAGGGGAGAGGCCAACATGTCGCCCTGTCCTATAGCCAGGTTCATCAAGTCCCCTCCCAGCCAGGGACTGGCCAGGGACAGCCGACCCGGATCCAGGCGAAGCGGAGCTGCCGGATCCTCCAGTTGGATCCGTTTCCATTCTTCGAACAACTCCCGGTCGGGAACGATGCCGGCCTGATCGCCGGAGAGATCCACCCCGGTGAAGGCGCCGTAGCCCAGAGAGCGCGCCATGTCTTGGAGGATGTCCTCCCGGGAGGTGTTGCCCCAGTTCCTCCAGACCCCCAGCGCCACGTTGTAGAAGAAGATGTTGCAGGAGTGTTCGAACGCCTCGTGGATGTCCAGCCATCCCAGTTCCGCCGGGTAATACCAATCGCGAAAGACCTGCGGACTTCCCTCGTCGATGATCTCGGGCAGTACCAATTCCCCGTCGCAGTTGATCCGCCGCCCGACCAGGTCAACGCCCTCTATCGCCTCTGCGAAAGGTATGTCATAGGTGAGGGCGGCGGTGTAGGTAATGGCCTTGAAAGTGGAGGCGGGCGGGTAGAGCCCTCCGACCACCAGGTTGAGAAAGGCCTTTTGGTCCGAGAGCCTGGAGAAGTCGGCCCTGTCGATCCCCCACACGAACTCCTGGGGATCGAAGTCCGGATAGCTGGCCAACGCCAGCACCTCGCCGTTGGTGATGTCCATCACCACTCCCGCCGCTCGCTCGGTCGGATTGAGGGCGGCCCTGGTCTCCCCATCCTCCAGCGGCCGCTCCCTCTCCTCGTCTTTGATCAGGTTGGAAAGCTCGATCCCTTCCAGGAGGGCGTCCTCCACGACCCTCTGCAACTCCTCGTCAATGGTCAGATAGAGGGTGGCGCCCGACTGCGGGGGGACTTCGGTCCGCTCCTCGGTTATCCGTCCGGCCTGGTTGACCCGATAGACACGCTCTCCAGGCGTCCCCTGCAGCCACTGGTCGTAAAAGCCCTCCACTCCCAGCTTGCCTATACGGATGTTCGGATCAAGATGAGGGCGCTGCTGCAAGTCATCGGCGGAGGGGAAACCCAGGTGCCCTATCACATGGGACAGGGAACCACCGGCCAGATAGATCCTCTCCGGATAGTTCTCGATCACCACCCCCGGAAAGGAGCGGATTTGCTCTTCCAACTCATAGGCGGTGGTGGTGTCAACCACCGCCAGGGGAAACCTCTGGTTGACGCCCGCCTCGTCGTACAGCGCCTCAATCCAGTCGGCGGGGATCTCCAGCCGGGCGGACAGCCGGGCGATGGCTTCGTCCTTCTCAGAGGATTGAAGAAGTTTGCGATCCATCACCACCATGGGGACCACCCGACTGGTGACCAACAACTGGCCGTTGCGATCCCGGATATCGCCCCGGGGCGCCGGCGTGACAACCGATACCAGCCCTTCGTTGTACACGATCTCGGCTGCGGCCACACCTTCGGCGACCTGCATGAACCAAAGCCGGATCCCCAAGAACCCGAAGAGCAGGGCAAAGATCGCCGCTACCAATACGATCCGCTGTGACCCTTTCACTTGAGGGAGGGGACCCAGAGTCGATTCGAAAGGGGGAACAGCACCACGGCCAGTGCGAAATTGAGGAGCGGAATCAGCGCCATTCTTCGCAAGCCCTCCCAGACAGCCAGGGACCATTCCCCGAAGGCAATGCTTATCACCGTATGAGCCGCAATGCCTGCCAGAGTCAACAGCATAATGCGCAGGGCATTCACGAGGACTCCGCGACCTCCCTGCTCACGGGTGAGGGTCGCCCCCCAGGCAACCAGGGTCATGGCGAAGGCCAGCAGTCCTATCACCGATGTGCCGGAGGCGTCCAGGAGCAGACCGCTCACAAAGCCCAGCACAACCACCCCGTTGTCCCGAAGACGAAAGGCGGCGTACGCCAACACCATGATCACCAAATCAGGCGAGGCTCCCGCGACCTGGAGCCTCCCCACCACCGAAGTCTGCAATACCACCACCCCCACCA
>VXSV01000059.1 GCA_009837815.1 Acidimicrobiia bacterium
GGGTGGGCGACCCACGGCTGGTTTCCGACCTGGAATCGATGGTGGCCGTTTACCGACAACTCCTGGAGTGTCTTGAGGAGATATCAGAGTTGGTCTCCTTCCCGGAACCCGAGCAGCGAACCTTGGCCGAAATCGATGCCTGGGCCCAGGATCTGTACAACAACCGGTATCTGGCCAATCGCTTTCCGGAGTTGGCGAGGCTGAAGGAGAAGATCTCCAACGCCGGCCTGGCGTCAATGCTGCGAAGCAGCAGCTCGGCCGGTGTGGATTACCCACAGAAACTGGCTGACGCTCTCGAAAAGGCCTGGCTGGGGGCAATCTCCCGGGCGGTGCTGGCCGCCGACCCGATCCTGGCGGCGTTTGAAGGGAGCCGTCACCTGCGGCTGGTCAGTCAATTCCGTGACAACGACCGTGCCCACATCGCCACCGCGCCCAACCGGATTCGACGCCACATGGCAGAAGAGGCCATCGGGGTGTTCAACGCCCACCGAGATCAGGACAGTCTGATCAGAAGGGAAGCGGCCAAGAAAACCCGGCACCTGCCGCTCCGCCGGTTGTTTGAGAATGCGCCCGATGTGCTGATGGCGCTTCGTCCCTGTTGGGCGATGTCTCCCCTGGACGTGGCCCAGAACCTGCCGACTCGGCGCTTGTTTGACCTGGTGATCTTTGATGAGGCCAGCCAGGTGTTGCCCTGTGACGCCATTAGCGCCCTGCTCCGGGGACGCAGGGCCGTGGTGGCGGGAGACTCTCGCCAGCTTCCTCCCACCGTGTTCTTCGACGGTCTCAGTGAAGGCTCCGAAGGCGACGACGAGGAGATGTCAGATACCTTGACCGACTACGAGTCGATCCTGGATGTCATGGGGACGATGCTTCCCCGCCGACGTATCGACTGGCACTATCGGTCCCGGGATGAACGGCTGATTGCGTTCTCCAACCACAACATCTACCACGGAAGTTTGACCACCTTTCCGGGCGCGGGGGTGGACGACTGTCTGCAGTTCGAGTTGGTGGAGCATCGGCCGGGAGAACCCACCAATACCAGGAGCAACCCGGCCGAGGTGACCCGGGTGGTGGACCTGATGATCCAACACGCCCGGCAGCGACCCCACGAAAGCCTGGGGGTGATCGCCATGGGCCGGTACCACGCCGATCGCATTGAAGAAACCCTAAGGCGGCGCCTCCGGGATGAGACCGACCCCGGCCTCGAGCATTTCTTCCGCTCCGGCGCCGAAGAGCGAGCCTTCGTCAAGAATCTGGAGAGGGTCCAGGGAGACGAACGGGACGCCATCATTTTGAGCATCGGCTACGGCAAGAACTCCGCCGGGCGTCTGGTGTATCGGTTCGGGCCGCTCAATCAGGAGGGAGGCGAGCGCCGTCTCAACGTTGCCGTCACCCGAGCCAGAAGCAGAATGACCCTGGTGTCGTCCTTCTCCCATACCGACATGGACCCGGGCCGGTCTTCGTCCGAAGGAGTAAAGCAACTGCGAGGGTACCTGAAGTATGTGGAGTCACGGGGAATGGAGACCGGCGCCGCCGGAGAGCAGACACCCCTGAACCCCTTCGAGGTCGATGTTTTCGACAAACTGACCCACGCCGGTTTGAGTGTTGTTCCCCAGTACGGGTCCTCGGGTTATCGGATCGATTTCGCGGTGCGTCACCCCACTCGGCCAGGTCGATTCGTATTGGCGGTTGAAGCCGACGGAGCGAGTTACCACTCCTCTCCCACCGCCCGGGACCGGGATCGACTCCGCCAGGAACACCTCGAGAACCTGGGGTGGCGGTTTTGTCGGATCTGGTCCACCAACTGGTTCAACGACCATCAAAGGGAAGTGGACCGGGTTCTGGATGAATACCGCCGAGCCCTCCAAGCGGGCGACGCGGTTGAGGGCAGGGAGCAGCGCCAACCCACCCCCGAAGCCAAAGCACACCAATCCGAGACTCCCCGGCGCAAAGGTAAACCCTCACTGACTCCGGGCTTGCCGATCACCGAATACCATCCTGATAAATTGGTGGCGCTTGCCCGGTGGGTGATGTCAGACGGGCTGTTGCGCACCGACGCCCAGATCTTTGAAGAGATGTTCGCGGAACTGGGCTACGGCCGCCGAGGCCCCCGCATCAAAGAAGCCCTCAAAAAGGCCATCGAGAAGGCCCAACAGGGACCCTCCCGATCCGACTAGTCACCCACCCCGCGTGCGTCCCTGAACAGGCGGCATACCAAACTCCCGTCACATTCGGGCCTGAGGCAGTTCGCTCACGAGCGGAGGATCGGCGCCCGGGCGGGAGCAGGTGATCGCCGCGGCGGCGTTGGCCAGCTTTAGCACTTTTCGCCATTCGGTCAGTGGCAAACTGCCGATCCCCTCGGGGGCTTTGGCCACACCAAGTTTCCAGACCGACGCCAGGATTGCCGCCACGAAGGTATCCCCGGCGCCGATCTCATCACTCACCTCCACCGCCTCCCCGCCTTCCGACAGTTCCCCTTCCGGCGTGTAGACCGTGGCGCCCGACCTGCCGTGGGTGATGAAAACCAAAGAGGGTTTGCCTGACAGGAGTTCCGCCGCGCAGTCGGCTCCACTCCGCCCGGGCCATATCCACGCCAGGTCTTCGTCGGAGGCCCGGTAGATGTCGGCGTTGGCCAGCCAGCGGTTGTGGTAGTGATGCCAGCGGGCGCGGTCATCGATGATCCGGGGACGGACGTTGGGATCCACAGAGACGATGCCCCGATGCCGTTCGGCCAGGCGGGCGAGGGTTTCGGC
This sequence comes from Acidimicrobiia bacterium, assembly GCA_009837815.1. Classification (GTDB taxonomy): domain Bacteria; phylum Actinomycetota; class Acidimicrobiia; order Spongiisociales; family ZC4RG35; genus Bin76. The sequence continues at coordinate 2,754 of VXSV01000059.1, forward strand.
GGTGCGGCCCCGGAACATTCCGAGCGTGCCGCCATGGAGAATGTGAGGACCCGGCCCGAGAGTTCTCATATCGACCGAGGAGAGCAGCGTGTCGGCAGTTGCATCCCCCTCGAAGCGGAAACTCAGCCGGGGGGTGTGCTCAACCACGGCCCTTGCAGTGGGTTCAGGTCCTCTCTGGCAGGCTCGAACGTCCACTTGGTTGCTTTTCAGGAATGCCCAGATCCTCTCCCCGTGGGCATCTGTGGAGATACGACCCACAAAGGCGGTCGGAACCCCCAGACGGGCACAGGCGACGGCCACGTTCATGGGGCCTCCGCCCGGCACGGGATCCGGAACCAGATCCACCAGGGCCTCACCGCAGCTAACGATCATATCCCACCCACCAATCGGTTAACTTAGGGGCAATGATCCGCAACGAAGCTGTTATCGGGGCCGACCGGAGGTCTCACGGAGAACACGCCGGGGTAGCACAGCGCCGCCGCCCAGGTTCGAAGAGCCTTGAGGATCTCCATTCCTGATGGCTGGAATCCGTCCCAGAATCGGGGTCGCTTCGGTCTTTCAGGAGACCAACACTTTCAGCCCCAAGCCCACCGGCTGGGAGGACTTCACCGTGCTGGTGGGATGGGAGGCAGTGGAGGCCTTGGCGGGGACCAACACCGAGTTTGCCGGGGTGGTGGCCGAACTGGACCGGCAGGGCGCCGAGGCGATTCCCCTGGTCTCGGCCTATGCCCTCCCGTCGGGACCCGTCACAGAGCAAACTTTCGCGCGCCTCGTCGGGCTCCTGGACGCCGGCCTGGGGCAGGCAGGCCCGCTCGATGGACTGGTGCTGGCCCTGCACGGGTCGATGACGTCGGAATCGGTGTTCGACGCCGACTCGGCGCTGATCGAGGTCGCCCGCCGCCGGATGGGCGCCGCTCCGGTGGGAGTGTGCCTGGACCTGCATGCCAATGTAACCACCCGGCTGATGGAAATGGCGGATGTGGTGGTGGGATACCACACCGAGCCCCACGTCGACATGGGGTCGACCGGCGAGCGGATCGCCCGGTTGCTGACTGCGGCGGTGCGCCACGAGATTTCCCCGGCGATGGCGCTGGCCAAACGAGCCCTCCTGATACCCGCCGAGGGGATGCGCACCGATCAGGGCCCGATGTCCGAGGTGCGGGACCTGGCCGACCAACTGACCGTCGGCCCGGTGCTCGACATTTCGATCTTCCCGGTCCAACCGTGGTTGGATGTGCCGGAACTGGGTCTCGGGGTGCTGGTGGTCACCGATGACGACCCAGACGGCGCCCTCTTGATCGCCGAGGAACTGGCGTATCAAGTCTGGCGAAGACGGGGCCGGATGGTAACGCCCCGGATCATGACCCCTTCGGCGGCCTTCGCCAACGCACGCCTGTCCTCGACCAGGCCCTTCGTGATGGCGCACACCGCAGACTGCCCCACCGCGGGAGCGTCCGGGGACGATCCGATCATGGTCACCGAAGCCGCCGAATACGGGGCCGACCTCACGGTGATGCATTCGCTGCTGGATCCCCGGGCGGCGCGCCGGTTGGCCGACGAGGTGGGGAACTCGGTGCGATTGGAGGTGGGGGGAGCCTTCAACCCCGCGGCCCGCCCGGTCACCCTCGAGGGCGCCGTCGCCAACGCGGGAGGTGGAACATATCGGCTCACAGGTCATTCCCACACGGGAATGGAAGTCTCGATGGGGGAGTGGGCGGTGGTGACCTCCGGTTCCCACCATCTTCTGATATCTTCCCAACCCTCTGTCACCGGCGATCCCGCTACCTGGCGGCACGCCGGGCTGGAGCCCGACCTCACTGATGTCCTGGTGGTGCGGTCGTGCAGCGACTACCGGCCGAATTTTGCGGCGTCAGCCCCCGAAGCCATCACCCTCGACCTTCCCGGCGCCAGTACCCCTCGGCTGGAGAGCCTTCGCTTCCAGCACGTCCCGCGACCCATCTACCCGATCGATCCGGCCCTGATCTGAGGGTCCACCCGTCTTGGCTAATGTCTTGGTCGTGACCGATCTGACTCCTTCCGAATTTGAGGTTCTCGCCTTCCTGGAGGACACCGCCGATGAGCAGTTGGCGTTCGCCAGGGAACTGATAGCCACCCCCAGTCCCACGCCGCCCGGTGACGAGCGAGCGGTCGCCCTCCTGGTGAGAGAGCGTCTTGAGCGGCTGGGTATGACCGACATCACCGAGTTGGCCGCCGAGCCCGAACGCCCCAATCTGGTGGTGAGGATTCCCGGCGCCGGGGAGGGCCGGAATCTCATCCTGTCGGGCCACCTCGACACCAAGCCGGCGGGGGACATGTCTCGCTGGGAGACCGATCCTTGGGATCCGGTGATACGGGACGGCGACCTATACGGGCTGGGTTCGGGTGACATGAAGGTGGCGGTGGCCGCCATGGTGTACTCAGCGGCGGCGCTCTCCCGCATCGAGGGATGGCCGGGCCGGCTCCAATTGGTGTTCACCGCCGACGAGGAGGCAGGATCGGCCCTGGGTTCCAAGTGGATGGCGGCGGAAGGCTACCTGCACGGGGACGCGGCCATCATCGGCGAGCCGTGCGGGGTGCTGTCCGAGTGGGAGAACATCGGGGTGGTCTCCCGGGGCGGGCTGCTCTTCAACATCCACGTGAAAGGCACCCAGATGCACTCCAGCGTCTCCGACCGGTTCGATCCGGTCAACGCCACGGTTGAGATGGCATGGCTCATCCAGCGGATGCACGCACAGATGAAGGACTATCTCACCTACCGGCCCCACCATCTGGGGGGCCTCGGTCCCACCGTGAATGTGGGTGTCCTGGCGGAGGCAGGGGTCTACTACGGGGTGTATCCGGGCAACGCATGGTTCGGCTGCGACATCCGCCTGGTGCCTGGCATGTCCCCCGAGAGCGTCACCGCCGACCTGCACCGTTTCCTGGATGACGCCATGGCCGCCAACCCGAGGCTGCAGGCCGAGTTGGAGATCATAGGCGGCATCGAGGCCACCGAGATCCCCTTCGATCATCCGGTGGTCAACGCTCTCCAGCACGCTTCCTCCCATGTGCTCGGGAGACGCCTGGAACCGGCCATCTTCCCCGGCGCCACCGATGCCTACAGCTTCCAAGCCACCGCCGGGATACCCTCGGTGGCGGCGTTCGGCCCCGGCTACCTCCCCCGGGCCCACTCACCCAACGAACACCTGTCCGCCGGAGGCGTCTACGAGGCCTCCCGCATCTACGCCCTGGCGGCGTTGAAGTATCTCACCGAGTAGGGGTAGTGGGCTAGTTTGGCAGAATGTCAGACCGGTGGCGCCCCCACCCCCGGAGAAATCGCGAAGGGCCGCATTGTTAGCCGCTTCTCCGATGATTTCCAACAGGCGCTCAGCCCCACGGCGTAGCAGCCATTCGTTACTGAATCTCTTGCACCCCGCTTCAACTATTTCCGCAAGTTGCCCCGCTGCCATGCAAATGTGTCGGCGATGAGGCGACTGTCCTTATCCGTCAATATCTTGACGGCTTCTTGGACGTTTCCGGAAACCTTTCGCGAACCGCGGCCGCTGACAGTACATCGACCGGGTTTCCGAGGATTTCTTCTAAGCCTGGATCCACCGTTCTGGGGCGGTTGATGGGTTTGGGTGGGGTGTGGG
>VXSV01000148.1 GCA_009837815.1 Acidimicrobiia bacterium
GCTGGTAGGGCGTGTAGGCGGTGTACCAGGCCGGGTTCTCCAGCACCGTCCGGAGTATCACCGAGGGGACATGGACGTTGTAATAGCCCATGCCGATCATGGAGGTCACCGCCCGGTTGCGGGAGGCGATCTTCCCAAGGCTCGCCAGGGCGCCGGGTTCGGTGAGGGCGTCCGGCAGGTCCAGAGAGTCGCGCATCCGGATCGAGGAGGGAACTGTCTCGGCCATCAGCTGGTCGACCGATTCGACGCCCACCCTCTCGAGCATCGCCGAGATGTCGTGGCGGCGGGGACCGATGTGCCGGGAGGGGAAGTGGAGAGGCTGGGGGGAGGTCATGGGAACTCCATTTGGGAAGCGTTCGGTTTTTTCCTCCCGCTGTCCCGGTTGCCTGAGAGTTTCGCTCCGTCCGGCGGAGTTTGCTCCTTCGGCGGCGGCCCTGGTCCGCCTCTTCAGCTTTGCCTATTCGACGCGGTCCCTTTTGCCTGAGAGATTTTTGGGAGGTTCTTGCCCCTTCGGCGTCTCGACCGGCGAGACTCTCCCGCGTCGTTTCATCGGCACTAGACATTGTAAGACGGTCCGGGCCTCAGGCGAGACCATAAACCCGAATTTTGCCGTTCCGGGGCGGTTGTCGGCTGTGGAAGGGGATTGTCCTAACAGTGCCCGTCAGGAATTGGGTGTCCCGATCTTCCTCTCCTGTCCGGACCGGACTTCCCCTGGTTTGTTCTCCTCCGTTGAGGAGGCCGATGCAAGAGAACCGCCGGCCGGGATCGGCAGGCCCCGGGGCAAAGTGTCACATCCCCCTGTTATTATCCCGTTCGGTACCTGCCAGGACGGGACTCATTTGACCGAATACCAGCCCTTTTCCTCCCTGGGATGGCTCGATTTTGATGACGCCGCCCGCCAAAAGGTCGCCGAGCTGTTGGCGGCCTTGCAGGAACCCGGCACCTTGGATGTGCTGGGTCTGGCAACCATTCGTGACGCTTTTTCCGACATGCTCCATCCCGGCATTTCCACCCTGCACACCAGGTTGCGGTACTTTCTGTTCCTGCCGTGGATCTTCCAGCGTCTGGAAAGGGGGAGGGTTTCGGCCAATGAATTTTCTCGGAAGCTCCGCGAGTACGAATCTCGATTGATTGAGTGTCTGCGTCACCAGGACACCGGTGCGGGGGTGATCGGCTACGCGGCGGGAAACCGTCTGAAGACCATGCCGAGCCAACTGTATTGGGGTGGTCTGGGAGCTTGGGGACTGCGCCGCTACTCGCTCAGCATCGCCGAGTACGGCCGTCAGGCGGGCTGGTTGACACAAGGCCACGGGACCAAAGATGACGATGGTCAGCCCACCGTTGGAGTGGAAAGAATGTGGCTATCCCTTCCCGGTCCTCCCGAAGGGTTCCTGGAAACTGACATTACCTTCCAACTGACCTCAGAGGAAGGACAGGTTCTGGTCGACAGCGTGCAACGCCATCAACCGAGGAGTCTGCTGGCCGCTCTGTTCCGCCAGCCCACCTTGGCGGGTGAACAGCTGTTTCCATGGGACATCCCCCAAGAGACGCTTCCCGAGGCGGTCACCGAGATGCTCCGCCATGCTCGTTGTTTTTCCGAGGTGACCGCCGGGCCGCAATATGTTTACAACGTCCTGGTGGCCCGCCGAGCAAAACAGAAACTGGGATGGGATACCGACAGCGTCGAGGAGAGCCAACTTGCCCAACTCAGCAAATGGATTGGATTGGTACATGAACGTCACGAAGAACTTGCCTCGTGGGCCAATGATCTGCCTTCCCTTTGGAGTTTCTTGCATGGGAACCGCATTCCCTCAAGCACTCGGCGGTTCATAACCACCATCGCCCGGGCCGTGGTGGATGATCCCGCCAGGATTCAGAGTGACGGGGACATCCACCGCGAGATCCGATTTCGGGAAATGCAGCTTAAAGGTAAACGAGCCCGGCTGGGTCACCTCGGCGCTTTGGAGAACTGGAACCGAGCCGCGGTGGGAGGCCAACTCGGGTACCGGTGGTCGATCGTGCGGGGCTACCTGAAAGATCTGGTCAAGGCATCGGAGGCCCACTGATGCTTGGCCCTTCCAATCGGCTGACCCTGATCGAGGCCATGCGCCCCCCGGCGGGTTTCCACCTGGAGTCGGCCGTGGCGGTTACATTCACTCTCAATCTGCAGTCGCTATTGGCCGTTCCTGCCGCCTTTACCCTCGCCGGGCAGGACGATCTTGGGGAAGATGGGGGCGGGGCCAGGCCGGTGGAACTGGTTCACGCCCTCCGAGCCAATGCAGACAAGCTGACCGTGTTCAGCGAGGCCGGGCACATCAGCCTGCCACCGCCCAGCCGGGCTTTTGGCTTTCTGGAACGGGCGGTTGTGGCGGTGAAGGCTCCCCGAGGTGGCATCGTCCATCCCAAGGTGTGGGTGCTTCGTTACCAGGAGATCACTGCCGCGGAGGCCGAAAACGCCCCGGAACGGCGGCTGCGGTTGTTGGTCTCGAGCCGCAATCTCACCTTCGACACCAGCTGGGACACCGTGCTGCGGCTGGACGAAACACCCCGCTCCGGGGGCGCCATGCTCAAGGCGGTCGGGGATCTCTTCGCCGGGCTGCTTGACACCACCATCACGAACCCCTCTCAGGAGCACCGGGCCAGGGTCGGTTCACTGGTCGAGGCACTTGAAACCGCCCGGTTTGCGTTACCTGACGCGGTTGATGAACTGAAGGTTCATGTCTTTGGCCTGAGCGACAATCGCGACGACCCGTTCCCCGAAGAGCCCGAGCGCGCCATGATCATTTCACCCTTCCTGGCCGATGGGTTCTTCAACCTGGCGGAAAGCGCCTCCAATGGTGTTTACCGCGGGCCGGTGGACACTTTGGTCAGCAGACAGGGCGCCCTGGATGACACCTGCCATCAGATTCTTGCCGGAATCGGGGACAAGCGCATCTTCGATGACGGCAGTGCACACGAGGCCTCCGACCCGGATGACGCCGGCGATTCACCGACGCCGCGGCGGTCGCGATTTCTCTCCCGAGACGATCCCGGGCGACCGCTTCGGGGACTCCATGCCAAGGTGTTCGCCTTCGAGAAAGGAAACCGCGCTCGACTGTTCGTAGGCTCTGCCAACGCCACCCGGGCCGCTTTCCGGAACAACTTGGAAATCCTCATCGAACTCGAAGGATCCACCGGCCAACTGGGAATTGATCGTCTTCTGGAGGGCGATGACGACCAACCCGGCCTGAGCACCCTGTTGCACCCTTACCATCGAAGCCCTGAAAAGCCCAGTGACGACGGTGACACCACGGACTTGGATCAGATTCGTCGTAAGGTCGCCCACCTGAAGATCGAAGGGACCGTGGAGAAGGGCGGCGCAGGCGGCCACGATTGGACTGTCACCTACCGTTCAGAGGCGCCCTTGCCCGAGAGGGAAGACATCCGGATCAACTGCTGGCCGGTGACCATTCCCGGTCACAAGCGGTCTGTCAAGGCGGGCAAACCGCTGGAGGAACGCTTCGCCACCAGTTTGGAGCGGATCAGCGGCTTCCTCGCCTTTGAATTGCTCCACACAGGCGGTGGGCAGCAAACCGGCTTCGTGGTTCCGGTCACACTTGCGGGAGTGCCTGAGCATCGAGACAGGCGCCTGCTGAAGGCTCTGATTGGGGACGCCAAGCGGTTCCTGCGCTATCTGCTGGCGCTCCTGTACGAGGATTCTCCCGCGGCGGGGTTGGAGGGAACCGTTCGCCGATTGACCGACTCGGACGACGGATCAGGCCACAGCGCGATCGGGGTGGCGGTCCTCGAACAATTGCTGAGAACCATGCGAAGTGACCCTTCCAAGCTGGCCGGGCTGCACCCCCTCATCACCGACCTTGGGGAGGACGACGCCCTGCCCCCCGGCTTCGCAGAACTCTGGGACGGCGTCTATGCCGTGGCAAGGGGAGATTCCCCTCCCCGGAGATCCGAGGCGCCATGACCGGTTCGCAGGTTGATGTTGCGGCCACCTTGGCCGGATTGAAGGACTTCCAACGTCGGACAGCCCGGTGGGCTTTCCAACGAATGTTCGACAAACGCAATCCGTCGCCCCGGTTCTTGGTGGCGGACGAGGTGGGTTTGGGTAAGACTCACGTTGCCAAAGGGGTGGTGGCCCAGGTCATTGACCATCTGGGACGGACCGGCGACGAACGCCATGACATCGTCTATGTGTGCTCCAATCTGGCTATCGCCCGGCAAAACCTGAGGAAGCTGACTCCAGCAGGAATTCGGCCGACCAGAGTCGAGGCCGACCGGCTCACCATGCTTCCGCTGGTACAGCTACAAGGTCAACACGAAGGCAAACCAGGAATCAATCTCTTGGCCATCACTCCCGGCACCTCCCTGCGGTTCGGGAACAACACCGGCACATACCGAGAACGCTTCCTGGCATACACCTTCCTGCGGGCTCACTGGGGACAGGCCGCCATGAGCCCGCGCCGGGCTAGATGGATATTCTGGGCGGGCCTAACCGCCGGTGATCCAGATGGGCGGCTCAGGGACTATGAGCGATGGTGCCGCCCGAAAATCCGACATGCCCTACCCGAGTTCGCCCGCAGGATGCAAGAGCTCGACACGCAGCGGCGGGACCGGGACCAACCAACGATTCGGGAGCTGTTCGACCAGCTGGTGGAAGGTCTGAGATACAAACGCACCATGAGCGGCCACCTGTGGCGGCTACGGGTGAAGTTGATAGCCGAGGTGCGACGGGTCATGGCCATCGTCGGCATCGATGCTTTGCAGCCCGATCTGGTGGTGCTCGACGAATTTCAACGTTTCAAGGATCTGTTGCACGGTGAACCGGCCAATCTGGCCGCCGAACTCGCCAAGCGCCTGTTTGATTACACCGATCCGGCGACCAACCGGCCCACCAGAACCCTGTTGCTGTCCGCCACCCCCTACCGCATGTATACCACCGCCGATGATCATGCCGACGACCACTACCGTGACTTTCTGGCCACATGCCGGTTCTTGTTCGACGACGGTAACGGCGACGACAAACGAGTCGATGCGTTGGCGGGGAACTTTGTCGAGCTGCGCCGAGCGCTGGCCGCCATGGCCGCCTTCGACCAACCTGAAGGTCCGCTGAATGCCGCAGCAGACCTCTGCGGGAAGATCAGCCGTCAACTCCGCCAGGTAATGGCCCGCACCGAGCGGCTGGCCGCCACCCCCGACCGGGATGGGATGCTCACCGAACCGGGAGTGGAGACATCGGTGGGGTCCGACGATCTTCGTTCCTATGTGCGTCTGGGCGACCTGGCGACTGCGGTGGGATATCACGAGCCCACCGAGTACTGGAAATCAGCGCCCTATCTGGTCAACTTCATGGAGCAATACAAACTCAAGCGAGCCATAGGGGAAGCTGCCGAACGGGGCCAACTCGACGGAACCAGGCATCTGAATCCCGGCCCGGGCATCCTGAGCTGGCAGGATGTCGACAGCTACCAGGAGATCGACCCTCAGAACGGGCGACTTCGGTGGCTGATCGAAGACCTGGCCTCCTCTCGGGCTTTTGAGTTGCTGTGGGTGCCGCCGTCCCTGCCCTACTATCGCACCGGCTCGGTCTATGAATCCGAGGATGCCCTTCGGTTCACCAAACGCCTGATGTTCTCGGGCTGGCGGGTGGTGCCCAAGGTGGTGTCGTCACTGGTCAGCTACGAGGCCGAGCGTCGCGCCTACCGGGATCGCGATCATCCCTATACCGCTGACTACCGGCGGCGGGGCGGTCAGACCCTCACCTTCCGAACCAAACTGGCGGATGAGGGGGTCGGCGACGCCGCGGATGGCAGGCAGGTCGCTTCCATGACCACCTGGTTGATGGTCTGGCCGAGCCTTACCCTGGCCGAGTTGGGCGATCCGCTTGCCATGGGGGGTTCTCAGTCCGACTACGCCCACTTAATAGAGACCATCAAGGGACGAATCTCCGACCGGTTGGCCTCTCTGATCAGTGGGAAGCCGGCGGAGGGACTGGACGATCCGCGTTGGTACTGGGCCGGTCCGCTGCTGTTGGACCACCAGCATCATCCGAAGGTAGTCGAACGGCTGCTGGCCAACCAGCAGTTGTGGCTGGATGAGGATGAGAAACCGGATAGGAATTTTGCTGCCCATCTTGCCGAGGCCCGGGCCATGGTGGGGCACGGGGCGAGACCTCTTGGTAGACCCCCGGCGGATCTCAGCGAGGTGTTGGCCGAACTGGCCCTGGGTGGGCCGGCGGTATGTGCGCTGCGGGCGGTGGGAAG
>VXSV01000039.1 GCA_009837815.1 Acidimicrobiia bacterium
CGCTTATGAAGGCGTCCGCCTCCATTTCCCGGATGTCGGAAAATGGCATCACCCCCACCACTCCCATCCCCATCTCCTCCAGTATCTCGAGACGATGGGCGATCGAAGTGAGCATCCTGGGGGCCTTCTCGGGGGCCAGCACCTCCAGCGGGTGAGGATCGAAGGTGGCCACCGCCGGGGTCCGCCCGGACTCGGCGGCACTTCGGGCAACCTCGGTCAGCAGCCGTTGGTGGCCGAGGTGGATCCCGTCGAACACCCCGACGGTCACAGCCGTACCGGAAACGGAGGAGGGAAGGCGCCAACTGTGAGGCGGGCCATCCAATACGATCAACTGCTTTCCCCCTGCGGGCCGGCTATTCCCCTTTAAGATTACGGCCTCGGACACCCGCGGTTTTCGACGATCGGAAAGAGCGCCGGACAGGATACCATTCGGGGCTGATGGCAGAGATGATCAAGATCGTCGGCTTCTCGGGGAGCCTGCGACGGGGTTCATACAACAGCGCCTTGCTGAGGCTGGCCCCAGAAGTGGTACCCGAAGGCGCCGAGTTGGAGTTGGTGTCCCTCTCCGACATCCCCTTCTACAACGGTGACGTCGAAGACGCCGGCATGCCTGCGCCGGTGGCCGCATTCCGGGCGAAGCTGGTCGCCGCCGACGCCCTGTTGATCTCCACCCCCGAGTACAACTCCTCGGTGCCGGCGGTTCTGAAGAACGCCATCGACTGGGCGTCCCGTGGACCGGACTCGCCCCTGGCGGGAAAGACCGCCGCACTGATGGGCGGGGGTGGAGGCTTCGGCTCCTACCGTTCCCAGTCCCATCTGCGGGACGTGCTGCGCAACGCCGGGGTGTTCGAACTGCCCTCCCCGGCCGTGCAGGTCCGCGGGATCTGGAACAAATTCGACGAAAACCTCGAACTCCAGGATCCCCGCATACGCGACCGGGTGGAGGCGCTGCTTCAGGAACTGGTCTCCTGGACGCTCGCCATGCGCCACCACCGGCGCTGAACGCCACCGAAAGCCGGTCTCTCCCGGTCGGCTACTGGTAGCTGACAAAGACCACCAGAGGGTCCAGTTCCAGGACTTGTTCGGGAGTGGCCAGGGGATAGTCCTCATCGAAGAAGTTCTTCCACCCCCAGTGCCAGCCCTGCTCCTCGGCGCCCGCCGTCAGGGCTCCCCACGTGCTGTACTTGGTGGCGAGGGGGCCCTGGCCGTCCATATGGATCACCACCGCCAACTCAGGCGGCACCGAGATCGTCTCCCGGTCCCGGATCATCGTGAAGCGGAACTGGTGGACCATGAGCAGCTTCTGAGGTAGCCGTTCTCTCCTAACCAGTTCCGCCAGCCACTCGGCCACCGCGTTGACCTCGGCCGCGTCCACCGACCCTATCTGGCGCAGATGCACCTGGTCGGACCTCAGTCGCCATTCGGGATCGAGCGCCAGTCCCACATGGGGCAGGGCCAGGAGTTCCTCGTAGTACTTGGCCTGGGTCAGAAAATCGGTCCTCCCCGGTTGCAGGTCCAGCACCACGTAGACGCCCTCTCCGGCGGCGAACTCCACCCAGGGCGTCAAGTCTTCCACCGAGATCTCTCCCGAGTAGTCGCCGTCGCGTCCCGCCCGCGCCGTTGCCACGGTGGCGATTATCTCGAACGTGGGGATGGTCGGCAACCCGTCGGCGGCGTACTCCTCGAGGTAGGGGGCCATGCGCTCCAAGCCCTCGGAGGGACCCTGCTCTCCCAGCACACCCAGCACACCGGTGTGGGTGACCCCGTAGAAAGCCACCAGTCGCCGGTCGGGAAACATCGTGCTTCCCCCGCCGGGGAGTTCGGGACCTAAGAGGTTTACCTCAAGCCACCAGCGATCCGAATCGGGAAATGCGCCGACGGCCCACACCTCCGATGTCCCCTTCGCCTGTTCTCGCAGCACCGCCCCCGCCTCGGCCCACCCGACCGTCGCCTCGGGATTCCAGTAGAGAGCCGTTTCTTCCAGCGACGAGGCCGCCGCGGCCACCGCCAGCCCCGCTGCGGGCCGCCCGGGATCGACCAGCCACAAACGGGTATTCTCCGCACCCCAGGCGTTTCCTCCCATTACCAGATCCGACACCGGCGAGGGTTCGTCCGCCAGCGCGATGCGGGGGGCGAACAAAATGCCCGAGCGCTCTCCGATCAACACCAGAGAGTGAAGTGTCGTGTGGCCGGTCACCGGAGAAGCGCCGGTCACCACCGAAGAATCGTATGAGGAGACCCATTCGATGAGTTCTTCGGCTTCCGCCGGCATTCGGACTATCTCGGCGCCGGCGGTCCGGAGAGAATTGGGTATTCCGTCCATCAGCCAGATCCTCCTCGGCGACAGCCGACCCAATTCGGCGACCAGAGCCTCTTGGGAAGACGGGAGAAAGTAGAGCAAGGGTGAGGAAAACCGGGCCGCCAACTGGGCGGCGATCGCCGCCGAATCGAGGCGGGCGGGATGGACGACCACAACATCGTCCGCGCAGGTGTGGAGTCGCCGGGAGATGGCCACGGCAATGGCGGCGGGATCGTCGCCCTCAAGATCCACCAGCACCGGCGGCTCGGATGTATTGGAATCAGGAAGAACCGGATCGCAGACCCTAGGCGGAAGGGTGGTAGTGGTGGTAGTGGTGGTCGTAGTGGCCTCAGGCGCCGTGGACGTGGTAGCAGACGGCGACCCACCGTCTTCATCGCTCTCCTCAGAGCGGCCACCGCTGGTGCGGGTGGTTGTGGAGGGAAGCGTCGTACCCGCTGTGCTCGGAGCAGCCTCGACAGACTCCATCTCCTCAACCGGAGAAGCAACGGGCGGACCCGAAGCGCCATCCCGGGAGGTGAAGGAGAGAACCGCCACCAGCAAGATCACCCCGCCGGCCACAGCCGCCACCACCGGCCCTCTACGGCGCCCCGAGTCCGGATGTCTATGCATCGAAAGCGGTCAGCGGGAGGCGTCTGAATGGGTGAACCACTGCTTGCCGGAAAGGCTAGGAGCGAACCCTCTCAAACAGCGGTAAAAGGTTTCAGACAGTGAAGCTCACATAGGGACATTGGTCTGATTGCCAACCGGTCGACCACTTCGCAGCCTTGTGGTTCGGCGTGGGTAAAGCCGAAGATCGAAGTTGAGCGCCCCTCGGAAGTGAGGAAAAGCGCTTGGCGGGGGTAAGGATGCCTTGTATCCTTGTTTCATTATCAAGGAGGCCTATTGCTTGCCAAGCTAACTTCCAAGAATCAGTTGACGCTGCCCAAGGCTATAGTGGCCGTTCTTCAGGGTGTGGAATACTTTGATGTGACCACGGACAATGGCCGGGTGGTGCTGACGCCGGTGCGTCTTGTCCGAGCCGACGCGGTGCGGGCGAAGCTGGCCGACCTGGGCATCTCAGAAGCTGATGTGGCGGAAGCCGTGGCATGGGCCCGTCAGGAATAAATGCATCCGATGCGCTTGGTGATCGACACCAACGTGGTGGTGTCCGCCCTGCTTTTCTCCTCGGGATCGGTGACCTGGCTTCGTAGTGCGTGGAGTTCGGATGCCGTTCTGCCTCTGGCAAGCCATGAAACGACGGTGGAGTTGATTCGGGTGCTGTCCTACCCGAAGTTCTGTCTCGCCGAACACGAGCGTGAGGAGTTGCTCATGGACTATCTGCCCTGGTGTGAGACAGCCACGGTGTCCGAGCCATCTTCTGTTCCCGAATGCCGGGATCCCCATGACCGCCCGTTCCTGGAACTGGCGTTGGCGGGACGGGCGGATGCTTTGGTCACGGGCGACAGAGACCTACTTGTCCTCTCTTCCGAATTCTCCGTTCCGATTCTTACCCCAAAGAGCCTGCGAGGCCGGTTGATGCTCCCCGAGTCCGGGGACTGAACATCCGAGGTCGAATGCGGCTTCATCCGCCGCTGCCCGCCCGATGCGGGAGTAATGGTGGGGACCGAATACTATAAAGCGTGCGGATGCCCTATCACGATGTCGAACACTTGACAGTCCCGGATAGGGTCGACAGTGCCAGGATGCCTCCCGCAGCCAGGGTTGCACTGGTGTTGGGTCTGATCTATGTGTTCCTGGTGGGCGTCTCTTCACTGGAATCCGGCATCAAACTCCTGGGCGCCGATGCCCAGGAAACCCTGTTCTCCACCGTCAGAAACCCGATCGCCGGGCTCTTCGTCGGGATTCTCGGCACCGTGTTGGTGCAGTCGTCGTCAGCCAGCACGTCGGTGATAGTCGGCCTGGTGGCCTCCGGTGTGCTGGGCTTCGAATATGCCGTGCCCATGGTGATGGGGGCCAACATCGGCACGACGGTGACGAATACGCTGGTTTCCCTCGCCCATCTCCGCCGGTCGGTCGAGTTCATGCGGGCCTTCGCCGCGGCGGTGGTGCACGACTTCTTCAACGTGGTGATCGTCCTGGTCCTCCTGCCCTTGGAGTTGCTCACCGGCGTCATCTCCGGCCTGGCCGAACGGATCAGCGAGCCTCTGGTCGGAGCGGCCGGCACCGAGTGGAAAAGCCCCATCAAGGGCCTGGTGAAGCAACCGGTGGGCCTGCTGGAGGATCTTTGGAGCGGTTTCGGGGCAAACGGCGATGCGCTCGGCGCTCTCCTGGTTGCCTGCGGGGTGGCGACGGTGCTGTTGGCGCTGGCGTTCGTAACCAAGAACATGCGCCGTCTGGTGGCCCAACGGGTTGAGCATTCCCTCAACATGGCTCTCGGCAAGGGCAGCGGCCTGGTGGCCCTGCTGGTGGGCCTGGTGGTCACCATCTCGGTGCAGTCTTCCAGCATCACCACCTCCATGCTGATCCCGCTGTCCGCCGCCGGGGTCCTGACGCTTCGCAACGCCTACCCCGTCACCCTCGGCGCCAATGTCGGCACCACCATCACCGCGTTGCTTGCCGCCCTGGCGACAAGCAGACCGGAGGCGCTCACCATAGCCCTGGTCCACACTTTGTTCAACATAGGCGGAATCCTGCTGCTCTACCCGATCACCGCCCTACGGCAGATCCCCATCCGCGGAGCTGAGATCCTGGCCCGTCTGGCAGTCCATCGGCGCCTGCTGGCGGTGGCTTACGTGGCGGGCATGTTCATAGCCGTACCCTTGATCGGCGTCGCTCTGCTCAGCTGAACCGTTGATCGGTGGTGGCGATCCCTCGTTATTCTCCAGGGGAGCCGGCCCGGTGTCACACCCCGTTCTGTAGTCTTTGGCGACAGTTGCAAACCTACGATCCCGCCTCCGATCCCATTTTGTGCGACCCCTATCGGGAGCCCGATCGCCACTGGGTTCTGGACACCTCGGGTCGGGCGCTTCCCAACCGGCCACCGGCCCGGGGACGACGGCCTTCACTGCGAGCCCGGCCGGTCCCGAAGGACAAGAAGCTCGCCAACGTTCAGCAGGAATGGGACCTGGGCATAGCCGAACAGAACCAAAACGTGGAGGACATCCGCTCCCGGGTGGAAACTTGGCGCTCGGATGGCTATCCGGGCGTCACCGGCGTCACCCGCAAGCTCTTGTTTCACTGGTCCGAAGAAGACCAGTGCCAGATGCCTCCGTTCTTCGCCCAGCGGGAAGCAATAGAGACGTTGATCTGGCTGCGGGAGGTGGCTACCCGCGGCACCGCGGAGCGGAGGGCCATAGAAGAGATCTCCCGCCGCCACAACGACGGCATCGTTCGCTACGCCTCCAAGATGGCGACCGGCTCCGGGAAGACGGCGGTGATGGCCATGCTGATCGCCTGGCAGACCCTCAACGCGGTCGGCACCACTCGTACCCGCAACCTTCGCCACGCCCAGCGTTTTGTGGTGATCACCCCCGGTCTGACGGTGCGAGAACGTCTGGAAGTCCTGAAGCCCAACCATCCCGACAACATCTACGACGAGATGGGGCTGATTCCGGTCGCTCTGCGATCCCGGCTCAATCAGGCCCGGGTGAAGATCATCAACTACCAGGCCTTTGTGCGCCGCGACGATCTGGACGCCACCGGAGCAGCCCGAAAGCTGTTGCGGGTGGATCCCGAACACCGCCGGGAAGACCACGTTCGCGCCGCCGAGCGGGTGCTGCGGGAGCTGATCCGGGGCGCCGCCTATGGCGACATCGTGGTGATCAACGACGAGGCCCATCACTGCTGGCTGCCTGAGGCGCCCACCAAGGCCAAGAAAGACGATAAGGAAGCGGCTGCCGTCTGGTTCAACGCCATTCGGGCGCTTCGGGATGCCGGGCAT
>VXSV01000063.1 GCA_009837815.1 Acidimicrobiia bacterium
CGCCGGGGGCGCCACCGGGGCGCCGACGGCGCATTCCACATTTCTCGGATGTCAGCCTCGGTAAGGTCGTAGACCTGGGTCTCGGGGTGGGAGAGCACTCCGGTGGCGGTAGCCGTGGCCACCGAGTGGTTAGCGGTGCCGTTCGGGTCTTTTCCGTATCCGTTTCCCATGGCGGGATGTTGTGGGGTGATGGGATCAGGGTGCGCCCCGTTCGCTACCGGCCGGGCGCCGTTTCCCGTCAGACTCACTCCATTCCGGTTGGGATCGGGTTCGTCCCGGGGAGGGCGTTGTGCGGGATTGTGGTCGATCCTCGAGTCGGGAAGTGCTGTGGGATCGGTTTCGATGATCGCCTGCGGGGCTGACCTACGACGGGGAGCGGACCTGCGGATGTGTCCGAGGCTCCGCTGGGTGCTGGGCAACAAGTGCCGCCCGCGCGGTCTTTGCCTCCGCGGTGTAAAGTTTCGGTTGGGCAAGCGCACCTACTTTGTGGTTCGTCCGCCCGACTTCCACTATGCAGAGTTATAACGTTAGCGTTCGGAGACTGGACAACGAAGTACCTTTCCCGCGGGCTGCATATCGAGGAGACGCGGCCTTCGATTTGCCCACCGCGGTCGATGCGGAGATCCTGCCCGGGGAGAGAGTCAAGTTGCCGACCGGCTTGGCTGTCGCCATTCCGGAAGGGTGCGCAGGCCTGGTGTTGCCGCGCAGCGGGCTTGCCGAACGGTTGGGTATCGGAGTGGTGAACAGTCCGGGGTTGATCGATTCGGGCTATCGTGGCGAGATCTCGGTGATTCTGATCAACCTCTCCCGGGAGATTGCCCGCTTCTCCAAAGGTGATCGCATCGCCCAATTGATGGTGGTTGCCGTCCCTTCCGTGCGGTTGGCCGAGGCGGACCGCCTGGACCGGACCGAGCGCGGCGAAGCCGGATTCGGGTCGACCGGTTGGCGGGGTGAGGGCTATAATGGCCCCCAGACGCGGAAGTAGCTCAGCTGGTAGAGCGCAACCTTGCCAAGGTTGAGGTCGCGGGTTCGAGCCCCGTCTTCCGCTCGTCACTTCTTTTCTGCCCAGGCAGGGGAAGCGATACGGCGACGTGGCCGAGTGGATTAGGCACGGGTCTGCAAAACCCGTTACTCCGGTTCGATTCCGGACGTCGCCTCCGGGATCGGTGACTTCCCACTGGGGCCCTTAGCTCAGAGGGAGAGCGCTTCCTTGACACGGAAGAGGTCAGTGGTTCAATTCCACTAGGGCCCACCCTGATTAGGGAAACTGCATCCGGCTAAGGGTGGCCGGAAAACAGGAGGACTGTTTCCAATTCCCGGAGGCGAATCCTGGTTGGGAATCTTTCGCGAACGAGGCGATTGTTCTCGCGGGTTCGGGGTAGCAAAGGCGGCGTGCCACAGGTCGGCAGTCCTAAAGGATTGCGGTCCGGTGTCAGAATCAGGAAACGCCAAAATCCTACGAGAATCAAGAAGAATTCGGACGACATGGTAACAACGGTTTGAGCGTTGAGTCCGCCATGGCTCAACGGGGTCTACGTAGTTGTATCAGGACCGCGATTGTCCCATCGTCATGTAGGCTTTGGAGGCGCGAAGCCTCCGTTTATAGTGGAAGGCGCAGGCCAGAGAAGGTAGAAACCAATGGACAAGCGGAGAAACCTATCTCCCGAAGAAAAACAAGCCAGAGCTGTCGCTAGCGCAGAAACCAGGGCCGTCAGAAAGTACTTGGAGGGATTGCAGGCAACGTCAGCCCGTCGAGGGCGTCGCAGGTCTCCTCAACAGGAACTTGATGCAGTGCAACGGCAGTTGGACGTCGAATCGGACCAGATTCGGAAACTCGCTCTGATCCAAAGGCGAATCGATGCTGAACGCCGTTTGGCGGAGTCTTCAGATCCCATCGACATGGAGGCGTTGGAGTCTGGGTTTGTCAAGGCGGCCAGGTCCTATTCGGATCGGAGGGGGATCTCTTACAAGGCGTGGCGGGAGATGGGAGTAGCCGCAGCGGTATTGGGCAAGAGCGGAATTGCCCGCACCCGCGGCTAGCCTTTCTTCCGGCTACCATTGCCGGTGTGGGAAGGGCGCTTAGCTCAGCGGGAGAGCGCTGCCTTCACACGGCAGAGGTCACTGGTTCGATCCCAGTAGCGCCCACTTCGAAGCGTTCTTCAAAGGGCTCCATTCCGGAACGGATGGATCGGGCCCGGATCTCTATCGCCCGCTATTTGAGGTAGTTGATCAATGTTGAACTTGCGCTGGGTGGATCTGCCGGGTGATTTGGCTGCATTGGAGAACCTGGTCGCTCGTATCGAGGAGCATGACGGTCACCCTGCAATGGGGGAGCGCAAGTACTTTCACCTCCTGGATTCCCCCTCTGATTCCGATGCGTTCCCACCGGGTCTGGTGGCGGAGGATGACGGAGGGAGAATGGTGGGGTACCTGGCCACTCTGGAGGAGGACAGCCGGCTCTGGACGGTGGAAGCGGCTGTTAGTCCTGACTGCCGCAGTGACGGCCACCTGACGCACCTATTGGCCGAGGCCGGAAGAGCCGTGGGGAACAGGGGAGGAAGAAGCGTTCGGCTGTGGGCATATGTTCCCGAACTGGCCCGGGCCGCCGAGAGGGCCGGCTTCGTCTTGGAACGGGAGCTTTACCACATGAGGGTGCCCCTCCCGCTTGGCGAACGGCCGCAGTTTCCTCCGGAGATAGCGATCAGGGGATTCCGGGACGGGTTGGACGAGGATGCCTGGCTGGAGGGGAACAACCGGGCCTTTGCAGGCCATCCGGAGAACGGCAACTGGGCGTTCGCCGATCTGGAGCGCCGCCGCCGCCGTCCCTGGTTTTCTTCCGAGGGTCTGCGAATGGCCTGGGACGGTGACGATCTAGCCGGGTTCTGCTGGACCAAGGTCCCATCTTCGGGGGCGGGAGAGATCTACGTGATAGCCGTCCTCCCGGGTTATCAGGGTAGAGGACTCGGGAGGGCCCTTTTGCTGGAGGGTATTCGCCACATGCATGAACGCGACCGGGCTCCGGCATGCGTTCTGTATGTGGACGCCTCCAACCTTCCGGCGGTGAACATGTACCGTTCCATGGGATTCCGCCATCACCACACCGACCGTTCCTACTTGGGTCAACTCAGAGCGAATGGCCCTGGCGGCGGGTGAGGTACCCTTCCTGTCGAGTGAGGAGACACCATTGACTCTGCAGTTGGAACTGCCCGACGGCGGGCTGATAGAGGGGGAGCCGGGCGTGACCGGCTGGGAGATCGCCCGGGGTATCGGCGCCGGCCTCGCCCGTGCGGCGGTGGCGGTGCAACTGGACGGCGAGTTGCTGGATCTCACCCGTCCCCTCGAGAAGTCGGGAAGACTCCGGATCATCACCGACCGGATGGAAGAGGGCCGGGAGGTCCTGCGACACTCGGCCGCCCATGTGCTGGCTCAGGCGGTCCTAGACCTCTACCCGGGATCCACTTTCGCTATCGGGCCTGCTATCCAGGACGGCTTCTACTACGACTTCGGGATTGAGCGACCTTTCGGCCCCGACGACTTGTCGCGGTTGGAGGAGAGAATGGCCGAGTTGATCGCTGCGGACCAGCCCTTCGTACGCGGTTCGATGAGCCGGGAACAAGCCCTTGAAGTTTTCCGCTCCCATCCCTTCAAAGTGGAGATAATCGAATCGGTGGAATCCTCCGAGGTGGCAGAGGGAGGAGAGGTAACCGTCTACAGCAACAACGGGTTTGTCGACCTGTGCCTGGGTCCACATGTTCCCTCCACCGGGCGGCTGAAAGCGGTGAAACTGCTGCGCTCCTCGGGGGCTTATTGGAGAGGCGACGAAAGAAACCCGCAGTTGCAGAGAATCTACGGAACGGCCTGGGAGTCGCAGAAGGCGTTGGCGGATTACCTGCATCGGCTTGAAGAAGCCGAACGGCGCGATCATCGGAGGGTCGGCCCGGGCCTGGACTTGTTCTCGTTCCCCCGACAACTGGGATCGGGGCTGATGGTGTGGCATCCGAAAGGCGGGATGGTCAGGAAACTAATCGAGGACCACAGCCGCAGGTTGCATGAACAATACGGGTTCGAGTTTGTCTTTTCCCCGCATCTGGCTCGCAGCCAACTCTGGGACACATCCGGCCACCTGGACTTCTACGCCGACTACATGTATCCGGTAATGGCTATGGACGGTGGGGATGAGTACCTGGTAAAGCCCATGAACTGCCCTTTTCACGTTCTCATTTACGGAAGCCGCGGCCGCTCATACCGGGATCTTCCCATGCGGTTGGCGGAGTTGGGCGCTGTGTACAGGTACGAGAGGTCGGGAGTGATCCACGGCGCGTTGCGGGCCCGTGGCTTTACTCAGGACGACTCCCACACCTTCTGCACCCGCCACCAACTCCCCGACGAACTGGACATGCATCTTCTCTTCGTGCTCAACTGGCTGCGAGATTTCGGCTTCGAGGAATTCGAGGCCGATCTCTCCACCCGGCCCGAAAGGTTTGTGGGAGACCCCGGCATGTGGGACGTGGCGGAGGATGCGCTCGGACAATCGATACGGAAAGGCGGCGTGTCCCACAGGGTGGCGGAGGGCGAGGGCGCCTTCTACGGGCCCAAGATCGACATTCACGTGCGGGACGCCATCGGAAGACGCTGGCAGATGTCCACCATCCAGGTTGACTTTGCACTTCCCGAGAACTTCGGACTGGAGTATGCCGACTCCGACAACGTGTTTCGTCGGCCGGTGATGATCCACTGCGCCAAGGCCGGATCCATCGAACGGTTCTTCGGAGTGCTGGTGGAGCACTACGCGGGAGCGTTTCCCCTCTGGCTGGCGCCGGTTCAGGTGTCGGTGACGCCGGTGGCTGATCGACATCTGGACTATGCCCGGGAAGTGGGCGGGCGGCTGAAGTCGGCCGGACTGCGGGCCGAGGTCGATGCGTCGTCCGATCGGCTGGGAGAGAAGATCCGGCGGGCGATGACCGCCAAGCACCCGATGGTATTGGTGGTGGGCGACCAGGATGTGGAGAAAGAAACCGTGGGGGTGCGGTGTTACGGAGAGGAGCGTGAGCGCCGGGCGGTTCCGCTCACCGAGGTCGTGCAGAGCCTTGCGGACCAAGCCCTTCCCCCCGGTGGACTACCCGGGCGCCGTCCGTGAGCTATCGGGGCCCGGAGGGGATCATCATCCCCGAGGAGACGGCGCTGGCCGAGGCCGTCCCCGACGACCTCGATGCAGGGGCCGGGGGCCCCTATCGTTTCCCGGATCCCAGTCGACGTCGGTGGGCCGCCTGGATATACCTGGCAATGGCCGGGCTCCTGGCCGGACTGGCCTTCTCCGAACCCGGGCTGTGGATCACGGTCCTTCTCCTGGCCGCCATCGGGGCCTATCAGTGGTGGGCGTCGTGGCCTCTTGTCCTCGACCAGGCCGGGGCCTTGCAGGCTGCGGCTGCAACAGTGCCCTTCGGAGTGGGTCATGCCTCGGTGGCGGTGACGTTTGCCGGGATGCGATCCCGTCCCCGCTGGCAGGTGATCGTCTACTCCTCGGAGAGTCCGCCGAAGCGCAGGGCGTTGGTGGAAATCGACGGGGTTACCGGCGAGTCCTCAGAGGATGTGTACATAGAGGATCTGGAGCCTCCCCGATTCTGATCCCGGCCGACCCTCAGAGATCTCGGGAGAATCTTCTCTCGGTCCGACCCACATAGACCTGCCGGGGTCTGAAGATACGGCCCTTGGGGTCGGAGGCCATCTCCCTCCAGTGGGACAGCCAACCGGGCAACCTGCCTATCGCGAACAGCACCGTGAACATCTCGGTCGGGAAACCCAGCGCCCGGTACAAGAACCCCGAGTAGAAGTCGACATTGGGATAGAGGCGGCGTTTCGCGAAATATTCGTCGGCCAGCGCGGCAGACTCCAAGTCCTTGGCCAACTGCAGAAGAGGGTCGTCCTTACCCAAACGAGACAACACCTTTCCGGCAGTCGCCTTGATGATTTTTGCTCTGGGGTCGAAGTTTCGATACACCCGGTGCCCGAAACCCATCAACCGGAACGGATCGGAGCGGTCCTTGGCGCGGTGCAGGGCCTTCTCGATGTCTCCCCCCTCGGACCGGATCTCCTCCAGCATCCCCAGCACCGCCCGGTTGGCTCCCCCGTGAAGCGGCCCGGAGAGGGCGCTGATCCCCGCCGCGATCGACGAGAAAATGCTGGCTCCACCCGAGCCGACCAGACGAACCGCCGATGAAGAACAGTTCTGACCATGGTCGATGTGGAGGATCTGCAGCAAGTCCAAGACTGACACCGTTTCGGGGTCCGGAAGGGGGGAAGAGTCGGAGCGGGCCAGTGCGGTGTGGAAGAAGCGGGATGTGTAGGGGAGGTCTTCTTTTACCCTGATGGGTTCCAGCTCCAGCAGGCGGCGGTTGATGAGGGCCGCCAGCATCGGAATGTCGGCCAGGAGGATAAGGACGGCCTCCTCGACGGCCTCCGGCCTGCTCGACTGGGAGAACTCCGGGTGGAGTCCGGCCATGGCGAGGACTCCGGCGGCCAGGGTGGCCATCGGATCGCCGGTGGTGGGGAAGGTATCGAGGAAGTCATCCATGTAGGGTCGGTCGGCGGCGTAACGACCGATCTCCTCTTCGAAGCGGTCGAACTGGGGGCGGGAGGGAAGGTCCTCATACAGCAACAGCCAGGCAGCCTCCAGGAAGCTGACCCGGCCGGCCAGCTCCTCTATCGGGTAGCCGCGGTAGCTCAAAGTTCCGTTCTCGCCGTCGACATAGCTGACCGCGCTGGGATTCTCCGAGCTGTTGGCGAACCCTCGGTCAACGGTGATGACCCCCAGTTCGGAGCGAAGCCGGGAGATGTCGAGTCCCCGATCGCCGCGGGTGGGCTCTATCAGGGGCAGCTCCAGCTCGCGGTCTCCGAGCAGGATTCTTGCATCGTCGCCCATGCTTCTAACTGTCGTCTTTCCGGGAGGCGGCTATTACCTTTTGCGCTTCCTGGTGAGGGATTTCGGAGTAGTGGTCGAAGGCCACTTCGAACGTCCCCCGCCCGCTGGTCATGGAGCGAAGGTCCACGGCGTAGCGCTGGATCTCCGCCATGGGAACCTCTGCGGCGATGATCCGCAGCGATCCGTCCGTGTCCATGCCGAACACCCGGCCCCGCTTGGAGTTGATGTCACCGATCACGTCCCCGGTGTATTCCTCGGGCACCTTTACCGAAAGCCGGGTGATCGGTTCCAAGAGGACGGGCCGGAGTTCTTGGGAGGCCGCTCGAACCGCGGCGATCCCGGCCATGCGGAATGAAAGTTCGTCCGAGTCCACCGAGTGATACTTCCCGTCGTATACCTCGGCGGAGACGTCGATTACCGGGAACCCGGCCAGCACGCCGCGGGCGAAGGCCTCCTGGATGCCCTTGTCCACCGCCGGTATGTACTGGCGGGGTATGGATCCTCCCTTGATGGAGTCGATGAACTCATAGCCTTCGCCCTGCTCCTGCGGGGCGAACCGTACGAAAGCGACCCCGAACTGCCCGCGCCCTCCGGTCTGCTTCTTGTGCTTGCCTTCTGCTTCGGCCCTTCCGGTGATGGTCTCGCGATAGGGAATCTTGGGCAGGGCAGTGTCCACCTCCACCCCGTATTTGCGGTTGATACGCGCCAGGGTTACGTCAAGGTGAACGTCTCCCAGCCCGGCCAAGATCGTCTCGCCGGTCTCTGATCGCCGCTCCACGGCCAGGGTGGGGTCTTCCTCCACAGCTCTTTGCAGGGCGGTGGAGAGCTTCTCCTCGTCCTGGGTGGAGCGGGGGAACACCGCCAGCTCCATCACCGGCTTCGGGTAAACGGCCGGAAGTATCACCGCGTCCGATCCGGGAGAGCGCAGAGTGGATCCGGTGGTGGCTTTGTCCACCTTCGCCACCGCGGCCACATCCCCGCACATGATCCGGTCGGTTGTGATCGGGTTGCGACCCTGGAGGAAGAACAAGTTGCTGACCCGTACCGTCGGGCCTCCCGCCAGTTCCAGGGTGTCGTCGGACTGGATGGACCCGCTGAACACCCGCAGGATGGAGATCCGACCCACATAGGGGTCCCCGATCGTCTTGAACACATAAGCCACCGCCGCTCCGTCCTCGGCTGTCTCGACAGAGCCCTCCGCGAGAGGAGGAGCGGGACGCTGCAGCGGGGAGGGAGCGAAACTCTTGAGGAAGTCGGCAAGGACGTCGATCCCGATCATCTGACTGGAAGAGCCCGCCAACACCGGGAAGATCTCTCCGGCCAGCATGGCTTCCCGGATGACCGACACGATCACCGCCTGTTCGGGTTCTGTTCCCTCGAAGTAGGCGGCCATCAGGTCGTCGTCGGTCTCCACCACCGACTCGACCAATTCAAGGTGGGCCTCTTCCAGGACGGCCGCTACTTCCGGAGGCGCTCCGTCGGCCGCAGTTCCCCGAGGATTGCCTTCCTCGTAGAGATCCACCTGGCCCGAACTGACCCGGGCCACGCCCCTCAAGTCTGCTTCATTGCCCACGTTTATCACCAACGGCGCTATCCCCTTGCCGAACGCTTTGCGCAACTCGTCCAGGGTGCGATTCAGTGAGGAGCGATCCCGGTCGAGCTTGGTGACGAACACCGCCCGGGGTGTGCCCTCCTCGGCGGCCACCTTCCACATCAACTCGGTCTGCACCTCTACACCGTCCACTCCCGAGACCACGAACAGGGCAAGGTCCGCCACCCGGATGGCGGACCGGGCATCGCCGGAGAAGTCGGCGTACCCGGGGGTGTCGATCAGGTTTATCTTGCATCCGTCCCACTCGAGGGAGGCGACCGAGAGGTTGAGAGAGAGCTTTCTCTCTTCTTCTTCCGGCTCGTGGTCCAGCATGGTGGTTCCCCGATCCACCGACCCCAACCGGGTTGTGACACCGGCGGTGAACAGCAGTGCTTCGGCAAGGGAGGTCTTACCACTTCCCCCGTGGCCTATCAGGGCTATGGTGCGAATCGAATCAGGTGACAATCGGGCTCCTCATCAGAACTGGCGGGTGAATTCAGGATAGCGCAAACCGCCCGCCCGCTATTTGGCCGGGGCACGGAGTAATTTTCGGGTGCATGGCTCTGATTGGCGCCGACGGACAATTGCCGCTTGTCCGGAGAGCGGTTAGCGTGAGAGCACCGTGATAGACATTTGGGTGCGCCCTCACCTGAGAAGGGTGCTTGATCCTATCGGACGTTTCCTGAACCGGTGCGGGATCAGCCCCGCCGCTCTGACCTTTTTCGGTTTGGGGGTGACCATCGTCGGGGCGGTGATCATTTCCCTCGAGTTCCTGGTGACCGGTTCGGTGATCGCCCTGGCCGGTTCGGCGATCGACGGCCTGGACGGGTCGCTGGCGCGCGCCGCCGACAAGGTTTCCAGGAGAGGGGCGTTCCTGGATGCCTCGGTAGACCGGCTCGGTGAGGTCGCCTGCTTTTCGGGGCTGGCGGTGGCCCGCGCCGGCGAGCCTCGGACCCTGATGCTGATCGTCCTCTCGGTGTCCGGCGCCTTGTTGATCCCATACCTGCGCGCCCGGGCCGAAGCGGAGGGACTGAGGGGGACGGGCGGCTTCATGGGCCGCGCCGAGAGAGTGATCCTCTTTGCTCTGGGGCTGCTGACCGGATGGGTGGAGCCTATGTTGTGGGCGATGACCGGTCTCTGCTGGATTTCGGCTCTGCACCGTTTCGTGGTGGCTTACCGACAACTGAAGCGGTGAAGTCCCGTCTCGCCTACTGGGGTGTGAGGGCGGCGTCGGGGTTCATGCGCATTTGGCCGTTGTGGGTGGTCCAACCCTTGGGCGGGGCTGCCGGGGTGGTGGCTTCCCTTCTTCTGCCGCGGCGTCGCCGCATGGCCGGGAGGCACGCCGGCAGGACAGGACTGGAGGAGAAGTCGGGTAGCCGCTCCCGAGCGGTCAGAAAGATGTTCGCCAGTTACGGTCAGTACTGGGGGGAGTCGCTTTGGGCCGCTCCTCGCAATGTGAGGCGGATGGCCGGGCGCTTCGACTTGGATGGGTTCGAAGTGTTGGAGAACGCCCTGGACGACGGGAAAGGCGTGGTGGTCGTGCTGCCGCATCTCGGCAACTGGGAAATGGCCGGAGCAGCCGTCTGGGACATGGATGTCGAGGTGGTGGCGGTGGCCGAAAACCTCGCAAACTCCTACATTCGGGATTGGTTTTCCCGCATGCGGGGATTGACGGGCATAAGCGTTGTGTTTGCCCGGCGGGGCATTCTCGGCGAACTTGAGAAGAAGCTCGACAGCCGAACCGCGGTTTGTCTGCCCTCTGACCGGGACCTGAGCGGCAGGGGAATCCCGGTGCAGTTCTTCGGCGAGGAGACGACCCTGCCGGCCGGCGCCTTGTTGCTGGGCATACGCTCGGGCCGGCCGGTGGTTCCGGCGGCCGTCTATTTTGAGAAGAAAAGCCGTTATCGCGCAGTTCTGAGGCCACCCTTGGCGATTCCCCGGGAGGGAAGCCTGTCGGAGAGGCTCAGCAAGGGCGCGCAACTCATGGCATGCGCATTCGAGGACCTGATCAAGGCTGCTCCCGAGCAGTGGCATCTTCTCCAGCCCAACTGGCCCTCCGACCGGGTTTGACTCGGCTCATGAAGATCTGCCTGGTCTCACCGTACGACCTGACCCGGGACGGCGGCGTCCAGGCGCAGGTGCTTGGCCTGGCCGGATGGCTGAGAGACCAGGGAGACGAGGTGCGGATCATCGCACCCCGTCTGCCCGAAGACTCCGATGGAGTGGAGGTGGGAAGGGTGGTGCGCGTCCGGGCCAACCGGTCGGTGGCGCCGATCTGTTTGTCGCCGAGAGTTTCCGTGCGGATGATGGGGACCCTCGCCTGGGGTGAGGTGGCGCACATTCACGAGCCGCTCATGCCCATGGTCGGAGTGGCCGCCCTTCGTATTCAGGGCCCGAGGGTGGCTACTTTCCACGCCGACCCCCCGGGATGGGTGAGGGTTCTGTACCGCGGTTTGGATCCCTTGGTGCGCTCCCTCAAAGCGCCCCGGACCCTGGTTACCGCGGTCAGCCGCCAGGCGGCGGGTGCTCTCCCGTCCGGATGGGAACCCGAGGAGATTGTTCCCAACGGGGTGGATACGACCCTTGGTGGGGCCGGGGAGGACCGCAAGAGGGGAAGGGTGGTGTTTCTGGGCCGTGACGAGCCCCGCAAGGGCCTGAGCCTCTTGCTGGAGGCCTGGCCGCTGGTCAGGAGTCGCCATCCCCATGCGGAGTTGGTGGTGATGGGCGCCGAGCGTCCGGAACCGCCTGAGGGGACCGTCTTCTTGGGCAGGGTGGACACCGAAGTAAAGGACCGAACGCTGCGGTCGGCCGAGGTCTATGTCGCCCCCAATCTGGGAGGCGAGAGCTTCGGGATAGTGTTGGTGGAGGCGTTGGCGGCAGGCTGCGCGGTGATCGCCTCCGACCTGACGTCCTTCCGGGACGTGGCCGGCCCGGCGGCGAGGTACTTCATGCCTGGAAGCGTCCACGCCATGGTGGAACAGATCCAACAGGTCCTGGAGAGCCCCCCGGTCTCGGCTCGGCTCTCGGAGGCAGGCCCGTTGCGAGCGGCCCGGTTCTCCTGGGACAAAGTGGGCCCGGCCTATCGGAATTGCTACGAAAGGGTGATTCGCCGGAGCGCATGACTTCGGAGCCCTCCGGGTAAACCGTCTTCTATTGCGGCCCGCCGGGGCACATGAGCGGCTACGATTAGGGGAATGGATCAGAGCAACGGTATGAAGACTGGCACAGAGTTGGTCAAGCGGGGACTTGCCGACATGCTGAAGGGCGGCGTGATCATGGATGTGGTGGACGCCGACCAGGCGCGGATCGCCGAGGATGCGGGGGCGGTGGCGGTGATGGCATTGGAGCGGGTCCCGGCCGACATCCGCAAGGATGGAGGGGTGGCGCGGATGGCGAATCCCGCCAAGGTGACCGAGATCATGGGTGCTGTGACCATCCCGGTGATGGCCAAGTGTCGGATCGGGCACTTCCTCGAGGCCCGGGTCCTGGAGGAGTTGGGGGTCGACTACATAGACGAGTCAGAGGTGCTCACCCCCGCCGACGAGGAGTTCCATGTGGACAAGTGGCCGTTCACCACTCCCTTTGTTTGCGGGGCCCGTGACCTGGGGGAGGGATTGCGACGACTGTCGGAGGGCGCAGCCATGATCCGCACCAAGGGAGAAGCCGGTACCGGCAACGTGGTGGAGGCGGTTCGGCACATCCGGGCCATCACCAGCCAGATGGAGGCCCTGGCCGACATGACCGACGAAGAGCAGGCACACCAGGCCGAGATGATGAGGGTCTCTCCCGAACTGGTGAAGGAGGTGGCTTCCCTGGGGCGGCTGCCGGTGGTCAATTTCGCGGCGGGAGGGATCGCAACGCCCTCCGATGCGGCGCTGATGATGGCGCTCGGCTGTGACGGGGTGTTCGTGGGCAGCGGAATCTTCAAGAGTTCCCAACCCGCCGCCTACGCCGCAGCAATTGTGGAGGCGACAACCTTCTGGGACAACCCCGGGGTAATCGCCAAGGTGTCGCGGGGTCTGGGAGAGCCCATGCGAGGCAAAGAGATAGGAACCCTGGAACCAGCTGAGCGTTTGGCCGCCCGGGGTTGGTGACCATGCCGCCCACCATCGGGGTGTTGGCGCTCCAGGGAGACGTGCGAGAGCACCGTGTCGCCCTTGAGCGTTTGGCTGTCTCGACCCGCTCGGTGTGCCTGCCCGAGGACCTGAGGGGATTGGACGGTTTGGTCATACCGGGTGGCGAGTCCACCACTATCGGCCGCCTCGCCGAACGGTTCGGCCTGCTGCGGCCTCTGCGATCCGCCTTGGCCGACGGTCTTCCCACCCTGGCCACCTGTGCGGGGATGATTCTTCTGGCAGGCGCCATCGTAGACGGCGACCAGCCGCTGCTGGGAGGTCTGGACGTGGTGGTGCGCCGCAACGCCTTCGGACGGCAGAACGAGTCCTTCGAGATGGACCTGGACGTAAAGGGCTTGGACCGGCCTTTTCACGGTGTGTTCATCCGGGCGCCGTGGGTGGAGAAGGTCGGCGGAGACGTCGAGGTCCTGGCCCGGGTCGGAGACCGCCCGGTGATGGTCGGCTCCGGCCGCATGATCGCTACGGCTTTTCATCCGGAGTTGACCGACGACTCCCGCATCCACCGGCTGTGGATGGAATACGCAGGGGGCTAGGGGACCGTGGCCGGCCATTCCAAGTGGGCGAACATCAAGCACCGCAAGGGGCGACAGGACGCGGCCCGCGGAAAGCTCTTCGCCAAGCTGGCCAAGGCCATCGAGACCGAGGCGCGCAGAGGCGGGGGGGATCCGGACGCCAACTATGCATTGGCGGCGGCGGTTTCGAAGGCCAAGGCGGTTTCCATGCCTTCTGACAACATCCTGCGGGCGATCAACCGAGGGACCGGGGAGAGCGCGGGGGTCGCCTACGACGAGTTGTGGTATGAGGGGTACGCCCCCGGGGGAGTGGCGGTGTACGTGCAGGTGCTCACCGACAATCGTCGCCGGGCCGCCGCCGACGTGAGGGCGGCGTTTACCCGCAATGGGGGGAGCCTGGGAGAGCCGGGATCCGTGGGCTACCTCTTCCAGCCCAAGGGGCTGATCGCCGCGGCCGGGGACGAGGACGATGTGCTGCTGGCGGCGTTGGAGGCAGGAGCGGAGGACGTAAGGGAGACAGGTGACTCCTGGGAGGTGATCACCCCGCCCAGGGCCATGGCCGGCGTTCGGGCGGCGATGGAGGAATCGGGTTTGGCCGTGGAGTCGGCGGAACTGACCCAACTTCCCATCTCGGAGGTGCCCGTCGACCAGCGCACCGCTCCACGGGTGCTGAGGCTGGTGGACGCCTTGGAGGACCTCGACGACGTACAAAGCGTATTCTCGAACTTCGAGATCAGCGATCAGATCCTGGAGGCCCTGGCCGGCCCGTGACAGGCGCCGGCAAGGACGCGGGGAGAGCAAAAGGCCGGAATGACGGTCCGCCTTTCCTTACACTTCAACCAGGTGTTGGTATTGGGAGTAGATCCTGGTCTGGCCCGCACCGGGTACGCGGTGGTAAGCCGGGGCAACCCCCATCGGGTGGTGGCCATGGGGGTGATCAGCACCCCGGTGAAGTGGCCGCTCGAGAACCGGCTGCAGGAGCTGGCCGGCGACCTGTCTGATGTCATCCGACGGTACCAACCGGGCGCCCTTGCCTTGGAGAAGGTCTACATAAAGGGGAACCGCTCCGCGGCGTCGGCGGTGGAAAGAGCCACCGGGGTGGCGATGCTCACCGCAGCAGAGGCGGGGATACCCGTCCGGGAGTACATTCCCAGCACCATAAAGAAGGTGGTGACCGGTGATGGGCGCGCCACCAAGGAGGCGGTGCAACGGTCCCTGTGGAAGACCCTGAAACTGTCGGAGAACGGCCTGCCTCACGACGCGTTCGACGCGGTGGCGGTGGCGATCTGTCACCTCCAGCACCTGCACTTGGAAATCGTGCCGTGATAGGATCCTTGCGGGGAAGGCTGACCGAGAGATACCCGGAGGGGATCGTCATCGATGTGGGGGGTGTGGGATACGAGGTGACCATGTCGCCGTCTGCAGTGGAGAGCCTCCCCGGCGCAAGGGGCGAGATCGTGATTAGCACTCACATGCATGTGTGGGCCGACGGGATGAGACTGTACGGATTCGGCCATTCCGAGGAGCGGGACCTGTTCCGGGTGCTGCTCTCCGCCCAGGGGGTGGGGCCCAAGATGGCCCTGGCGGTCCTCTCCACCCTGGACGCACCGGAGGTTCGCCAGGCGGTGCGCCAGGAGGACGTGGCGGCTTTCACCCGGGTGAACGGAGTGGGGAAGAAGACCGCCCAGCGGCTGATCCTCGATCTCAAGGGCAAGCTGGAGGCATCGGAAGCCAATGTGTTGGAGGGCGCCTCCCGCTCTGCGGACCTGTGGGCGGCGCTGTCGGGTCTGGGCTATCGCACCCACGAGATCCGCCGGGCGACCGAGGCCATTGACACCGGTGTCGGGTTCGAGGAGCAGTTGAAGGCCGCGCTGGCGGAGCTGGGAAGATGAGAGAGGAGCGGGTGGTCGCCCAGCAGCCGGTACAGGCGGAGACCGAGTTGGAAGCCACCCTGCGCCCCCGATCCCTGGGGGAGTTCATCGGCCAACCCCTCCTGCAGGAGAGGCTCCGGGTTTCCATCGAAGCGGCGGCGAAGATGAGTATTCCCATGGGGCATGTGCTCTTCTCCGGTCCGCCCGGGTTGGGAAAGACCTCCATGGCGGGGGTGATCGCCCAGGAGTTGGGGGCGAACATGCGAAGAAGCTCCGGCCCCGCCCTGGACCGGCCGGGAGACCTGGCTTCGATCCTGTCGGGCTTGGAGAGGGGCGACATTTTCTTTGTGGACGAGCTTCACCGCCTGTCCCGGATAGTGGAGGAGGTTCTGTATCCGGCCATGGAGGACTTCGCCCTGGACATCGTGGTGGGCAGAGGGGCGGGGGCCGCAACCTACCGGCTCAATCTCCAGCCGTTCACGCTGGTGGGCGCCACCACCCGACTGGGGATGATCTCTTCCCCCCTGCGGGATCGCTTCCAGATCATCGAACGCTTCGACTACTACACGCCCGAGGAACTCCGGCAGATAGTCGTGCGGTCCGCAGGGATTCTGGGAGTGGAGATCACCGGTGCGGGGGCGGAGATAGTGGCGGCGCGGAGCAGGGGCACCGCCCGGGTGGCCAACCGGCTCCTTGCCCGGGTGCGCGACTACGCCATCGCCCGGTCGGACGGGTCGGTGACCGGCGAGGTGGCCCGTCGGGCCCTGGCGATGCTGGAGGTGGACGAACTGGGGCTGGACAAGGTGGATCGGTCGATCCTGGAGTCGGTGGTCCACAAGTTCGGTGGTGGGCCGGTCGGCCTGGGGACCCTGGCCATCGCGGTCGGGGAGGAACCGGAAACGGTAGAGGAAGCCTACGAGCCGTTTCTGCTGCAGGCAGGACTTCTGCAGAGGACCCCGAGGGGAAGAATCGCCACCGAGGGGACCTACCTCCACCTGGGACTGACTCCGCCGGCCGATCCGCAACTCCGTTTGGTCTGACTCCGGGCCGGAGATGCTCACCGTCGAGTTGGATTATCCCCTTCCACCGGACGCGGTGGCCCAGGCGCCGGTCGAGCCGCGGCATGCCTCGCGGCTGCTGGACGCCCGGACTCTCACGCACCGGACCTTTTTGGACCTGGCCGACCTGCTTGAGGCGGGAGACCTGTTGGTGGTCAACAAGACCAGGGTGCGGGCCGCCCGTCTGCGGGGTGTGAAGGTGGGAACGGGGGGCAAGGTGGAGGCGTTGTTGCTGCGCCGATTGTCGCCGGAGCGTTGGGAAGCGCTCCTGCGTCCCTCCCGGCGGCTCCGCCCGGGCGTTGTGGTGCAGTTCGGTCAGCTTCGCGCCGAGGTGGTCTCCGGCCCGGTTGACGGAGTGGCGGAACTGGCATTGTCCGGCCGCGGCGAGGTGGAGGAACTCGTGGAAGCCGAAGGGGAGGTGCCGCTCCCCCCGTACATCAGCTGTTCCCTCGAGAACCCCGAGCGTTATCAGACTGTCTTCGCCTCCCGGCTCGGATCCTCCGCGGCGCCCACCGCCGGACTGCACTTCACGGACCGGGTTCTGGAGGCCCTTGCCCGAAGAGGGGTGGAGCTGGCAGGGATCGACCTGGAGGTGGGATGGGCCACTTTCCGCCCGATCGGCGTCGAGCGGATCGAGGACCATCCCATGGGCGTGGAGCGGTTCCGGCTCCCCGACGAGGCGGCGGCGGCGGTGGAACGCTGCCGGGCCAGGGGCGGCCGGGTGGTGGCGGTCGGCACCACGGTGGTCAGGACCCTGGAGACGTGCGCATCCCCGGGCGGGCTGGTAACCGCCGGCGAAGGGCAAACCCGGCTGTACGTGACGCCGGGCTACCAATTCCGGGTGGTGGATCTCCTGGTCACGAACTTCCACGCCCCCAGATCGAGTCTGCTGGCCCTGGTGTGGGCGTTCATGGGCGAAGAGTGGAAAAAGGCGTACCGGACCGCCTTGGAGCACGGGTACCGCTTTCTCTCTTTCGGCGACGCCATGCTGGCCGAACGCCACCCAGGGAGGGGCCGGGAATGACCCCGGTTTCCTGGACGCCGGAGGCCACCGACGGCCCCGCCCGGGCGGGGACGCTTCACACCCCCCATGGGGACGTTCCCACTCCGGTGTTCATGCCGGTCGGCACCCGGGCCTCTGTGAAAGGCCTGGACGCCACCGACCTGGAGGACCTGGGGGCCACCATGGTGCTGGCCAACACCTATCACCTGATGCTGAGACCGGGGTCGGATCTGATCGACCGAATGGGGGGTCTGCACGGTTTCATGTCCTGGCGCCGTCCGGTTCTCACCGATTCGGGCGGTTATCAGGTCTTCTCCCTCGGTCCGCGCATCACCGAAACAGGAGCGGTCTTTCGCTCCGTTTACGACGGGTCGGAGGTGAGCCTCACCCCCGAGCAGGCCGTGCGCCACCAGGAGAGGCTGGGGGCCGACGTCGCCATGGTGCTCGATATCTGCCTGGGACTTCCCTCCCCGCTTCCCGACATCGAGGAGGCGATGGAACGCACCCTCCGCTGGTCGGAGCGTTCCCTGGCCGCCCATCGGCGTCCCGACCAGGCCCTGTTCGGGATCGTGCAGGGAGGCGTGTCGCCCGAACTCCGCCGGGCCAGCGCCGCGGCCACGGCCGCTTTGGGTTTTCCGGGATTCGGCATCGGGGGGCTTTCGGTGGGCGAACCGGCCACCGACCGCAACCTGGCGTTGGAGGCGACCATGAAGGAACTTCCCCCCGACCGTCCTCGCTACCTGATGGGCGTCGGCGACCCGCAGGGAATCCTCGACGCCATCGCCAGGGGCGTGGACATGTTCGACTGCGTCTGGCCCACTCGCCTGGCCCGGCACGGGAAGGTCCTGGGAAAAAGGGGTGACTACAACCTGCGACGAGCGGCCTTCGAGTCCGACGAGCGGCCTCTCGATCCCGACTGTGGATGCTCGGTCTGTGGTCGTTACACCCGTTCCTACCTTCGGCATCTCCTGCGGGTTGGGGAAGCCTCCTCGGGGCGTCTGATCTCAATTCACAACCTCTCCTATGTCACGGGGTTGATGAGCG
Source organism: Acidimicrobiia bacterium (assembly GCA_009837815.1). Lineage (GTDB taxonomy): Bacteria > Actinomycetota > Acidimicrobiia > Spongiisociales > ZC4RG35 > Bin76. The sequence continues at coordinate 18,135 of VXSV01000063.1, forward strand.
CCGCCCGCCGGGCGATAGCGGCGGGGGAATTCTCGGGGTTCTGTCGCCGGTTCGCCGATCTGAGAGTTTCCCGCGACGCACCCGGCCCGCTAATCTGATAGCTTTCAGGCGCACTGAAACAGGAGTTGTCGGTAATGATTTTCGCTCAAGAGTCGGCAGGAAGCCCGATTTTCACCTGGCTGGTCCTCGGCGGGTTTCTTTTGTTCTTCTATTTCCTGCTCATCAGGCCCCAACGCAAACGGGCCCGCCAGCAGCAGGACCTGGTGGCCAACCTGGAGTTGGGGGACCGGGTGCAGACCATCGGGGGGATAATGGGACAGGTTCGCAGCGTGGAGGAGGACTCAGTGGTGATCGAACTGGAGTACGGGTCGATACGCATCGCCAAGAGGGCCATAGCTTCCAAACAGGCCGTGGAAGGCTGATCCGTGCTTCGGCGGGTCATCGGCCTGCTGATTGTCGCAGGGATCGCCTGGGGAGGCTTGGCGGCCGTTTACCTGTTGGACATCGAGCCCAAGCTGGGACTGGATCTGCAGGGTGGGACCTCGGTGGTGTTGACCGCACCCGACGACACGGACCCCGATGTGATGGAATACGCGGTGGAGATCATGCGCAGCCGCATCGAGGACGTGGGCGGCGTTCAGGAGCCGGAGATCTCCATCTCGGGCGGGACCACGGTGCTGGTGCAGCTACCCGGCGTTCAGAACGAGCAACAGGCCCTTGACGCCATCGGCCGGACCGGCCGGCTGTCGTTCCGCCCGGTGCTGGAGTCCACTCCCGGCCTTCAGGGACCCCTGGTGACCACCACCACAACCGAGCCGCCGGCGGGCGAAGAAGACGCCGTGGAGGAATCGGCCTCGACAACGGCGACGACCGTCGCCACCACCACAACTACCGCCATTCTTGCGGACACCCCGGAGGGAGTGGACCCGATCAGCGGGTTGACGGTCTCAGACGACCCCGACACGGTCGCCTACCTGCCCAACTTCACCCTGTTCGGGATGGAGGTGCTGACCGTCGGCCCCGCCGCCATGACCGGATCGGACGTTTCGCAGGCCCTTCCCGGTTTCAACAGCGTCTCGGCCCAGTGGGTGGTGAATCTCTCTCTCACCTCGGAGGGGGGTGATCTGTTCGCCGAACTCACCGGTGAGGCCGCCGCCTACCCGATCGGCGACCCCCGCCGCCAGATCGCCATCGTGCTTGATGGACAAATTATCGCCTCTCCCCAGGTGGCCGAGGACGTAGCCGCCGGGGTGGGCATCACGGGAGGGGACGCGATCATCACCCTGGGCGCCGATCCCGCCGCGGAGGACCAGGCCCAGAACCTGGCGGTGATCCTCCGCTACGGTTCGCTGCCGGTTGCCTTCGAGAGGAGCCAGGTGGAGAAGGTGTCGGCCACTCTCGGATCGGACTCGCTGCGTATCGGCCTCATCTCGGGAATAGCGGGGTTGGTCCTGGTGGCGGTGGTGCTGCTGCTCTACTACCGGTCGCTGGGTTTGGTGGCGGTGCTGGGGATAGCAGTCTTCGGGTCGCTCCTGATCGCCATCTACGCCCTGTTGGGCCACTACCAGGGGGTCACACTCACCTTGGCCGGGGTGACCGGGATCATCGTGGCGGTTGGGATCACAGCCGACTCCTACATCGTCTACTTCGAGCGGATCAAAGATGAGCTCCGGGCGGGCAGGACCGTGCCCTCCGCCGCCGCTCAGGGCTTCCGAACCGCGTTTCGTACCATCCTGACCGCCGACACGGTCTCCATCCTGGGCGCGACGCTCCTTTGGTTGTTGACTGTCGGAGCGGTCAGAGGGTTCGCGTTGTCGTTGGGAATCGCCACCGTCCTGGACATCTTCGTGGCACGGGCCTTCACCCGCCGGGCCGCCTGGGTGCTGGCGCACAGCCCCCTGGGCAGAAAAGGCTGGTTCTCCATGCCCGCCGCCGCGGGAGAGAGCCGATGAGCCTCTGGCGAGACATCTCCCGGGGCGAGACCCGCATCGACTTCGTGGGCCTCCGCCGCCGGTGGTTCTACATCTCGGCCGTCCTGCTGCTGGTGTCGGTGGCCACGGTGACGGCGCTCGGTCTCAATCTGGGCCTGGAGTTCACCGGCGGTGTCCAGGTCCAGACCAAGAACCAGAGCGGCGCCACGGTGGGGGATTTGGAGAACGCCATTGCCGGATTGGGGGTCGTCGACTTTCGCATCCAGGAGATAGACGAGGGTCAATCGGTTCGCATCCAGACCGGGCCGATCTCCTCCGCGGTGGAAGACGAGATGGTCTCCACCCTGGCGGTGCTGGTCGGCGCCCCGCCCGAGGACGTCAACCGTCAGGCGGTAGGTCCCACCTTCGGGGCGCTGGTGGCTCGCCGGGCCCTGTGGGCCCTGGGAGTCTTCCTGGGGGCGGTGGTGATATTCATATCGATCCGCCTCCAATGGAAGATGGCCCTGTCGGGAATCGTCGCCCTCCTGCACGACCTGGTGCTGACCGTCGGGATTTATGCGATCACCCGCTTCGAGGTGACACCCGCCACAGTGGTGGCGGCGCTCACCGTGCTGGGCTACTCCCTCTACGACACGGTGGTGGTCTTCGATCGGGTGAGAGAACTCGAGGGTGACTTCTCTGACATTCTCACCTATTCGGAGATAGTCAACCGGTCGATGAACATGGTGCTAGCCCGCTCCATCAACACCTCTCTCACCTCCCTGATCCCGGTGGGCAGCATCCTGTTCGTGGGGTCGTTGATTCTGGGCGCCGCCCCTTTGCGGGACTTCTCCCTGGCGCTCTTCGTGGGGATCGCCGCCGGAACCTACTCGTCCATTTTCGTGGCCTCCCCCCTGCTGGCCCTGTGGAGGGAGAGAGAAGTCGCCTGGGCCGACCAGCGACGCAGGGTGGCGAGGAAGCGGAGCGGGCCCGAACGGGATGTGCCGGAGGAGCCTGGCGAGCGCTCCGAGCCGCCCACCACCTCCGAGTTGTTCTCCATGGAGGGAGGAGCCTCACCCCGCCCGCCCCGCCGACGGCGCCGCAGATAGGTCCCCTCCGAGCGGTGATCGGTTAGACTGTCGCGGGTGGCCGAGACCTCGGCGCAGCGCCCCCCCTCCAGTCAAATCCCCGGGTCGGAAGACCCGCTGGCTGGAGTGATATCGCGCTTTTTGCACCATCATCCCCGAGGCGACGTGGAGTTGTTGCGCCGGGCGTTCGGGGTTGCCGACGAGGCCCATCGCGGCCAGTCCCGCAAGTCGGGCGACCCGTTCATCGTCCACCCCCTAACCGTAACCCGGATCCTGGCCGACCTGGGGATGGACACGGCCACCTTGGCGGCCGGTCTGCTGCATGACACCCTGGAGGACACCGACCTCAGCTACCGGGATGTGAAGAAGGCTTTCGGCGCGGAGATAGCCGATCTGATAGACGGCGTAACCAAGCTGGACCGGATCACCTATCCGAACCGGGAGGAGGCGCAGGCGGCGACCATTCGCAAAATGGTGGTCGCCATGGCCCGCGATGTCCGGGTGCTGGTAATCAAGCTGTGCGACCGTCTTCACAACATGCGGACGGTTAGCGCTCTCCGGTCTTCCAAGCAGAAGGCGGTGGCGACCGAGACCCTGGATGTGTACGCACCCTTGGCCCACCGGCTGGGCATCCAGGAGATAAAACACGAACTGGAGGACCGCTGCCTGGCCATCCTCCATCCGGGTCCCTACGCCGAGATCGACGCCAAGCTTCTGAACCTGGCCCCCGAGCGGGGAGTGGTGATAGACAAGATGATCGAGGAGGTCTCCGGCGTCCTTTCGGATGCGGGCATCCCCACCGAGGTGAGCGGCAGGCCGAAGCACCACTATTCCATCTACCGGAAGATGATGGAGACCGGCAAGCAATTCGAGGAAATCTATGACCTGATCGGGATCAGGGTGGTGGTTCCCCGGATAAGGGACTGCTACGCCACCCTGGGCGAAATTCACTCCCACTGGCAGCCGCTGAGCGGCCGGTTCAAGGACTTCATCGCCATGCCCAAGATCAATCTCTATCAGAGCCTCCACACCACCGTGGTGGGGACCGACGGGAAGGCGATAGAAATCCAGATCCGCACCACGGAGATGCACCAGCTGGCGGAGCGGGGCATAGCCGCCCACTGGCGCTACAAGGAGGGGCACGGCGCGGTGGACCTGGAATGGGTGGGTGACCTGGGGGGACTCCGGGAGGAGTTCGAAGACCCCCGCGAATTCCTGGACCACCTCAAGCTGGATCTCTACCGGGACGAGGTCTTCGTGATCACTCCCCGCGGCGAGGTGAAGTCCTTCCCGGCGGGCGCCACCCCCGTCGACTTTGCTTATGCCATCCACACCGAAGTGGGCGACAGGTGCGTGGGGGCGCGGATCAACGGCCGGCTGCTGCCTCTGTCCACACCGCTTGCATCCGGTGACATAGTGGAGGTCATCACCTCCCGCTCCCAGGGCGGCGGGCCCAGCAGGGACTGGCTGAAGACGGTTCAGACCTCCCGGGCCCGGTCCAAGATAAAACAGTGGTTCTCCAAGGAGCGCCGGTCACTTTCGATCGCCGAGGGTCGGGAGGTGCTGCTGGCCGAGCTTCGCAAGGCCAAACTGGGCCTGACCGCAGCCGGGCGGGACCGGCTGCTGGCCTCCATCGCCGCGGACCTCGGCAAATCCGAGATCGATCATCTTTTCCTGGCTGTGGGGCAGGGTGAGATGTCCCCGTCCACCGTGATCCAGCGGCTGGAGAGGGCGGTGAATCCGACCCTCCCGGAGGAAAAGGAGAAGATGACCTTGCTGACCCCCCCCGTCAGCCGCCGACGGACCGATACCGACGGTCCGGGGGTCCTGGTGGAGGGAATGGGAGACACCATGGTGAAGCTTGCCCGGTGCTGCGCTCCGGTCCCCTCCGACAACATCATCGGGTACGTAACGACCGGCCGGGGGGTCTCGGTGCACAGTACCGAGTGCACCAACCTCAGGGTCAGCACCCCGGGTATGGAACGGATGGTGGAGGTGGCCTGGTCCCCGGACCTGATCAACTCCTTCACGGTCTGGGTGCAGGTAGAAGCGCTCGACCGCTACCGGCTGCTGCGGGACGTCACTGCGGTGATCTCCGAGATGGGAGGCAATATCGTGGCGGCCACCTCGGCGGTGGGCGACGACCGGGTGGCTGTTCTTCAGTACGAGGTGGAGCTCTCCGACGCCGGTCAGTTGCGGCGCCTCTTCTCCGACCTGAGAGGGGTTGACGGGGTGTTCAAGGCTTTCCGGATCACCTCCGACGCGCCGTCCTGACCGGTCCGGCATGCTGATAGACAGCGTCCCTTTGTGGTACACCCAGACCAACTGCTATGTGGTGGCCCCGGAGGCGGGCGGCCCGTGCCTGGTGATCGACGCCCCTCCGGATCCCCGGGGAGTGGCCGAGCTGTGTGCAAGGCGCGATCTGGCGCCGGTTGCCCTGGTGGTCACCCACGGCCACGTCGACCACGTCGGAGGGGCAGGGGCGGTGGAGGAACAACTCAGAGTGGTCACCTATGTGCATCCTGACGACGATTTCCTGTCGCTCCATCCCCTCCGTCAAGTTATCGCTCTCATGGGGGAGGTGCTGCCCGGCGAGTACCGGCCCCCGGCCTCTCGGCGTCCGCTGGCAGATGGCGACGTCCTGGCTCTGGCCGGGCTGGAGATGGCGGTGTTGCACACCCCCGGACACACTCCCGGGCACTGTTGCTTCCATCTCGAGGAGGAGGGGATCCTCTTCTCGGGGGACCAGCTCTTCCGGGATTCGATCGGACGCACCGACCTGCCGGGCGGCGACTTCGACGCCCTGATGGAGAGCATGCGAGAAAAGATCCTGGGTCTGGCGGCCGACACCGCCGTGTATCCCGGACACGGAGAGACCACTACCCTCGGTCGGGAACGTCTTCACAACCCTTTTTTGACTTCTCTTCTCTAAACGATGATTATCCGCTCCCCCAAAGGAACCGGCGTGATCGGTCCGCCTCGCTCCGCACGCTGGAGAGAGGTGCTGGCCCTGTGGGAGGACCTTTCCGGCGTCTACGGCTATGAACTGATAGTCACTCCGGTCTTCGAGTTCACCGAACTGTTCGAGAGGGGAGTGGGGGAGACCAACGAGGTAGTCACCAAGCAGATGTATACCTTCGCCGATCGTCGGGGACGCTCCCTCAGCCTTCGCCCCGAGGGCACCGCCGGAGTGATGAGGGCCTATCTGGCCCAGGGAGGGACCGGGCGTTGGAAGGTGGCATATTCGGGGCCGATGTTCCGCTATGAACAGCCCCAGGGCGGGCGCCGGCGACAGTTCTGGCAGATCGGGGTTGAGTGTGTGGGGTCGTCGTCGGCCGCCGCGGATGTGGAGGTGATCGCCCTGGCCGAAGAGTTCCTGTCGGCGGTGGGAGTGGAGAACCAGCTGTTGATCAACAGCCTCGGGGATGGAGAGTGTCGCGGGGCCCACCTGGAGGACATGAAGGCGGCGATGGCCCGGTCGATCGCCGACTTGTGCTCCAGCCACCGCGATGTGGTGGAGTTGAACCCTCTCCGGATTCTGGACTGCAAGCTGTGCCGACCCGACCACGAGACCCTGCCGGACATCGCCGAATACTGGTGCGGGCCGTGCCGGGACCACTTCGGTGAGGTCAGACAGGGCCTTGATGATCTGGGGATCGCATACCGGAGGTCGTCGCGGTTGGTGAGGGGGCTTGATTACTACTCCCGGACGACTTTCGAGTATGTATCCACCACGCTGGAGACATCCCAGTCGACCGTGCTGGGGGGAGGCCGGTACGATGGTCTGGCCGAGACGCTCGGCGGCCGGCCGGTTCCCGGGGTGGGGTTCGCCGGGGGGATCGACCGGATGCTCATGGCCGCGCCGGGAGAGTCGGTCGGTATGGACGTGTTCTTGGTGGGAGAAAAAGAGATTACGGCCTTCGACCTGATGGAGTGGGCTGCGCCGCTTCGCAGAGCGGGACTCCGGGTGGCCTTCGAGTTGGATCCACGGAGCGTCAAGGCGCAGTTCAAGGCCGCCACCCGTTCCAGCGCCAGGTATGTCGGTGTCGTGAGCGGTGTGGAGTTGGAGATGCGGGAGGGACGGAATCGCCAGACTCTGGGCCCAGAAGACCTCGAGAAGTGGGGCATGAAGGCGTTCGACCCGGAGACGAGACCGTGAGGAGTCACACCGCCTCCCAGATCGGCCAGGACACCGTGGGGAAGATGGTCACCCTGGCGGGGTGGGTGGACCGGAGACGTCACCACGGGGGGGTGGTGTTCGTGGACCTGCGGGACCACACCGGGATGGTGCAGGTGGTGCTGGACCCCGAAGCCATCGGGGAGTCGGCCGAGTTGCGGAGGGAGTTCTGCGTACAGGTGCGAGGCAAGACCGTGCGTCGCCCGGAGGGCGCGGAGAATCCCGACATGGCCGGCGGGATGGTGGAGGTGGAGGCCGCGGAGTTGAAGATCCTGAGCCGTTCGGAGGAACTTCCTTTTCTCATCGAGGACCGCATCACCGCCGAGGAGCTGCTCCGGCTGGAATACCGATACCTGGACTTGCGCCGCCCTGGCATGGCCCGCAACCTCCGGGCCCGTTCGGAGGCGTTGCGGACGGTGCGGCGGACGCTGGAGGACCTGGACTTCTGGGAGGTGGAGACCCCCACCCTGATCCGGTCCACCCCCGAGGGCGCCCGGGATCTGCTGGTCCCAAGCCGCCACAATCCGGGGAGCTTTTATGCTCTTCCCCAGTCTCCCCAGATTTACAAACAGCTGCTGATGGTGGCGGGGGTGAGCCGCTACTACCAGATGTGCCGCTGCTACCGGGACGAGGACTTTCGGGCCGATCGGCAACTCGAATTCACCCAGATCGACATCGAGGGGTCCTTCTGGGGGCAGGAGGACGTGCTGGCCACGGTGGAGAAGGTGATCATGGCGGTGGTGGCGGCCCTCCGGCCGGATCAGGCGGTCGGCGCCCCTTTCCGTCGGCTCACCTACTCAGAGGCGATGAGCCGCTACGGCACCGACAAACCCGATCTCCGCTTCGGGATGGAGATAGTCGAATTGTCGGATGTGTTCGCCGAAACCGGTTTCCGGGCGTTCGCCGGTGTCCTGGCGGCGGGAGGGGTGGTGCGGGGGATCAACGCCGGCCCGATAGCTGTGAGCAGGGCCCGGGCCGACGCCCTCATAGACAAGGCCCGCCAGTTCGGAGCGGGAGGGTTGGTGTGGATGGTGGCCGAGGAGGGGGGACGCCTCCGCTCGCCGGTTGCGAAGTTTTTGTCCGAAGCGGAACTCGAAGGGGTGGTCCGGCGCCTGGGCGGGAATCCGGGCGACGCGCTGTTGCTGGTGGCCGACGGCGAGCGGACGGTTTCGGAGGTCCTGGGGCGTCTGCGGTCGGAGTTGGGAAAGCCCGACGATCCGGGGCGCCTGGAGTTCCTGTGGGTGGTGGACTTTCCCATGTTCGAGGAGCGGGACGGAGAGATCACCTTCCTCCATCACCCGTTCACCTCCCCGGCGGACACCGAGATGATGAGAGACCGTCCCCTGCAAGCCGCGGCCCGCGCCTACGACCTGGTCCTGAACGGCGTGGAACTTGGTTCGGGGAGTGTCAGGATTCACGACTCCGACGTCCAGCGGCAGATCTTTGAGATCCTGGGGATCTCCGACGAAGAGGCGGAGGAGCGCTTCGGATGGTTCATCCGGGCGCTGCGTTTCGGCACGCCGCCCCACGCCGGTTTCGCGGTGGGATTCGACCGGCTGGTGGCGGTGTTGCGGGGAGTGGCGAGCATCCGAGAGATCATTCCCTTTCCCAAGACCCAGACCGGCGCCGAGCCGCTGAGTCGCACTCCCGCCTCGGTCAGCAACCGGCAGTTGAAGGAACTGGGAATCGCGGTCGATCCCCGCCGGATCAAGGCTTCTCCGCCGGCATAGGACCGATGGCCAGCTACGGCGCCGATGACCTGTTCGCCGCCCGGCGGTCGGAGGTCCTGGCAGAGGTGGCGCCGCTGGCCGAGCGCATGCGTCCGAGGAGTCTGGACGAGGTGGTGGGATTGCCCGGCCTTCTGGGCGCCGGATCCGCCTTCCGGGTCCTGGTGGAGTCGGGTCGGCCTGTCTCGATGGTGTTGTGGGGCCCTCCGGGGAGCGGCAAGACCACCCTGGCCCGGTTGGTGGCCCTGCATTGTTCGGCGGCGTTCGAGACGCTCAGCGCCACCTCTGCCGGGGTCAAGCAGGTTAGGGAGGTCCTGGCCTCCGGCCGCCGCCGCCTTGAGGGCGACGGCCGGCGGACCGTTTTGTTCCTCGACGAGATACACCGCTTCTCAAAGAGCCAGCAGGACGCTCTGCTCCCGGGGGTGGAGAGCGGGACCCTGATCCTGATCGGAGCGACCACCGAGAACCCATTCTTCGAGATCAACAGTCCTCTGATGAGCCGGATGGTGTTGTTCCGGACCCACGAGATCCCCGATGAGGCGTTGGAGGTGCTGGTGGGAAGGGCCCTGTCGGATAAGCGGCGAGGATTGGGATCCGACGACCTGCAGATCGCCGGGGACGCCCGGGAGGCGCTGGTGACCAGGTCCGGGGGAGACGCCCGGGGACTGCTGAACGTCTTGGAGGTCGCCGCGCATCTGGCCAAAGGACGGGGCTCGGGGGTGATCGAGACCGATGATGTCTCCGAGGCGCTGGGTCGTCGGATAGTTCGATATGACAAGGCGGGAGACCGTCACTACGACGTGATCTCCGCCTTTATCAAGAGCGTGCGGGGCTCTGATCCCGACGCGGCCCTGTACTGGCTGTTTCTCATGCTCGAGGGCGGCGAGGATCCCGAGTTCATCGCTCGGCGGCTGGTGATCCTCGCATCGGAGGACATCGGCATGGCCGACCGTTGGGCGCTTCCGCTGGCGACTGCGGCGGCTCAGGCCCTCTCCTATGTGGGGATGCCCGAGGCCGCCTATCACCTGGCCCACGCCACCCTCTTCCTGGCTCAGGCGCCCAAGTCGAATTCGGTCACCTCCGCCATGGCCCGGGCGTGTTCGGTGGTCCGGGAGGGGCCCAGTCCCTCCGTCCCACTCCACCTTCGCAGCGGTGGCTATCGTGGAGCAGACATCATCGGACACGGGGAAGGCTACGAATACCCCCATGACCATCCACACCACATCGTTCCCCAGGCATACTTCCCGCCGGAGGTGAATCCGCGGGTGTTCTTCCGTCCCACCCAAAGCGGTTTCGAAGCCGAAATCGGGCGACGCCTGATCGAGATCGATCATGTGTTGGGACGAGCCGGACGCCAGGAGGAGCAGGCGTGACCGCTCTGGGAATAGACATCGGAGGGTCGGGTGTCAAAGGCAATCTGGTGGACGCCGCCACCGGAGGGCTTCTTTCTGAACGCCTTCGCATCCCCACTCCCCGCTCGGGGTCCACCGAGGCTGTGGGCGCGGTGGTGGCGGAGATTGCCGAGCACTTCCGTCGACAGAGCGGGCATGAAACCCTGCCGGTGGGGTGCGGGTTCCCGGGAGTGATCCGATCAGGTGTGGTAAGCGCCGCCACCCACCTGGACAAGGCCTGGCTGGGCGCCAACGTGGTCGCCATCCTCTCCGAGGCCACCGGCCGCCCGGTCACCGTTCTCAACGACGCCGACGCGGCCGGCGTGGCCGAGATCACCTTCGGGTCGGCCAAGGGTCGGAGCGGCACGGTTCTGATGATCACCCTGGGCACCGGGATCGGGAGCGGGATGTTCCGCGACGGCAGACTGGTGCCCAACTTCGAGCTGGGCATGCTGGAGTTGGGCGGTCATCACCCCATCGAGGACCGGGTGGCATACCGCGTCTTCAAGCAGGGGGAGTTGAGTTGGAAGAAGTGGGCCAGGAGGTTGAACCGCTACCTGAGGCACATCAACGCGCTCTTCGCTCCCGATCTGATCGTTCTCGGGGGAGGAGGGGTGAACAAGTGGTCCCGCTTCGGTCGCCACCTGGATGTGCCGGTGGATGTGGTCCCCGCCCACTTCGGAAACCATGCCGGCATCATCGGCGCCGGCCTCGCCGCGGTGAACCCGGGCACCCTGATGGGAGTCTGAACCAGATCACAAGAGGGTAACCGCCGGGGGCGTCGCTCCGGCCCCTCCATCGGATCACCCTGGGTTGGTGTCCTCCGCCGAAGATCGCAGCGGGTTGCAGGTCTGGTCGCTTACGAAAGCGGAGAAACGGCTCACCTGGTCGGGGGGGAGCCTGACCACTAAGTCCATTCCGTTGGGACCCTCAGTCGAGGATAGAACCTCCCCTGTCCGGTGGAGGGCCGCCAAGGCGTCCCCTCTGTCGTAGGGCACCCGCACCGAGATGGTCGATGATCGGGCGTTCAACCAGTGGATGAGCGTCTCCATGAGTTGCTCTGTTCCCTCGCCGGTGAGCGCCGACACGGCAACCGCGGTTTCGCCTGATCCCACGAGCCGCCGGACCACCGTGGGGGACGCCTCATCGATCTTGTTCGCCACGATGATGGTCGGCGCCGAATCCGCCCCGATCTCGGCCAGGACTTCTCGGACCGCGGTGATCTGGCCCTCCGGGTCGGGGTCGGCGGCGTTCACCACATGAAGTATCAGGTCGGCGTCGCGAACCTCCTCCAGAGTGGATTGGAAGGCTTCCACCAGGCGGTGGGGGAGCCTTCGCACGAATCCGACGGTGTCGGCCATCAGAATCTCTCGGCCGCCGGGCAGCCGGAGGCGGCGGATGGTGGGATCCAGGGTGGTGAACAGCCGGTCTTCGGTGAGCACCCCGGCGCCGGTCAGCTGGTTCAGGAGGGTCGACTTGCCGGCGTTGGTGTATCCGACCAGGGCGATGATGGGCACAGCGGCCTGGACGCGGGAGTGGCGCCGGGTCTGGTTCTGCCGCCGGAGGGTGGAGAGGTCCTTCTCGAGGGAGGTGATCTTCTGGCGGATGCGGCGGCGGTCGCTCTCGAGGCGGGTTTCTCCCGGTCCCCGAGTTCCGATCCCTCCCGCCTGCTGGGAAAGCTCCTCGCCCGTGCCCCGTAGGCGGGGCAGCCGGTAGCGCAGCAGCGCAAGTTCCACCTGGAGCGCTCCCTCACGGGAGGTGGCGTGCTGGGCGAAGATGTCGAGGATCACCGCCTCGCGGTCCACGACGTCACATTCGAACAGTTCCTGCAGGTTGCGTTGTTGCGCCGGGGCGAGGGCATTGTCGAACACCACCACGTCTATGTCCTCTGCTTTGGTGATGTCGGCCACTGACGACGCCTGGCCCTTGCCGATGAACAGTCCCGGATCGGGAGCGGGCCGGCTGAACACCTCCCGGTCGACCGGCTCGGACCCTGCGGTGTCGGTCAGCAGAGCCAGCTCCTCGAGGGACTGCTCCACCTCAAGAGATGAGTTGCGCCCCAAACGAACTCCCACCAGGAAGGCTCTCTGGCGGGGTACCTCGAGGTCCGCTACCGTGGCGGTGAGCCTGCGGCGTTCCCGGCCCAGATGTTGATAAGTCATTTCTTCTTTCAGGAGGGTTTGGGAACCTACAGGTACTGACCCTCGTCGAGCGCCTCCTCGGGCTCTTGTTCGGCGATGATCTGGGTTTGGCGGACCGCCACCACCGGCTTTCCGGTGGGCGGCCACAGAAAACGCCAGGCGCCGGTGGGAACCGCCCAGAAGTGCCGGCCGGTTACCACGTCGATCAGCGACAGCGCGTCGTTCTGGCCGTTGGCGCCAGTTGACACCAGGAGTCCTGAGCGGGTGGCGGATTCCTGCGGGACGTGGCCCACCCGCCAGCCGTTGGACACCTTGTATTCGGTCGCTTCGCTCTGATTGGAACCCATATGCACTTAGTTTGGCGCGTCAGCGGCTTACTTTTTCTGTTTCGGACAGCATCTCACCCGCCAATGTAGCTCATCTCCACCTTTTGCCCGATCCCCGCCGTCTCTCCCGAGCGAAGCTCCGAGTACTGATCCACCCGCTCCGACCAGACCGCGCCGATCCGGCGGCGAAGCTCCTCATCGGACGCCCCGGAGCGGACCGCCTCCCGGAGATCGGTCCCGAACACCGCGAACAGGCAGGTGTAGAGCTTTCCGTCGGCCGACAGTCTGGCGCGGGTGCAGTCTCCACAGAAGGGCTGGGTCACCGATGCGATCACCCCCAACTCTCCCTGACCATCGGCGTATCGCCAGCGCTTGGCCACCTCGCCCCGGTAGTTGGGGTCGAGGGGCTCGATGGGAAAGACATCGTTGACGGTGCTGATGATCTCATGCGCCGGGGTCACGTCGTCCAGCCTCCAGCCGTTGGTGACGCCGACGTCCATGTACTCGATGAAGCGGAGGATGTGGCCGCTCCCCCGGAAGTGCTCCGCCATCTCCAGGATCGAGTGGTCGTTGACGCCCCTTCGGACCACCATGTTGACTTTGATGGGAGTGAGCCCCGCGTCGGCTGCGGCGTCGATCCCGGCCAGCACGTCGGCCACCTTGGCGCCCACGTCGTTCATGGTCGAGAAGACCTCATCGGAGAGAGAATCGAGGCTCACCGTCACCCGATCGAGCCCGGCGTCGGCCAGCGCTTGCGCTTTTCGGGGAAGCAGGACGCCGTTGGTGGTGAGGGTGAGGTCGGCGACGCCCGACACCTCGGCCAGCATTCCGACCAGCTGCTCCAGTCCGGCTCTCAAGAGGGGCTCCCCGCCGGTGAGCCGAACCTTCCTGGCACCCAGAGACACGAAGACCCGGGCGAGGCGGGTTATCTCCTCGAAGCTGAGGAGGGCCGTGCGTTCCAGGAACTTGTAGTCGCGATTGAAGATCTCCTTGGGCATGCAATACGTGCACCGGAAATTGCACCGGTCCGTGACCGAGATGCGCAGGTCCGCCAGGGTCCGGCCCAGGCGGTCGAAAGGCTTGACGTCGAGGTTGCTCACTTGGCCAAGACCTTAGCAAGGACCGCCCCTCCCCGATTCCCTGTATTTCCGCCGCGTAGCACCCCGGATCGGCCAGACTAAATGCCCAAGCTATGGGTAAGGAGTGCCATGCGAAGCCACGATATCGACTACGAGATACGCGGAGACGATCTGCAGTTCGTGGAGGTGTACCTGGACCCCGAGGAGACGGCGGTTGCGGAAGCCGGAACCATGATCTTCATGGACGAGGGCGTCACCTTCGAAGCCAAGATGGGGGACGGGTCCGAGCCCGAGGGAGGAGGCGGTTTCTTCCGGAAGGCGAAGAGCGCGGCCGGGAGGGTCCTGAGCGGCGAATCCCTGTTCATGACCCATTTCACCAACTCTGGCGGCGGCCGGGCCACGGTGGCTTTCGGCGCCTCGGTGCCGGGCAAGATCGTGCCCCTTGATTTGGCCCGGATAGGCGGGCCGGTGATCTGCCAGCGTGACGCCTTCCTGTGCGCGGCCCTGGGGACCAGGGTCTCCATGCATTTCAATCGCCGTTTCGGCAGCGGCCTGTTCGGCGGCGAGGGTTTCATCCTTCAGAAACTGGAGGGGGACGGGATAGCCTTCGTGAACGCCGGCGGCATGGTCGTGGAGCGCCATCTGGCGGGAGAGACCATTCGTCTCGACACCGGGTGCCTGGTCGGCTTCGAAGAAGGAATGGAGTACTCGATCGAGCGGGCCGGAGGGCTCAAGACGATGGCCTTCGGCGACGAGGGGATCTTCCTGGCCACGATCAGCGGGGTGGGGCGGGTCTGGGTTCAGTCCCTTCCCTTCTCCCGGTTGGCCGATCCCATCATCAGTGCGGCGGTCGCAGCGGCCGCAGCCGCCTCCAGCCAATAACGACCGTCTAGGTGTACTGTCCAGGGAGGTGGTTGACAGTTGAATCCTACGGAGCGTTGGTCATGACCTACACCTTTTCGTTCTTGCCTCCGCCGAGGCGCAAAGAAAGGGTCGAGCACGTTCTGTGGGCCATCAGCAGAGGGAGCTCCCCCGTAGATGACTAAGTTGGCAGACAAAGTCTGCACTCGGGCTCGCCGAAGTCCGAGAGTCAACCGAGTCGGTGATGGCTTGGGCGCGTGAACGCGGTCGGATCTCGTCGAGCGAATACCGCCAAATGACCGGAGTATCCCAGGCAACAGCCACTAAACGACTCAAAGAATTGGCCGAGCAAGGCCGGATCGCACCTGCCTCCGAATCCGGGAGGGGACGCGGTTTTCACTACCGGCCCGTTTGATCAACCTATCGTCCACTCAACCACAGATGTCGCCTACGGTGTAGCCCTCGGGGACACCACCCGACTTGTAACCCACCTCTGTAAGAAGGACAGCTAGAGGGCGTGTTTCTTGAGGTCGTCCAGGTTGATCCACTCGAGGGCGGCCACTGACGTCGACTCCAGCCGCACCCTCGGGGCCATCCCGGCCTCGAATGCTTCCTGCCAGCGGGAGGCGCACAAGCACCAGCAGTCGCCGGGCGTCAGCCCTTCGAACCCGTAGACAGGCATCGGAGTGCTGAGATCGTTGCCGCGGGACTTGCTGAACTCGAGGAACTCCTCGGTCATCTCGGCACACACCGCGTGCACGCCTATGTCATCGCCTCGGGTCTCGCAGGAACCGGTCCTGTAGTACCCGGTGAGAGGCCGCATGGAGCAGGGCTCCAGTTCACCTCCTAGCACGTTCACAGGTTTCAAGCGCCCCTCTCCGACGGCCCGGTCCCCTTCATGTGACTTCCCACGTCCCGGCTGAACTGAACAGTGCGTCCAGGTCCGCAGGCCCCCGGTTTTGAGCGTCGACGATCTGCTGTTGCATTTCTCTTCCATAGGTGGGTCGGGAGATGTTGCGGAAGATCCCCAAGGGGGTGGGACCGTGGGGGGTGTGGGCAAGCCGGCTGATGGAGAACGCCACGCTGGGGTTCTCCCGGCGCGGGTCATGGACCAGAATCCGGTCGGGACTGACCGAGGATGTGGGCTTGATCCGCGCCTCGCCGTCCTCCATCACTACGCAACTCTCCCCCGAGCCGCCGAAGACCACCGGCTTGCCCTCCTCCAGATTGATCCGGTTGACGGTCCGCTCGGCCCTGCCGGTCAGGGCGATGAAGGCTTTGTCGTTGAAGACGTTGCAGTTCTGGTAGATCTCGACGAACGCCGAGCCGGTGTGGTTGACGGCTTCGCCCAGCACGTACTGGGTGTGATTGCGGTCCATGTCCAGGGTCCTCGCCACGAAGGAGGCTTCGGACCCGATGGCCAGACTCACCGGGTTGAAGGGAAAGTCGATGGAGCCGAAGGGAGTGGACTTGGTGCGTTTGCCCACCTCGGAGGTGGGTGAGTACTGGCCCTTGGTGAGTCCGTATATCTGGTTGTTGAACAACAGGATCTTGATATTGACGTTGCGACGCAGGGCGTGAATCAGATGGTTCCCCCCGATGGAGAGGGCGTCGCCGTCACCGGTCACAACCCAGACCGACAGGTCGGGGCGCGACGTCGCCAAGCCGGTGGCGATGGTCGGCGCCCTCCCGTGAATAGTGTGGAAGCCGTAGGTGTTCATGTAGTAGGGAAAGCGGGCGGCACAGCCGATTCCCGAGACGACCACGATGTTCTCGCGCGGCACCCCCATCTGGGTCATGAAGCCTTGCACCGTTGCGAGGATCGTGTAGTCGCCGCACCCGGGGCACCACCGGACCTCCTGGTCGCTCTGGAAGTCGGACCGGGTGTAGGTCAGGTTGCTCACGACTCGAGCACCTCCAGGATCCTGTCCCTTATCTCCCCGATGTAGAAAGGAGTGCCGGTCACCTTGTTGAGACCGAACGCGTCCTTCAGGAAGTTGGCCCGGATCACATAGCGCAACTGGCCCGTGTTGAGTTCGGGGATCAACACCTTCTTATAGGATTGCAGCACGTCCCCCAGGTTGGCGGGGAGGGGATTCAGGTATCGAAGGTGGGCGTAGGCGACCTTGTAACCCTCCCGGTTCAGGTTGCGACAGGCCGCTCCCATCGTGCCCTTGCTGGAGCCCCATCCCAGCACCAGGAGGTTTGCGTCCAACTCCCCGTGTACCTCCAACGCCGGGATGTCGTTGGCGATGTTCGCCACCTTCCAGGCCCGGGAGTCGGTCATCAACTGGTGATTGTCGGGGTTGTAGGAGATGTCGCCGCTGATGTTCTCCTTCTCCAGTCCGCCGATCCGGTGTTCCAGGCCCTTGGTGCCGGGGATCGCCCAGGGGCGGGAGAAGGTGTTGAAGTCACGAAGATAGGGCAAGAAACGCCCTCCGGCGCCGTTGGGGGCCGAAGCGAACGGAACGCTTATGTCCGGCAGGTCCGCCGTGTCCGGGATCCTCCACGGCTCGGAGCCGTTGGCGATGTGGTTGTCGGAGAGGAGGATTACCGGAGTCATGTACTTGAGGGCGATCCTGGCCGCCTCGATGGTTGTTTCCACCACATCCGAGGGGGTGGCGCAGGCCAGCACCGGGAGGGGCGACTCCCCGTGTCTGCCGAACAGGGAGAACAAGAGGTCGGTCTGCTCCGGTTTGGTCGGCATTCCGGTCGACGGGCCGGCCCGTTGCACGTTGACTACCACCAGGGGCAACTCGGCGGTGAACGCCAGGCTGATCGCTTCGCTTTTCAGTGCGATCCCCGGCCCCGAGGACCCGGTGACCGCCAGGTTTCCCCCGAAGGCGGCGCCGATGGCCGCGCCCACCGCGGCTATCTCGTCTTCGGCCTGGAAGGTGCGCACCCCCAGCCGCTTGTGCCGGGCAAGTTCATGGAGGATGTCGGACGCCGGGGTGATCGGGTAGGAACCGTAATAGAGCGGCAGCTTGGCGCAGTAGGAGGCGGCGATCAACCCCCACGCCAGAGCGGTGTTGCCGGTGATGCTGGTGTAGGCGCCGGGGGGAAGGCTGGCCGGTTTGACCTGGAAGATGCTCCGCGAGGTCTCGGTGGTGATGCCGAAGTTGTATCCCGCTCTCAGGGCGGCAACGTTGGCGGCGACCACCATCGGGGCTTTGGCGAACTTGTTCTCGGTCCAGGCGAGGATGGGTTCGAGGGGCCGCTGGAACAGCCACGCCAGGAACCCGAGGGCCACGAAGTTGCGGGAGCGAAGAACCGATCTCCCGCTGACCTTGTCCGCCACCGCCTCCTTGGTGATGGTGTTCATGGGGATTTCTATCAAATCGTATTGATTGAGGCTGCCGTCCATCAGGGGACTGTCCTCGTACCCGGCCTTGGCGAGACCCCGCTCGTCGAAAGCCTCGCTGTTGACTATCAGGGTTCCACCCTGGCGAAGGTCGGCGATGTTTGTCCTGAGAGCGGCGGGGTTCATCGCCACCATGCAGTCGGGCCGGTCACCGGAAGTGGAGATGTCCCAGTCGGCGATCTGGATCTGGAAGGAAGACACCCCGGGGAGGGTGCCGGCGGGCGCCCGGATTTCGGCCGGGAAGCTGGGCAGGGTGAAAAGGTCGTTGCCGAAGGCGGCCGAGGTGTCGGCAAAGCGGTTGCCCGCCAGCTGCATCCCGTCGCCGGAGTCGCCTGCGAAGCGGACGGTGACTTGTCTCAAGGGGGTGATGTTGCCGTTGGTCGACGGTTCGGAAACGCCCGTCTCGGCGTGGGCCGCTGGTGATGTCACGTTAGATATTCAGACCTCGGTGTCAGGCGACCAATATTACTTGAAACCGCGATTGTTCAACCTCCAATAAAAACCTTACCTGCCATCTCAACTTTACCGGGACCGATGAGATGGTCGTGTCCCGACCGCCAGGACCGAGCGGGCGACGCCCTGGCGTTCCAGGATCGCCGCGGTCCTGAGCAGCAGGTCCTCTCTCCACCAGGGCGCCACCAATTGCAGTGAGAATGGGACTCCCGAGGACTGGTCGGATCGGGGAACGGGGATGCTGATGGCCGGACAGCCGGACACGTTGACCAGGGAGGTGAACCAGGAGAGCACCGCCCGGTAGGCGAGTTTGCCGTGAGTTGCTGTTTGTATCTCCTGGTGGCCGATGACCTTGCGGAGCGCGCCGGAGGTGGGGAGGGCCAACAGGTGGAAGCGTTGGAAGGCGGCGCTCATACGGTGCCGCAGGCGGGCCTGCCAGCGCTTGGCGTCCAGCAAGGTCTCGTCGGGACGCGGTCCGCCGACTTCCAGCGTCTCCCGGATCCGGCCCGCCACTTCCGCTCCGTACGGCTTTCCCTCCTCCCACCAGGCGCGGTGCACCGCGGCCACCTCGGGATAGAGGATTTCGTTGATCCTTCCCGGAGGCAGCAGGACCGGGTCGCTGAACTCCTCGATGCTGACGCTCAGGCTCTCCAGTTGGCTGATCACCGAGCCGAAACGCTCTTTGAATCCCGCTGCGTAGGGGGCGTTGGCTATCCACTGTTCCGGCAGACCTACCCGGAGTTCACGGGGTTCGATCGGCGCATCGAGACGGTCGAGATCGGAGGGGCGGGGTGACGACCAGGGATCTTCGGGATGCCATCCGGCCATAGAGGAGTAGGCGACGGCGAGGTCTCCGCTGTTGGCGGCCAGGGGCCCGACCGTGTCCAGGGAAGGGCCCAGCGGGAATACCCCGGTGAGGGGCACGCGCCCGTGGGTCACCTTCAGTCCGAAGATCCCGCACAGGGCGGCGGGGACCCGGATCGAGCCGCCGGTGTCGGTGCCTATGGAGATCGGCGCCAGTCCGGAGGCCACCACGGCGCCGGATCCGCCCGATGATCCTCCCGGGGAGGTGGTCGGGTCGTGGGGATTCCGTACCGGGCCGAACCATTGGTTCTCGGACGAAAATCCGAAGGCGAACTCGTGCAGGCCCGCCCGGGCTACGATCACCGCGCCGGCCCTCTCCAGCCGTTCCACCACCGGTGCGGAGTGTCGGGGGTATGTCCGGTAGAAGGCCGATCCGCAGGTGGTGGGCGCTCCGGCCTGATCGATCAGGTCCTTGATTACCACCGGAACTCCGCACAGCGGACCAGGGTCCTCTCCCGCCGCTACCCGACTGTCCAAGTCGTCGGCGCGAGACATCGCAGCCTCGTTTATGTAGGTGGTGAGGTTCAGGGCACCCTGGGTATCTTGGAGGTCGGCCAGGGTTTGTCCTATGACGTCTCGCGCTGATCGCTTTCCGGCTCGAACCTGCCGGGCCAGGAACCGGGCGCTCTCCATCGGGCCTCCAACTCCTACCAGGAGACAAGACGCCCGTCTGGAAAGAGGCTGATCCAGGGTCGACCGGCGGGAACCGTAATGGGAGAACCATCGGTCAGCATGAACGAGAAGGGCTGGGCCGTGTCCGCCCGTTCCCATCTCCCGTCCACGACCTGCCCCTCGGCGAACACCAGCACCCGCCCCTCGCCGGTGGTCTCCATGGTGGGGAGAGTCACCCCGCCCTGGGGAGGCGTGGTGTAGAACAATCGGGAGAAGATCACCACCAGGACGTCGGCGGTGATCACTTCCTCGCTCCCCTCTACATGGGTCCAGGTGTGGGGACCGTCATCCAGGTGTCGCTCGTAGGTGCTTCCGTTCCACTCCCAGGTGACGGAGTTGGTGGGCGCCCATTCCATGGTCACCTCGGAGACGCCTCCCGGGATGCCCGAGACCGGCAGGTCTCCGATCTCGAACAGGGGGGGCGGGGGAGTGTCGGGATAGAGCCGCTGGTCGGCCGTGGGCCGCAACTCGGCCGTGTTCACGAAATAGTTGTGAGGTGCTCGTCGAGTCTCCTCACGGTACCCTCCCACGCCGATCTCTCCGATCACCCCCACCCCGTTGCGGGGAAATGAGTTGAGGATCCAGTTCTGGCCCCCGCTGGCCAACACGGTGGTGTTCAGGTGTCGGAGCAAGTGGGGATCGGTGGGCCGCACCGAGCGTACCGGTCCCACGTAGGTGGAGTCGACCGAGTGGAACAGGGCTATGAAGCGGGTTATCCCCGATTCGACCAGCAGCTCGAAAACCGCCTCGGCCTCGCCGATGCCGATCTGGGGACGGGCGTCCCAGTGATTGTCGACTTTCACGGCCATGGTCCGTCGGTTCAAAGAGTCCGGGTCGGCCACGCCCAACCCCGTAAGCGGACTGGGCGTCGCCGGCGGACCGGAAACGGTGGTGGTTGTGGTTGTTTCCTCGGCGGTGGTGGTTGTGGTGTCGGGGGTGGCGCTGGTGGTCTCCTCGGTGGGGCCGGTTGTGACGCTGGGGGTCGTGGTGGTTTCGACGGTTGTGGCTGTGGAGGAGGCTGTCGTGTCGGAGGTCTCCGCCTGCGACTCGACGGTGGGCGACCGGGTGGTGGTTACCGGTTCTTCTGCGGGGTCTCCGCCGCACGCCGCCGCCAGGACAGCCAATACCGTCGCCACCAGGATTCTTCGCATGAGGAGGGATGCTAAACCAATGTCGGGGCCGTTCTGCTTCTTTAACCCTGGCAACCCGCTCCACCCGAGATTGACACCAGCCTGTCCTCCGGTCCGGCTCCGGTGAAGACCCCGGTCAGGTAGCCGGGTCCGGGGACATCCACTTGCAGAGTGGCTTCCTGCGCCCCAGTGGCCTCCTCGGCGCCGTCGTCGGATGGTACGGGTGGATCGCTGTAGGTGATGGCCGCCTCGCCGTAGATCGAAACCGCACGGGACAGGGCAGTGCCCAGTCTCAGGCCTTCGGATGTCCGGAGTTCGGGTCCGGCGGGCAGAGACTGGCCCTCCAGAAGCGAATAGGTGAAAGAGAACAGGTGCTCGTGGCCGTCCGGCCCCCAGTCGGTGGGACCGTCGGAGAGGTACACGGTCAAGCTTCCCCAGTTGACCACTCGCGCCCTGATCCCCGGACATCGGAGGACATCCAGGTCCGCCGGCACCCATCCGGTGTCGTTGTCCGGGTCCCCGAGCGCCCCGGTCAGAACGGCGATAGTCCTCTGGGCGTCGCTTCCGAAGGGAAGGGGTCCCAGTCCTTCGGGTTGGAGGTAGATGTCCGCCGCCGCGATGGGCTCCTCCACGAAGGTGGCAGGCGGAAGGGTGGTAGGGGATGGAGTCGTCTCGGTAACCGGAGTAGTAGCGGGCTGGGTTGGCCCGGTCGCGGGGCTCGGAGACGACGTTGTGGTCAAGGCAGTGACGGTGGTGGTTTCGGCGCCGGCCGTGCCGCCGGTCAGACCGGAGCTTCCCAGGGCGTTCCGAATGACTAGCACCACCGCAGTGACGGCCATGATCACCACCAGTGTCCCCAGAGTGACGAGCAGGGTCCTCTGCCATCTCTCCATGCGATCGGTGGGCGGGGGTGGGGGTTGCATGTTCCTTCGATCGATGTCTATGTCCGATGGCTCCCGGACTGCCGGCCGGCCGGGGTGCTCCGGCTCGGGTACCTGAGGATCATCCTGTACATGCAGTCGGTCGCTACCGCTCCGAAGGCTCGGGAGTCGTCTCGGGTGAGTGGCCGTTGGTCCGAGAGCACGAACACCTTTTCCCGGGGCACGGCCCACCGCCCGTCGGGCGCCGAGAACCCGGTTCCCCAGTGGTCGAGACCCGCTTTCCCGTCGATCAGAACTTCTCCCCCTTCGATGGTAACTGTCTCTCCTTCCGTCCCCACCACTCGCTTGACCATCCAGAACTCTTCTCGGAGGGGATGCGGGAAGGCCACGATGCTGCCCCGCCGGATGGACTGTGCCCGGTTAGGGAGCCATCCGATGAAGCGGGCGCCATCGGCCAGGGCTGGGCTCATCGAGGCGCCGGAGACCGCGAACCGTCTGAGGCGGAGTCTGCTCATCATCGCTATTCTGGCTACAACAGGATTCCTGTTTCCCCCAGAGAGGAGTTAAACCATGCCGCTATTCAGGCCTGCCACCGTCGTTCATGCCCACTGCGACCTCTTTTGTGGAGTTTATGACCCCGCCCAGGCAATGATCGAGGCTCGCTCGGTGCTCAATGCCTGCACCAAGTACGCCGAATCCGACGATCCGGTGTTCCGGGACAGGTGCATCATCATCAAGGAGCAGCAGGCCGAGTTGGTGAAGCACCACCTTGCGGTGCTGTGGTCGGACTTCTTCAAGCCTCACCACGTTGAATCGTTCCCCCAACTGCATGACCTGTTCTGGCGGGCTCTCAAAGCGGCCGGTGACGCCAAGAAATCGATGGACCCGGCTGTCTCCCAGGGCCTCGTCGACTTGATCGGAGAGATCGCCGGCATTTTCTGGCAGACCGAAGAGTCGAAGGCCGCGGGGGTCTACCCACCCGCATAACCCGTCTCGGCGTGGGGGTTGGGTCGACAGCTGCCGCGGCTTTCACCACAAGGCTGTGAAAAAAGCTGCGCCGGCAAGGTTGATCCTGTCCCACCTTGCATCCCATACTGACCACAGCTAAACACCAAGACCGGTCCGCCATGGCGCCGACCGGACCGCGTCGAGGGATCAAATCGATCTGGTCGGAAGGCTCTGTCCCACCCTGGGCAGAGCCCGTTGTACCCATGGAAAGGTGGCGGCGGGGGAGGGCTTCCCGAAATAGGGGCCGGGAATTTCGCGAGTTTCCGTTGTGAAAGAGCAGACCCGTTGTTTGACTGCCTCAGCCCCGGACGACCCGCCCCGTACTTACTCTGTGGCTGCGTCTCGGAGACATCTCAGCCGGGCCCGAGCGAGGCGATGCGCGCCGGCCTTGGACGGGGTTCAGTCGAGAAGATCCTCGTCCAGCTTGGCGAAGAGCGGCCGGGGCGCTTTCAGGGTTGCCGGGGACAGCGGGGATCTGCTCCAGCCTCCGTCCGACACCGATCCCGGCTGTCCCAGCATCGAGTGGAGCCTCTCTGAGGAAAAGGCCAGGTAGGGAGCGAATGCCGTCTTCAGCCCGTTGATGGCCGAGAGGGCGGTGTGAAGCACCGTCTCGGCGCGTTGGGGATCTTCTCTGCGCACTGTCCAAGGGGCTTGGGCATTTAGATAGATGTTGACCGCCTGGGCGCCCTCCATCGCCTGGCGCAGCCCGGCTCGCAACTCCACCTTTTCCAGCATCTTCCCGGTCTGGATCAGACCCGTGTCCACCTTGGCCAGCAGAGCCACATCGTCGGCGGTCGGGGATCGGCCCTCCGGCGTCCTGCCCCCGTACCAGGAGTGGGCCATGGACAGCACCCTGTGCACCAGGTTGCCCCAGGTGGCCACCAACTCGTCGTTGACCCTCCGGATCAACTCGGCGTCGGAGAAGTCGGTGTCGTTCTGTTCGGGAAGCACCGATGCCAACGCGTAGCGGAGAGCGTCGGGTTGGATGCGGTCGGCGTACCAACCTATCGAACGGCCCACTCCCCGGCTGCTGGAGGCCTTTTCCTGGCGGAAGGTCACGTACTGGTTGGCGGGAACATCGGTTGGAAGGTTGAGACCGCCGTGTCCCATCAGCATGGCCGGCCAGATGACAGCGTGGAAGGGGATGTTGTCTTTTCCTATGAAGTAGTAGGACTCGGCGGCCGGATCCTCCCACCAGCGCTTCCACTCATCCGGGGTCCCCTGTGTCTGCGCCCACTCCTTGGCTGCCGATAGGTAGCCGATCACCGCGTCGAACCACACGTAGATGCGTTTTTGGTCCCCCAGTCGGTCGGCGGGCGGGGGGATGGGCACCCCCCAGGAGAGATCACGGGTTATGGCCCGCCGGGGCAGCCCTTCGGTCACCATGCCCATCGCCCAGTTCTTCACGTGGCGCCGCCACCCCTGTCTGGTGGTAAGCCACTCGGTCAGCCGATCCTCAAAGGCGTCCAGCCGGAGGAAGTAGTGCCTGGTCTCCTGGGTTACCGGCGTGGCGTTCGACATCCTGCTGCGGGGATCGATCAACTCGATGGCATCCAGGGTGCGGCCGCAGTCGTCGCACTGGTCTCCCCGGGCGTCGCGGTAGCCACAGTGCGGGCAGGTCCCCTCCACGTAACGGTCGGGAAGGAACCGTTCCGCCTGCGGATCGTACAGCTGGATAGAGGCCCCCTCGGTTATGTAGCCCTTCTCCAGGAGGCGGGAGAAGACGTCCTGGGTGACGGTGTGGTGGTTGGGGGTGCCGGTGGAGGTGTAAAGATCCCAGGAGATGCCCAGCTTCTCCCAATCGGCGACGAACTCGGCGTGATACCGGTCCACGATCTCCTGGGGTTCCACTCCCTCCTGGTCGGCAAGCACCGTGATGGGTGTTCCGTGCACATCGCTGCCCGAAACCATCAGCACCCGGTTGCCCGCCAGACGGTGGTAGCGGGCAAAGATGTCGGCGGGCAGGTAGGCGCCGGCCAGGTGTCCCAGGTGGCGGGAGCCTGCTGCATAGGGCCATGCCACCGCAACCAGTATGTGACGTGGGGAATTCAAGGGTGATCCGGGAGTTTACCCGCGGCGGTGGGACCCCGCGGATGCCGCCCTTCGCCGTTCGTCCAGGCGGTCGGGGCGGTCGCTGACCACGATCCCGATGGCCACCGCCATCATTCCCACCACCAGTTGGAGGGTGACGGGCTCCGACAGCAGCACCACTCCCAGAGTGACTCCCAGGAGAGGCGAAAAGTATCCGGTGAGTGATGCCCGGGCGGCGGTCGTGATGCGGCAGGCCCACATGAAGGCCGCGAAGGAAATCGCGGTGGGAACGGCCCCCATGTACACGATAAGCCACAACCCGGTGGCGTCGATGGTGAGATACCCCTGGTACCCGTCGAAGGGAATCGACAACAGCGAGAGGATTACCGCAGAGGTCAGGTACTGGGAGACGATCAGGGGAGCGTTCCGGTGCCGAACCGCGTATCGTCGGGTCAGGGCGCCGCCCAGTCCTGCTGAGATGGCCCCGCCGGTCATTAGGACTATCCCCAGAATCCATCGGGACGAGGGTTGTCCCACCGGCGCCCAGCCCATCACCACGATACCCCCGACGGCCATGGCCAGACCGGGCAGGCGGGCGATCCTGAACGTCTCACCCGGTACCACCCAGTGGGTCAGAAGGATGGTGGTGAGGGGGATGATCGCCACGATCACCGCCCCGATGCTGGCCGGTATCACCAAAAACCCAAGGGTGAACAAGATGGTGGGAACAGTCATGTTGAACACCCCGATGGCTGCTCCGGCCACCAGGGTGTCCCGGTCCATCCTCAGATTGCGCCTGGTTAGCGCCAGGGCGCCGATGATCGCCGTTGCTCCTATCACCTGTTTGAGGGGGAAGATGGTGAAAGGGCTGACCCCGAGGAGGAGAATCGCCCGGTTGGCGGCCGGCGCGCTTCCCCAGGCCAGGGAGGCGATCATGATCGGTATCCACGGGTTGTGGGTGATAGCGGACCAACGCCCGCTCTCGCCGGACGCGGCCCGGCCCAGCCCGTTACGGATGGGGGTCTTGTGGCCGAACATGGGTGGCGGTCTCTCCGGATCTGGATGATGCTGCGGACGGTGGAGGCGGGGTGGCTCTCTCGGGCGGATTGTCGGGTTGGAGAGACCCACCGGCAAGAACCAAGCGGAGGCAAGGGCGAAACCCTCTTTCGCTCCTACTTCTAGCCTTTCGGGGTGACCCTCCCCGCCGACTTTAGCAGGGGGGAGTCGTCCGGGCTGCGGCTCTCCGGCGGTCGTCCTCTCGGTCGGGACGGTCGCTGAACACGATGCCCACCGCCACCGCCACTACTCCCACGATCAGTTGTAGGGTGACCGGTTCCGACAGGAGCGCCACTCCGCCCAGGGCTCCGAGCACCGGCACCATGTATCCGATCAGAGCGGCTCGGGCGGCGGTGGCGATTCGGGACGCCCACATGAAGGCTGCGAAAGAGATCACGGTGGGCACCGCCGCCATGTAGACGATCAGCCACAGGCTTGCGGCGTCGATAGTCAGATACCCGGCGTACCCGTCGAAAGGTATCGAAATCAGCGAGAGAAGCACCGCTGAGGTGATGAACTGGACGACGATCAACGAGCGGTTCTGGTAGCGGACCGCGAAGCGACGGGTGAATGCTCCTCCCAGCCCGGCGCAAGCCGCCCCGAGAGTGGTCAGGGCCACGCCCAGGATCCATCGGGAAGAGGCCTGGCCGACCGGCGCCCATCCCATGATCGCCACTCCGAACAATCCCAAGAGGAGGCCTGGCGTCCTGCCGAGACGAAAGCGCTCTCCGGGAACCACCCAGTGGGTGAAGAGGATGGTGGTGAGGGGGATGATGCCCACGATCACCGCCCCGATGCTGGCCGGGATTCTCTCGAACCCCAATGTGAACAAGATGGTGGGCACCGTCATGTTGAAAATGCCGATCACCACTCCCGCCCTGAGGGTGGCGATATCGATCCTGGGCAGGCGTCCCACCAGGGCCAGGGCGGCGATCACCATCAGGGCCCCACCGGCTTGTTTGAGGGGGAAGATGGTGAAGGGGCTCACTCCGTTCACCAGGACCGCCTTGGTGGCGGCCGGGGCGCTTCCCCAGGCCAGCGAGGCGATGGCGATCGGTATCCAGGGATTGTGGGTGACGCCATGCCACCGCCTGGCCGCTCTTGGCGAGTCGGCAAGGCGTTTTCCTACAATCGGGGCTTCATGGCCGAACATGCGATGACTATTGCTCCGGGTCGAGTGGGGGCGGGATTGTCAGAGCGAGAACTCCGGTCTCTGGTCGGATCGTCCCCGCCGACCGACGAGGTGATGGTGGAGGAGCGGGTTGCGGCTCTCGCCACCCGTTCGATCAAGGGGGAGGCCAAGATGTGGGCCCTGAGGGCCGCCATTTCCATGACCGACCTGACCACCCTTGAGGGGATGGACACCAAAGAAAAGGTAAGACAACTCTGCCATAAGGCTATCAGGCCGGACCCCACGGACGCCTCCATCCCCTCGGTGGCGGCGGTGTGCGTCTATCCCAACCTGGTGGGGACGGCGGCGGAGGTTCTGGGCGGCAGTCAGGTGACGGTGGCGGCGGTCTCCACATACTTTCCCTCCGGGCAGGCTCCACTCGAGTTGAAGGTGGTCGAAACCAGGCAGGTGGTTGCCGATGGGGCCGACGAGGTGGACATGGTGATCGACCGCGGGGCTTTTCTGGCGGGGGACTACGCGAAGGTCTTCGCCGAGGTGGCGGCCGTCCGGGAAGCGGCCGGGGATGCATGCCTGAAGGTGATACTGGAGACCGGAGAGCTTGGGTCCTATGACAACGTTCGAAGGGCTTCGCTGCTGGCCATGGCGGCCGGCGCCGATTTCATAAAGACCTCCACCGGCAAGGTCTCTCCGGCCGCCACCCCGGCGGTGACCCTGGTGATGCTGGAAGCTATCAGGGACTTTCATCGCAACACCGGAAGGGCGGTGGGGATGAAGCCCGCCGGGGGAATCGGGTCCGCCAAACAGGCCATCAGGTGGCTGGTGCTGCTCAATGAGACCCTCGGCCCGGAGTGGATGACTCCCCGCAGCTTCCGGTTCGGGGCCTCCAGCCTGCTCAACGACCTTCTGATGCAGATCAGGTGGTTGGAGACCGACAGGTATCAATCCCCTGACTACTTCACCAAGGCCTGAGAGCATGGTCCGCCACGACGCCTTGACGCACCGTTCCGACACGGACCCGCCCGCATGGGAGTATCAGGAGTCCCGGGAGAATCCCGATCTGGCCAAGATCCGCGACCGATCGGGGCTCTGGATAAACGGAGAGGAAACCGAGCCTCTCTCCGGAAAGTGGTTCTCCACCATCGATCCCGCCACCGAGGATCATCTGTCGATGGTCGCCGAAGCGGGGCCGGCCGATGTGGACCGGGCGGTCGGCGCCGCCCGTGACGCGGCGGCGGGATGGTCCGCAATGCCGGGCGCGGAGAGGGCCAAAACCCTCTTCCGTCTCGCCCGGTTGGTCCAGGAACGAAGCCGCGAGTTGGCTGTTCTGGACACCCGCGACGGGGGTAAGCCGATCCGTGAGGCGCGGGATGTCGATCTTCCGCTGGTGGCCGCCCACTTTTTCTATCACGCCGGGTGGGCCGACAAGCTGGAATACGCCTTTCCGGGAATCGAGCCTCGGCCGCTGGGGGTGGTCGGACAGGTGATACCCTGGAACTTCCCGCTGCTGATGGCGGCCTGGAAGGTTGCTCCCGCTCTCGCAACCGGCAACACCGTGGTCCTCAAACCGGCGGAGACCACCCCGATGTCGGCGCTGCGACTGGCTGAGATCGCCGCCGAAGCGGGTCTTCCCCCGGGGGTGC
>VXSV01000086.1 GCA_009837815.1 Acidimicrobiia bacterium
CCCCCCCACCGCCCAAACCCACCAGCGGGATGGAGGCAAGGAGACGCTCCGCACCATCAACACCGCGTACAGAGCCGGAAACACAGAGAGCACGATCACCGGCGGGATGAAGGCAATGAGACCGAGTTCGGAGAGCCAGGGCATCAGGAACCCGAAGAAGGAGAGGCCGAAAGCCAAGCCGGTCATCACGGCGCTGAATACGCCTTCGCAGCGGCGGGTCTGCAGGAGGAACAGGGCAATTGCCGGAAGGCTGATCCACCACCAGCCACGAGGCGGGAAGGCCAGAGACAAGGCCCCGCCGGCGAGAGCCGAAAGCAGAACCGGGGCGACGCGTCGTATCAGTGGGTCCACCTAACCGAGAGGCTACCCCATAGGTGGCGGAGGTATTCTGTGCCGGGTGAAACACGGCGCCCGCGGTCCAAGCGATCTGTCCCTGGCCGTGACCGCGGCCCGCCGGGCCGCCACGCTGTTGAGAGAGGCCTTGGGGAAGAGCGCCGAGGTCGAGTTCAAAGGAGAGGTGGATCCGGTTACCGAGGTGGATCGTCGGGCGGAAGCCGAGATCC
Source organism: Acidimicrobiia bacterium (assembly GCA_009837815.1). Taxonomy (GTDB): domain Bacteria; phylum Actinomycetota; class Acidimicrobiia; order Spongiisociales; family ZC4RG35; genus Bin76. Next base: position 564 of record VXSV01000086.1, read on the forward strand.
GGCGGATGCTCATGACGCACCGGCCCTCCGACGACATAGTGGGAGAGGAAGAGGGCGGAGTCCTGCCAACGGAAGGCCGGGCGTGGATAATCGATCCCTTGGACGGGACGGTGAATTTCATACACGGTTTGGCGCCGGTGAGCGTCTCGGTGGCGCTCTGGGAAGATGGGGCTCCACTGGTGGGAGTGGTCATCGAAGCCATACACGGTGAGGAGTTCACCGCGGTCCGCGGGGAGGGAGCCTGGCTCGACTCACAGCCGATTTCGGTCAGCTGCCAAGCTGCCCTCTCCCAGGCCCTGGTGGGAACCGGGTTTCCCTACGACCGGAGAGAGCGGGCCCACGAATATGCGGCGCTAATCGGGGCGGTGCTGGCGGAGTCCCAAGGAATTCGGCGGCGGGGTTCGGCGGCATTGGACCTGTGCTATGTAGCAGTGGGTCGATTCGACGCCTTCTGGGAGCAGGGATTGGCGGTCTGGGACATGGCGGCCGGGATCCTCATGGTCGAGGAGGCTGGGGGAAAGGTGACCGGCCTCGACGGAAGGAAGGTTCCTTTGGACGGATCCGCGGTGATAGCCACCAACGGATTGGTTCACGACCAGTTTGCCAAGGTGCTGGCCGGAGCGGTCGGCTGAACGATCCTGGGAGAAGTCATGGGCAATCACGCAGAAGAGATGTTCGACTACACGGCGATGACCGTTCCTGCAATAGAGAAGATCGCGTCGCGCGCCATTGACGAAGCGGAAAGGTTGCGATCAGAAGTGTTGGATGCCGACAAGCCTCGGACCTACGGAAACACCCTTGCTCCTTTGGAAGGGGTGGAGGAGGTCCTCTCCAGGGCTTTCGGCGAGGCCGGGTTCATGGGTTATGTGCACACCGACCCCGAAGTGAGGGCGGCTGGGCACGCCTGTTCGGAGAGATTGTCCAAGTGGCATACCGACATGGCCTTCGACCCCAAGCTGTATCAGGCGGTGGAAGCGTTTCGGTCCACCGCACAGGCCGGAACGCTCACCGGAGAGAGAGAGCGCTACCTCGAATTCGTGGGCCGTGACCTCAAAAAGGCCGGACACCATCTACCTGTCGATTCCCAGGCCCGCGTGAAAGAACTGTCCGCCCGGATGATCGAGCTGGGGGTGGCCTTCGCCCAGAACATAGCCGAGTACGAAGATGCCTTGGAGGTGACCAGAGAGGACTTGGACGGTCTGCCGGACACCTACATCGACTCGTTGCCGCCCGCCGAGGAGGAGGGAAAGCTCCGGGTGACCATGGCCTACCCCCATGTGATCCCGTTCATGGAGAACGCCAGTCGAAGAGACCTGCGCCAACGCCTGGCCAAAAAGTTCAGCAATCGGGCGGTGGAAGCCAACCGGCCGATCCTCGAGGAGGCGGTGGCGATAAGGATGGAGATAGCGACGTTGTTCGGCGAGCCGTCCTGGGCGCACCACCGACTGTCCGAGCGGATGGCCAAGACTCCCGAGACGGTGCAAGGATTCTATGACCTGTTGCTGGGACCACTCCAGGAGGCGGGGCGCCGGGAGGTTGCCCGGATAGCGGAGCTGTTGGAATCGGACGGCGAACAGGGTCCTGTGCAGTCTTGGGACTGGAGGTACTACGACAATCGCATCCGCCGGACCGAGTACGGGGTCGACCAGATGGAGGTGGCCGCCTACTTCCCGCTCGACCGGGTGTTGGAGGGGATGCTGGATCTGACAGGGGAGATGTTCAGGATCGAGTACCAACGAGTGCAGGCGCCTGTGTGGCACGAGGATGTGATCACCTACGCGGTCTTCGACGATGAGTCCGGAGAGCACATCTCCAACTTCCACATGGATCTCTTTCCCCGAGAGGGGAAGTTCAGCCATGCCGCTGCCTTCACCCTGGTGAAAGGCCGTCGCCGACCCGACGGGTCCTATCAGAAACCTCGGTCGGCGATTGTCGCCAATTTCACGCCGCCGTCGGAGGGGAACCCTGCGCTTCTGCAGCATTCGGAAGTGCTGACGCTGTTCCATGAGTTCGGCCACATACTGCATCAGGTTCTCACCCGCGCCGATTCGGGCCGTTTCTCCGGAACAAGCACGGAGTGGGACTTCGTGGAGGCGGCGAGCCAGATCATGGAGAACTGGACGTGGCAACCCGAGATTCTGGCCCGGTTCGCATTCCATCACCAGACCCGAGAGCCTCTCCCCGCCGGGCTGTTGAAGAGACTGACCGGCGCCAAGCTGTTGAATGTCGCCATCTCCAAGCTTCGCCAGGCGAGCTTCGGCCTGCTGGACATGGCTTTGCACGGTCCCGATCCCGAAAAGGACATCGACGAGATCCTGGAACGCTCCAACGAGGTCTCTCTGTTTCCCTTGCAGGAGGGGACCTTTTCGCCGGCCAGCTTTGGTCACCTCATGGGCGGATACGACGCGGGCTATTACGGATATCTGTGGTCGGAAGTCTTCGGCGACGACATGTGGAGACGCTTCGAGGAAGAGGGAATCACCAACCCGGAGGTGGGGATGGACTACCGCCGAGAAGTGCTGGAGGTGGGAGGCTCCCGCGACGCCATAGAGACGCTCCGCTCATTCCTGGGCCGGGAGCCCGACAACGGCGCCTTCCTCCGCAAGCTTGGAATCACCCCGTAAAGCAGGAGTGCCTCACCGCGACAGGGCGGTGCCGCGGGACTCGACTTGCACGAGGCAGACGCGGGGCTCAGGACTCCACTTCTATCCCGCCGAACAGGCACACGCCGGTAAGGGTGAGGCGCATCTCGGAAGAGCCCGATGGAGGCGTCGGGCGTTTGTCCTCCACTCCACCCAGGAGGTTGGTGGTCTGTATGTCGACGCTCCAGTTCTCCGGGACGCGGATCTCGGCGCCCCCGAACACCACCGTCACGTCCAGAGTGGCCTCCCCGCCGGCGAGGCCCGCTTCGGCCAGGTTGATGTCCACCGAGCCGAATACTGCAACTACCTGACCACCCGAGATGCTCCGGTCAGTAACCTTCCGGCTGTCCGATCCGAACACGGAGGTGACGTTCACCTCCCCGGGGACGGAATCATCCCTGACGCTATGCGGGTCATGACGTGAGCGCTTCTTCCTCCGCCCGAAAAGGATCCTGGCTCCGACGAGAATCAGGACCACCGGCCAGAACCGCCAGACATCCCCGATGGAGTAATCCCAGATATCCAGTGTGCTAAGGAGGAAGAACACCCCGAGTGCGGTGACGAGCAGCCCGGCTAACCAAGATTTCTGTTTGAGGTTCCCGAGACCCACTGCAATGATGATCAGCGGCCACCAACTTGCCCAGGGGACTTCCCATTCCGTGAGGTTCTCAACCAGGAAGGCGCCTCCAACGGCCACCAAAGCCAGTCCGACCAAAACCCGTCGGCTACGCCCGGAAGTCGTCACGATTCTCTCCTTTGGCACTTGATTGCCCACCCGGGATGTTAGGGACATTCTGAGATCACCCCGCGATGACAGCATGACCATGACGGTCTACAGGTTTTTCGAAAGAGGGAGCCAGCCTTTAGTAAAGGTGTTTGACAAATAGGTCAAGGCACACATACACTCCTATCCACACCAGTCGGAAGCCTGTGGCGCCAAGTTCAGGAAAGACTGGCGAGTGGTACCGAAGGAGATATCCGCAGATGCTTGAGGAGTCGGGATCCGGGATGCTCCGGCTGCGTAACGGCCAAGTGGTGTTCGACCGGTTCATGGAGGCCGGGACCAAGCCCATCTCCCGCGCCGAGATAGCCCGCCGGACCGGATTGTCCAAGCCCACAGTAAACACCCTGGTGCTGGATCTCGAAACGGCCGGTGTGGTCAGGTGTAATCCCTCGGCTCAGCCTCACGGTCGGATCGGCAGGCCCGCTGCTTCCTATGAAGTGGTGTCGGATGCGGCGCTCGTGGTGGGGGTCGACATGGGCGCCACCAAGACCATTGTCGGTGTTGCCGATTTGCTGGGAGATGTGATAGCCACTGAGCAGATCGAGACACCTAACCACGCGGTGGCGGCCGTGAATGCTGTGGTAAGCACAGTCCGGCGTTTGCTGGAACGCCTAGGCGATAGTGGATCGAGGCTGGAAGCAGCCTGCGTGGGAGTTCCCGGCGTCTATCGACCCTCCCACGACAGGGTGGAAATGGCCCCCAACCTCCCCGGGTTCGTTGACCTTCCGATCAGGGCGGAACTATCGGACCGTCTCGGAATCGATGTGACCATAGAGAACGACGTGAACCTGGCCACGGTCGGGGAGGCGAACGCCATGGCTACCGGCGGCAAGCACTTCGCCGCCATCTCCATCGGCACGGGGATCGGTATGGGGATGGTGTTGGAAGGCGCCCTATACCGGGGCGCACATGGAGCGGCGGGGGAGATCGGGTCGGTCAAGCTGCCGCGGGTGGGCGGAGAGGTTTTTCACGCCCTCACCCTGGAGGACGTGGCCTCGGCGCCCGCAATAAGAAAGCTGTTTCACCGTTCGGTGGAGGCGGGGAGGCGTACCGGGCTGGAAGGAGACGCCGACGTTCCGGCCATATTGGCTGCCGCCGCGCGGGGCGACCAGGCGGCAACCGCCGCCCTCGATATCGCGGCTGACGCGGTTGCCTTCGCCACCTCCTACTTCTGCTGGGTAAATGATCCGACCTTGGTGGTGTTCGGCGGCGGGGTGGGCTCGAACCCCATCTTCGTGGAGGCGGTGCGGGCTCGGATCGGCCGCTATCTGACCGTCATACCCGAGATGGTCCCCTCCACCTTGGGAGGCCGGGCTGCGTTCCTGGGCGCGATCTCCACTGCTCTCGCCGAGGTTCGCGGCTCTCTGGTGGCCAAGCGCCTGGCGCGGAGGAGCGAGGGATGACCGACCACGCCGCCTCCGTGGCGGCCTCGGTCGACGAGGGCGCCCTGGTCAACCTCGCCCGAGAGGCGGTGAGGATCCCCAGCGTCACTCCCGACGAGACGGCCTTCGCGGAGTGGGTGAGGGACCGGCTTGGGAAAGGCGGCTGGAACGAAGTCAGTTTGCTCGAGGTGGAACCGGGTCGGCCCAATGTCCATGCCTACGCCGGGGATTCGGACGGCGGAGGTAGGTCGTTGGTGCTGGCGGGGCACCTCGACACGGTCCATGCCGATGACTGGACCCAGGAGTGGGCGGGCACCGATCGGGCCGATCCCTTCAGGGCACACGTCATCGACGGGGAGATCTGGGCGCGGGGGGTGACCGATCAGAAGGGAGGGATCTGTACCATCATCGAGGCTGTCCGCGCCGTCAGCCGGGCGGGTTACCGGCTGGCCGGATCCCTAACCGGATTGTTTGTCTGCGACGAGGAGTCCGGCCAGCCCGGGAGCGGGCTCTCAGTGGGAATGCGAGCCGCCATGAGGGACTTGGTGGGAGGTGGCGGGAAAGCGCCTGACTTTGCGGTTTACACCGAGCCCACCACCGGCGCCATCTACACGGCGCAGATGGGATTCCTGATCGCCGACATCAGCCTGGCGGGGAGGTCGGCCTACTTCGGCACGCCGGAACTCGGGGTGGACGCGCTGGCGGCCGGACACGCTCTCTTGAGTGCCTTGTGGAGTTACAACGACACGCTGGGCGCGGGAGATGCTCATCCCCTGCTGGGCAAGCGGTTTCTCCTGGTTACCAGGGTGGCGTCGGGGGGAAACATCGCGGTACCGGGTAAGTTTCAGTTGTCCCTCATCCAGAAGCTGCTGCCCGGCGACGACCTCGATGCCGCGGCCCTGGCTCTCCGGGAGATCACCGAGAGTATCTCCGAGCAGTTCGAGGTCACCGGCGATGTGGTCTTCTCCGCGCCGAGGGACCACCCTGTCGGGGGCACGCCGGATGAAGTCCCGGCTAATCATCCCGCCGTCACCGAGTTGGCGGCCGCCATCCAGCGGACCACCGGTCGTCCGCCCCGGATCGAGGGGGCTCCATACTGGTCGGAGAAGCCGCTTCTCCGGGCAGCCGGCATTCCAGGTGTTTACTTCGCTGCAGGGGATATCGCCACCTGCCATACGCCTTTCGAACGTTTGCCGATCGACCAATTCGTCTCAGTTACCCGGACCCTGGCGTACTTCATTGCGGCTTGGTGCGGGATCGAGGAAGCAACAGAAAAGGAGGAACCATGAAAAAAAGAACCATGAACCTCAAACGCAATACGTCCGCAATGTGGCTCGTCACCGGCTTGGTGGCGGTGCTCAGCCTGGTTGCGGCGGCTTGCGGCGACGCCGAGGAGGAAACCACCACTACCCGGGCGGCCGCCGCAGCCACCACTACCCAGGCACCTGCTACGACACAAGCTCCAAGTGATCCTGTGGCGCCGGTTACTCAGGGGCCGGGTGGTGAGGAGGCTACTCCGTCGGGTGAGATTGGTTTGAGTGGTGATGAGGTTGGTGAGGTTCGGTCTGGGGGGTACACGGCGGCTTTGTTGTGGCATACGGCGGGTGCGTTCACTGATGCGGTGAGCCAGGGCGCTCGGGATGCTTTCGCGGAGTTGGGCGTGGAGGTGATCGCTGAGACCAATGCGCAGTTTGACGCTGCTCAGCAGGCCAATGATGTGGAGACTGTGTTGGCGCAGGATCCTGACATCATTATCAGTTTGGTGATCGATCCGGTGTCGGGCGCGGAGGCTTTCCGTCCTGCGGTTGACGCCGGGGTGCAGTTGGTGTTCTTGAGCAATGTGCCCGAGGGCTATGTGCATGGCGTCGACTATGTGGGGGTGGTCACTGATGACTTGGCTGCGATGGGCATGGCGGCTGCGGATCTGTTGGCTGATGCGTTGGGTGGCTCGGGGAAGGTGGGTTTCATCTTCCATGACGCTGCCTATTACGTGACGAATCAGCGGGATCAGGCGTTCAAGACTTGGATAGCGGAGCGTTATCCGGGTATTGAGATCGTTTCTTCCCAGGGGTTGGCTGATCCGGCTGCTGCTGAGGAGATCGCTGCTGCGTTGTTGACCCGGAATCCTGACCTGAATGGGATCTATGCGCCGTGGTCGGCTGGTCCGGCTGACGGGGTGTTGGCTGCTTTGCGGGCGGCGGGCGCTTCGGATGTGGCGGTGGTGACCCTGGATCTGGACACCAATGTGTCGCTGGACCTGGTGGAAGGCGGGAACATCGTCGGTATCGCGGCGGATGAGGCCTATGAGCTGGGGCGGACCATGGCGCTGGAAGGCGCCTACGGGCTGTTGGGCAAGGATGCGCCTCCGTTCACGGTGGTGCCGGCCATCAAGGTCACCGCGGACAACATCGTGGACGCCTATCGGCAATCATTGGCCACCGACCCACCCGCAGAAGTCATGGAAGCACTCGGTGAGTCCGTGCCGATGGCGCCGGTTACTCAGGGGCCGGGTGGTGAGGAGGCTACTCCGTCGGGTGAGATTGGTTTGAGTGGTGATGAGGTTGGTGAGGTTCGGTCTGGGGGGTACACGGCGGCTTTGTTGTGGCATACGGCGGGTGCGTTCACTGATGCGGTGAGCCAGGGCGCTCGGGATGCTTTCGCGGAGTTGGGCGTGGAGGTGATCGCTGAGACCAATGCGCAGTTTGACGCTGCTCAGCAGGCCAATGATGTGGAGACTGTGTTGGCGCAGGATCCTGACATCATTATCAGTTTGGTGATCGATCCGGTGTCGGGCGCGGAGGCTTTCCGTCCTGCGGTTGACGCCGGGGTGCAGTTGGTGTTCTTGAGCAATGTGCCCGAGGGCTATGTGCATGGCGTCGACTATGTGGGGGTGGTCACTGATGACTTGGCTGCGATGGGCATGGCGGCTGCGGATCTGTTGGCTGATGCGTTGGGTGGCTCGGGGAAGGTGGGTTTCATCTTCCATGACGCTGCCTATTACGTGACGAATCAGCGGGATCAGGCGTTCAAGACTTGGATAGCGGAGCGTTATCCGGGTATTGAGATCGTTTCTTCCCAGGGGTTGGCTGATCCGGCTGCTGCTGAGGAGATCGCTGCTGCGTTGTTGACCCGGAATCCTGACCTGAATGGGATCTATGCGCCGTGGTCGGCTGGTCCGGCTGACGGGGTGTTGGCTGCTTTGCGGGCGGCGGGCGCTTCGGATGTGGCGGTGGTGACCCTGGATCTGGACACCAATGTGTCGCTGGACCTGGTGGAAGGCGGGAACATCGTCGGTATCGCGGCGGATGAGGCCTATGAGCTGGGGCGGACCATGGCGCTGGAAGGCGCCTACGGGCTGTTGGGCAAGGATGCGCCTCCGTTCACGGTGGTGCCGGCCATCAAGGTCACCGCGGACAACATCGTGGACGCCTATCGGCAATCATTGGCCACCGACCCACCCGCAGAAGTCATGGAAGCACTCGGCGGATAACTTCCCTGAATAGCTGATCGAACAAGGAAACAATCCCCAGAGATGAGAGTCCATGTCCGCGCCGGCGCCCGGTTGAAGCGGGCATGGGCTCGCCGGAGCGAAGATGGCGGGTATCGACAGTACGTGGTCTATCTGGCCTTCGTCTCGATACTTGCGGTCTTCGCTCTGATGCTGTGGGACGACGGCTTCCTGAGTTGGTCGAACCTTCTAAACATCGGCCGTCAAGCTGCTCCGATCGCGGTGATGGCGGTGGGCATGGCTTTCGCGCTGGCGTCGGCCGAGATAGATCTCTCGATCGGATCCACCGTGGCGCTCTCGTCGCTGGTCGCGGCGGCGGCGGTCGGCAATTACGGGTTCTTCATCGGGGCCCTGGCCGCGGTGGGGGTGGGAGCAGCGGTCGGGCTGGCGAACGGCCTGATCACGGTCAAGGTGAGGATCCCCTCCTTCCTGGTGACCTTGGGGACGCTGGGGATCATCAGCGGCATCGCCCGCAACATGAACAACCTGCAGTCCATGCCGATCCGAAGCGACGCCTTCTCCGCGCTGTTCGGCGCCGGGTCGCTGGGGCCCATCTCATCGCTGGTGATCTGGACCGCCATCGTCTTTGCCATCGGTCATTTCGCGCTGCACCATCTGCGTTGGGGGAGGCATGTTCTCGCCACCGGCGCCAACCGGGCGTCGGCCAAGGCGGCCGGTCTCAGCACCGACCGGATCAGGATAAGCGCTCTCATGGTCAGTTCGGTGGCTGCCTCCTTTGCCGGGGTGCTGCTGGCCGGACGGCTGGCCATCGGTCGCCACGATCTGGGCGAGAACGACCTGCTCACCGTGATCGCCGCAGTGGTGATCGGCGGGACCAGCCTGTTCGGCGGCCGCGCGTCGGTCGCCGGCGCGGTGACGGGGGCTCTGATCATGGCGATGCTCAACAATGGACTGATACTCATGGGCCTCGAGGTGGCGGACCAGTTGATCGCCCGGGGTCTCATCATCATCGTGGCGGTGGCGCTCAGCATGAGGACGCCGTCGGAAAGTGTGGGTGACGATGTTCCTTAGTTCTCTGATCGCCAGGAACCGGGCCTTCCTGGAGGCATCGGTCCAACTCCATCAGGACAACTTGATCCCTGCCAACAGTTACGTGCTCGATCTGGATGCGGTGGAGGCGAATACCCGCCACATGGCGGCCGAGGCGCACCGCCGACGTCTGAAGGTGTATGCGATGAGCAAGCAGGTTGGCCGAGCCCCGGGGGCGCTCCGGGCGATCACCGACGGGGGCGCGGACGGCTATGTGGCGGTGGACATGGCATGCGCACGGCCCATTGTGGCCAACGGCCACCGGCTGGGCAACCTGGGCCACCTCGTTCAGGTGCCGAGAGCCGAGGCGGGCGAGGCAGCCAGTCTTGCGCCCGAGTATTGGACAATCTTTTCCCGGAACAAGGCGCTGGAGGCTTCCCAGGCCGTGTCCGGAGGCGACCGCACGCAACCGGTTCTCCTCCGGGTGTGGGATGAAGGAGATGTCTTCTATCCGGGACACGAGGGAGGCTTCCACGTCGACGAATTGTCGGCTGCGATCGAGTTCGTCAACCGTCTGGATGGGCTGACGTTTGCCGGGTTGACCACCTTTCCAGCCCTCCTGTATGACGCGGAGACCAGAAGGGTGAAGCCCACGCCCAACGTGGAAACTCTGGCTCGCGGCGTGGAGGTCGCTCTTGGACGCTTGGGAACGGGCTTTCCTATAGAGGTGAATGCCCCCGGCACTACTTCCACTGCGGTGCTCGGGCTCCTGGCGGAGATGGGCGCCACCCAGATCGAACCGGGACACGGACTGACCGGCACCACGCCCCTCCATGCCGTGGAAGACCTTCCCGAACAGCCCGCCGTTCTCTACCTGACCGAAATTGCCCACCTGCATCAGGACGTGCCGCTCTGCTTCGGCGGGGGACTCTATGTGGATCCTGTCTTCGACCCCTATCAAACCAAAGTGGTGGCGGCCGGGGACCCCGAGGAGGTCGGCCTGGAGCCGGTCCGGATCGATATGCCGGACCCGGCGGGCATCGACTACTACGCCCGGCTCCATCCCCCGGAGGGTCGAAGGCTTCAAGAGGGAGACACTGTGATCGCGGGCTTTCGGATCCAAGCCTTTGTCACTCGGTCGTTGGTGGTGGGAGTGAAGGGCGTCAGCGTCGGGAATCCGGTGGTGTCGGGCATATGGAACGTGGACGGCGCACCGGTCGATTGGGGTCGCCGATGACCGCGCCGGCGCTCTCGGTGCGGAACATGTCGAAGGCGTTTCGAGCCGTGCAGGCCCTCGAGGATGTCTCCCTGGACATCCATCGCGGCCAGGTGACGGCGCTCCTTGGTGACAACGGTGCCGGGAAATCCACGCTGGTCAAGTGCATAGCGGGGGTATACCAGCCCGACTCGGGCACCGTGAGCATCGACGGCGAGACGCATCGCATCTCGTCTCCGGATGTGGCTCGGACCCTGGGCGTGGAGACGGTGCACCAGAACCTCTCGCTGATCGACAGCCTCAATGTGGTGGAGAACCTGTTTCTCAACCGTGAGTACACACGGGGCGGGTCTTTCGGGTCCCGCATAGGTCTCCTCCACAAGAGGAGGATGTCCCGTGAGTGCCAGGCCACCCTGGCGCGGCTCGGGATCTCCATCCCCTCGCTGCGAAAGCCGGTGGGCCTTCTCTCTGGGGGCCAGCGTCAGGCCATCGCCATCGGGAGAGCGGTGGCCTGGGGACAGAAAATCGTTCTCCTGGACGAACCTGCCGCGGCCCTGGGCGTAGAACAGGCACAGAGGGTGCTCGATCTGATCGTGGCGCTCCGGGATGCGGACGTCGCGGTTCTGCTGATCACCCACAACATGGACCGCGTCACCCAGGTCTGCGACGGCGCGGTGGTCCTGCGCCGGGGCCGCAAAGCCGCCGAAGTGAAAGTCGATCAGGTCACCAAGGATGATCTCGTGGCATTCATCACGGGGGCCAAGACCACCGACAGCGGGACGTGATACTCCTCATCGGCGTGCACGGGTACCTGCCCCGTCGGCCCTGAGCATGAATCCGGTGGAGGTGATCGTGGAGGGAGATGCTCACACCTTGGCGCGCAGGGCCGCCGACGTGGTCCAGGAGTACCTTGGCTCCACGCAGGATCCGGTGCTGGGGCTCGCCACCGGAGCATCTGTGCTCCCTCTCTACGGCGAATTGATCCGTCGTCATCACCGGGAGGGTCTGAGCTTCAGGAGGGTGCGTTCCTTCTTGCTCGACGACTACATCGGTCTCGGTCCGGAGCATCCCCAGTGCTACGGCAACCTCATCGAAGCCGAGTTCGTCGGGCATGTGGACATCGACCCCGAAAACCTGTACGCGCCGGACTGCGGGGCTACCGACCCTGATCTGGAGTGCGATCGTTACGACCGGCTGGTGACCCGGGCGGGAGTGGGACTGCAGATCCTCGGGGTGGGGCGCAACGGCCATCTGGCGTTCAACGAGCCAGGGTCCTCCTTTGAGTCTCGCACACGGGTGGTACGTCTGGCGGCGGCTACCAGGGCTGACAACGCCCGGTACTTCGACGGCCCCGACCAGGTGCCGGCCCTTGCCATGACCCAGGGGATGGCCACGATCCGCCAGGCCGCCCATCTCCTGGTATTGGCGGCGGGACCTTCCAAGGCCGAAGCCGTGCGGGCGGCGCTCCAGGGGCCGATCACGTCTGCGGTTCCGGCCTCGGCGCTCCGGCTGCATTCCAGGGTCACGGTTCTCCTGGATCCGTCGGCCGCCCGGCTCGCCGGACTGGGTGGGTAGGCCTCTCGTTTGAGCTTTAGGCCCGCTTACGGCAGGCGTTCACAAGCTATCCCGTTGTTGTTGGTGTCGATCAGCGCTACGTCGCCGTACAGGGGGAAATAGGTGTCGAACCACTCTTGGGCCTCTGCCTGGGTGGCGAAGTCATTACAACTCTTGGTGTTGCCGGGATTCTCCGGAACCGTCTCGTCGGCTGGTGCGGTGGTTGTGGCGGCAGACGGTTGGGTGGTGGCTGTGGTGGTTGTGGTGGTGGTGGCTTCCTGGACGGTCGGCACGTCGTTCTCGGCCCTGTTCCTGGCGAGAGCCTCGGTCCCTTCATCTCCGATCATCCCCGCCACACGGGATATGGCTTCCTGGAAGATTTCATAGGCGGTCAGGAATCCCACCAGCGCTGATCGGCGGGCTTGGCCTGTGTCTGTGGACCGCAAGCCGTCGAGCATCTCCGCAGCTGTATCCGCCATAAGGACCACCGCCGCGGACGCGGTCTGATGTTCGAGGGGGATGTTGCCTTGCGCGGATGGCCGTATGCCCTCGAAGGCGTCGCGTAGCTCCTGGGCGCGCTGCGCGGCAGCCTCCATAGCCGCATCGGTTTCCCCGTAGGAAACCCCGACTTCGGATCGATTGTCCCAGTTCTCATTCAAGGTCTGTACGTCCGCAACCAGTTTGCCGATGTTGACCTCGACCGCCAACAGCACCTCGAGATAGTTCATCGACTCCTCGGTCAGAGAGATCAAGGTGGTCGACGTGGTGGTGGTCTCCGGCAGGGTGGGTTCGGGCGGTGGAAGAGTGGTGGTTGCCAACCGGATGGTTGTAGTGGAAGTGATCGGCGCCAGGGTGGTGGGAATGTCAGCGGAGGGATCGTCGCCGCAGGATGCACCGATCACGATCACTGCCATCAGGGCCCCCAGCTTCATGAGCCTACGCCGGAACAGGGTTGCCCGGGCAGAGCCGGGAGAGCCCGGAGGAGAGTCGGGGCCGCAGTGTCCCGACCAGGGTGTGAATACTGATCGCAATGTTGGCATGTTTCGTTCTTCTGCCAGGAAGACTACTCACGGACGATCCGGATGATGAGATGATCCTCCCGGGTCCACTCAGGAAGAGCGCGCCGCCTTGCGTTTCCAGACCCTGGCGAGGTAGGAGACGGCGTCCGGGGTCTTGCAGGAGGTCCGACCGTGATCGACTTCCACCTTCCCGATGCGACCCGCGGCCTCCTCGGCTGCCTGCCGCAACTCCCGGCTCCGACACCCGATGGCGATCAGGGCGCCGTTCATGGAATGCCTGACCCGGTTGGCCGCAAACGCAATATGTCGTTCTATATGGGAAAGCTTTTCGGCGAAGTACTCGTGATGCGGAGAGCTTTCGACTTCCAGCGCCTGTGCGGCGACCAACGACCACCCGACCGTTCCGGCCCACTCATCTTCCGGGTCGGTGGTCCAATCCGTCGCCAGCTCGTCCCGGAAGCAGGTGCGACCCACCAGGGAGGCAAGGGCATCCGCCAGGACGTAGTTGTCAACATCGGCAAGGCGCTTGCGGAGGGTTCGCTCCGATATCCGGGAGGGGTCGTCCACCATCGTGGCCAACACCCGGGCGTCGTGGTTTCCCGAGGCCCACAACTCAACCGCCAGCTGGTGATCAGGACCCAGGCGTCCGGCGAGCTTTTTCAGGTTGGCGTAGCTGACTCCGAACAAAGGCCCTTTGACGCCATGCCGGGGGTAGACCTTGCGATTCTGGGCAGTGCCGAGTTCTTCCAGCTTGGCCAACGTTTTGCCGCATAGATCAGAAGAGACGGCGCTCGACATGAGGTCCTCACATGTGGTCCGGGGGGATCGGCCTCAGTTTACGATCCCGCGCCAAGTTATCCCGCGCCGGCAGGGGGCGGTGTTCCGTTTCACTCTTACCATTCGAGCAAAGGTGGCCGAAAGGAGACAATGTGAACAACCTATCCGCCGCGGCGGACGCGGTCCTGGATGGAGTGACCTCCGGGAGTCCCCGCGTGCCCGGTGTGGTCGCCCTGGCAACAAACCGCCAAGGGAACATCTACGAAGGAGCCCGCGGGGTCCGGTCCCTGGGCAACGGCGCGGAGATGACCACCGACACCATCTGCGCGATCTTCTCCACGACCAAGGCCATCGCAGGCGCCGCCTGTCTGCAGTTGGTGGAAGAAGGCAAGCTGGATCTCGACGCGCCGGCTAAGAATTACACGCCCGCCATCGGGGCACTGCAGGTGCTGGACGGGTTTGACGACGACGGAAACCCCATGCTGCGTCCGCCGAAGCGTGATGTGACCACCAGGATGCTGCTTCTCCACACAGCCGGCCTCTCCTACTTCTTCTTCAATGAGACGTACAACCGGTTGGCCCGGGACCACGGCCAAGTCAGCCCGGTCACGTCATCGAAGGAGTCGCTCATGACTCCCCTTCTATTCGATCCGGGCGACGAGTGGGAGTACGGAACGAACATTGACTGGGCGGGGCAGGTCGTGGAAGGGATCACCGGCAAGCGCCTGGGCGAGGTGATGCAGGAGCGCATATTCGAACCCCTCGGGATGAATTCCACCTCTTTTTACTTGAGCGATGAGATGCGGAGCCGGATGGCGTTGATACATCACCGAGATGACGACGGAGAGTTGAAGCCTCTCGATTTCGAGTTGCCGCCGGATCCCAAGGTGCACATGGCCGGTCACGGCTTGTACTCGACCGTGGAGGACTACATCAAGTTCATCCGAATGTGGCTGAACGACGGCATGGGTCCCAGCGGTCAGGTTCTCGCCCCCGAAACCGTGGAGATGGCCGCGCAGAACGGCTTGGGAGAGATGAAGATCAAGGGTCTCCCCGCAGTGGACCCGTCTCTCACCAACTATGCGGAGTTCTTTCCAGGGATGCCCAAGTCATGGGCGCTGACCTTCATGATCAACGATGAGGACGCCCCGACGGGCCGCCCGGCGGGCGCCCTGGCCTGGGCGGGCCTGGCCAACCTGTACTACTGGATAGACCGGCAGAACGGAGTAGGTGGATTCTGGGCTACCCAGATCTTTCCGTTCGCGGACGCCACTTCGGTGGGCGGCTTCATGGACTTCGAGACGGCGATCTACGACAACCTGTAGCTGGCGAACCCTCCCAAACGGACGGAAGGGGGTTCCCGTCTCTGGGCCCCTTTCTGCTGTGAGTACGCGTCACGGCGGATAGGCGCCGCCGATCCGGTCCTGGTTAGCGGTAGCCACCGCCTCTTCTCAGGCTGTCCAGGGTAACGGCGATGATCAGTATCGCGCCGCGCACCACCGACTGCCAGTAGATCTGCACCTGGAGGAGAATCAAGCCGTTCTGGACGACCCCGATTATCAAGAGCCCTAGGAGGGTCCCCAATAGGCCCCCCCGGCCTCCGCTCAGGGCGATGCCACCCAGCAACACCGCGGCGATGATGTCCAGTTCGGCGCCGTTGAGGGCGCTTGGCAAGGCCGTGCCGCTCTGGGAGGTGAGCATCAGGCCCGCCAACCCCGCCAGGCAGGCCTGGGCCACGTAAGTCCAGCCTCGCAGGCGGTCGACCCTGATACCGACGTTGCGACATGCCTCGCTGTTGCCGCCTATGGCGTAGAGGTGGTTGCCTGCCACAGTGAACCGCATGAAGCACATTCCCATCACGACCACCGCCAGGAACAGCCAAACGGTTATCGGGGCTCCGAGCCAGGACCCCCTCCCCAGTTCGCTCCAGGCGTTGACGCCGATCACGATGTTGTCGCCCCCGGTGGACACGAACGCCAGGCCCCGGTAGAAGAGCAGAGTTCCCAGCGTGGCGATGATCGGGTTGATCCGGAACTTGACGATCAGCAGGGCGTTGAAGGACCCCAGGACCCCGGCGGCGGCTATGCCCAGCACGCCGACCAGGACGCTGTTGACCTCCAAGGTGATCAGGCTCGCCGTGACCATGCCGGCCACAGCTGCCACGGCGGCCATGGAAAGATCCAGACCTCCGGCGATCATCACCACCGTCAAACCGATGGCGATCAAGCCTCTGATGGAGATGGCCTGCCCGATGTTGATGAAGTTGCGGGTTGTGAAGAAGAACTCGGACTGCCAACTGAAAAGGGCAATGAGCATCAGCAGTGTGATGAACAGTCCGATCAGGGTCCAGTTGTCCTGCCTCTTCAGAGCCGAGATCATTGGGCGGAACCATTGTTCATCTCGCCCGCTCCGTTCCGGATATGAGGTGGGGCAACTCCGGTTATCCACCCGATGATCTGGTTGGTGGTCGTCTCTGACGAGGGTGCGTAGGCCCAGAGTTTGCCTTGGCGGAGCACTGCGATGCGATCGGTTATGTCCAAGATGTCGCTCAGGTCGTGGGTGATCACCACGACCGCTTTGTCTTGTCGGCGCATGCTGGTGATCAGGTGGTGGACTTGCTGGGTCTGTTCCACTCCCAGGGCGGCCGTGGGTTCGTCCAGAAGAAGGATGTTGCCTCCCATGGCGATTGCCCGCGAAAGGGCAACCGCTTGTCTTTGGCCTCCCGACAGCAACTCGACATCGGTCTTCTGAGACGCCAAGCTGATGTTCAGGTCCTCGAGCATCACGTTGGCGTCGCGTTCCATCTTGCGGCGGTCCATGAAGTACCCGAAGCGGCGAGGTTCCCGTCCCAAATAGATGTTGTGAGCCACAGATCTGGTTTCCACCAGCGCCAGGTCCTGATAGACGGTGGCGATTCCCAGAGCTTGGGCGTCGGCGGGGCGGTTGATGGTTACCGGCCGCCCCTGGTATTCGAAAGAACCCTCGTCGGCGTGATAGTTTCCCGACAGGATCTTGATCAGCGTGGATTTGCCGGCGCCGTTGTCACCCAGCAGACCCACGACTTCTCCTGCACGCAGGTCCAGACTCACATCCACCAGAGCTTTGACTTGGCCGAACGCCTTGGAGACATTCGACAAACGCATCAGCGGCGGTTTGCTCGGTTCACCCATATCTCGTTGTCCATGCGGTTGTGGACGTGCCCGGTGGTCGCCATGGCGGCGGGCCACCGGGCACAATCCTATTTCGTTTTCGCTTCTACCCCGGGTAGAGGTCGAAGACGTTGTCTCTGGTTACCGGCGAGACGGAGGGGATGAGCCGTTCGGGAACGGTCTTGCCCTCGATCAGGTCCACGATGGCGGGCACCAGGTAGGTGCCGTAGCGCTCGGGGAAGTAGGAGATGGTGGCCTTGAACACCGACTCGTCGTCGGAGCGCTGCCGCAGATCCACCAGCGCCTCGTCGGAGGCGCCCAGGCTGGCGGCGGCCGCGTGACCGAGGTAGCCGCTCTGCTCCAAGGCCAGTGCGCAGTCCACGCCGGGCTGGTCGCTGTGTCCGAAGCAGAGAACGTGTTTGGCGTCGGGATTGCCGGTCGCCCAGGTGGTCACGTTGGGGAGCGTGTCGGTCAGACCCTCGGTGGGGATGTCGTGGATGTTCTCGTCCGGGATGGCGAAGCTCTCTCTGACGCCGTCCCTGGCCCCGTCGGCGCGGGCCTTGTGGACGGGCACGTCCGGCGTCCACACCAAGAGCAAATGGGTGTCCTCGGCCGCCCAACCCTGCTCCTGGGCGAAGGCGGCCAGGTACCGCCCCGCTTCCAGAGCGGCGTTGTAGTTGTCGGGGCCGAACGCCACGCATCCGGGGTGGGGTCCGTCGTAGGAGACACAGGGGATCCCGGCGTCTTGGAAGATCCCGGCGATGAGTTCCTCGGTGCCGGCGATCCAGTTGGCGAAGATCACTCCGTCGACCTGTTGGGTGACCAGCAGGTTGGAGCACTCCACGGTCCGCTCCTGGTCGTAGGCGTTGTCGCAGTAGACGATCTCCACGCCCATCTCGGCGGCGACCGCGTTGATGTTGTCGGTGACGCTGTCTGTGAACGGAATACCCGACAGGCCGTCGCCATAACCGATCCTGAACGCTCCGGAAGCTTCCCGAATAACGGCTTGGTACTCGTCCTCGTCACCCATGGCTGTTTCGTCCAACTCGCCTCCCGGATACAACTGCTCAACGTTGTCCCTGGTCACCGGCGAGACGGAGGGGATGAGCCGTTCGGGAACGGTTTTGCCCTCGATCAGGTCCACGATGGCGGGCACCAGGTACTGGCCGTAGCGCTCGGGGAAGTAGCTGATGGTGGCCTTGAACACCGACTCGTCGTCCGAGCGGCCCCTCAGGTCCACCAGGGCTTCGTCGGAGGCGCCCAGGCTGGCGGCGGCGGCGTTCCCCAGGAAGCCACTCTGCTCCAAGGCCAGTGCGCAGTCCACGCCGGGCTGGTCGCTGTGTCCGAAGCAGAGAACGTGTTTGGCGTCGGGATTGCCGGTCGCCCAGGTGGTCACGTTGGGGAGCGTGTCGGTCAGACCCTCGGTGGGGATGTCGTGGATGTTCTCGTCCGGGATGGCGAAGCTCTCTCTGACGCCGTCCCTGGCCCCGTCGGCGCGGGCCTTGTGGACGGGCACGTCCGGCGTCCACACCAAGAGCAAATGGGTGTCCTCGGCCGCCCAACCCTGCTCCTGGGCGAAGGCGGCCAGGTACCGCCCCGCTTCCAGAGCGGCGTTGTAGTTGTCGGGGCCGAACGCCACGCATCCGGGGTGGGGTCCGTCGTAGGAGACACAGGGGATCCCGGCGTCTTGGAAGATCCCGGCGATGAGTTCCTCGGTGCCGGCGATCCAGTTGGCGAAGATCACTCCGTCGACCTGTTGGGTGACCAGCAGGTTGGAGCACTCCACGGTCCGCTCCTGGTCGTAGGCGTTGTCGCAGTAGACGATCTCCACGCCCATCTCGGCGGCGACCGCGTTGATGTTGTCGGTGACGCTGTCTGTGAACGGAATACCCGACAGGCCGTCGCCATAACCGATCTTCCACGGCTGCTCGGCCGGGCGGATCATGGCCTCGTAGGGACCGCCGGGTTCCTCGGGTTCTTCCTCGGGAACCTCTTCCGGGGCCTCCTCAACGGGGGCGGCCGTGGTGGCGGGGGCGGCGGTCGTGGCGGGCGCCGCCTCTTCCTCGTCTTCCCCGCAGGCAGCCACCAGCAGGGCGATGATCGCAATTCCAAGTATCAGCTTGCGTGACATTCTCAGCCTTTCTCTGTAAAAGTTTGACGGTGACGAATTGATTTTCGCCAAACCGGGAAAGCAAAGCACCACCAATATGGCGGTATACAAGCGGTCCCGGTCAGAAAAGTATCCTACCCCGGCTTGGCCCCGCCTGATCGGAAGGGGCTAGCAGTGATGGGCTCCCATTGGCCGCGAGACGCCTTTGGCGTAGGCGATCAGGCTCCCGTTGACGGGGTCTTCAGGGTGGAAAGCCCCGGGCTCCAATGCAGCCACGTCGACAAGTTGCCCGGCCCGGAACACCTCCCGCACCCGCCGGATGTCATCTATCTCCGAGACGGGGTTTCCCTCGACCAAGAGAAGATCGGCCGACTTTCCTTCCTCGAGAGTCCCCGTTAGATGGTCGATACCCAGCCTGCGGCTCGCTTCCCGGGTGGCCGCAGTGAGCACCTGAGCCGGCGTGAGTCCCGAAGTTGTCAACATCGCCAGTTCATCGTGGAGGCTGAATCCGGGGATCAGGTAGGGCCAGGGCGCGTCGGTACCGACGACAATGGGTACGCCGGCTTGATAGAACCGCGGAACCGTCTTCCGGATCTCTGCCACCGCCGCCATCCGACCTCGGGATCCTTCCGGGTCATGGCGGTGGGGAAAGGCGTCCCAGCTCTCTTTGATCTCATCGGGCACCCACCGCAGCCGCGGGTCGGGCCGGGATACGAAGTGGCTGAGCCGAGCCAGGCGGTCCCAAACGATCACGGTGGGGCACAGCGCCGTGTCGGCTTCGATCAGTCCTGTGGTCACTTCCCGCAGATCCACCAGATGGGAACCGTCCAGGGGATGGATGATCCCGCTGAGGTGCTGAAGTTCGGCCACCCCGGCCCGGGCGGCTTCCAACGCGTCCACTTTTCCCAGATGGGCCACTACCGGCACCCCGGCTCGCCTGCCCGCCACCACGGCCGCCTTGACCTGTTCCAGGTCGAGATGAACGTAGAGCTTGATCTCGTCGACCCCGGCCTCGGCAAGCCTATCCACCGTTGCAGCCACTGCTGTCGGGTCTTCGTGGCCTTCTCCGAGCAGCGGCCAATTGACATGTGAGCCATCCAGCACCGGGCCGCAGCAGCGCACCCGGGGAGTGGGCCGGGGATCGGCGTCCAGGCGAGACCTCAATCCCAGTATCCACTCGAGATTGTTGCCGATGTCCCGCACCGTGGTCACCCCGGCGGCCAGCAGGGCGGGAACCATCCACGAAGCCATGTGAACGTGGGCGTCGATCAGGCCCGGCATGAGGGTGCAACCCGGGAACCGCACACGGTCCAAATCCCCCGGGAGCGTCTTTAGATCTGTCAAACCTTCTATCCTGCCCGCCGAAATCAGCAAGGCCTTGCCGGGTTGCGTGTCGGAGTCCGGAGGATTCCATACCCGATCCGGTACCAGCGCCAACCGGGGTCGTTGACCGGGCGGGAGGGGTTGAGATGGGGTATTCACAGAGGGCAGTCGGGTCGGCGGCGAGATTTACCCTACCGGAGTCTGAACGGCGTGGTCCCTGGTCGCCCTAGCCTCTGGAGACAATGACAGAGCGAGCAGATTCTTCGGACCGTGCACCTCTGAGGGTGGCGGTGGTCGGCGCCGGGTGGTGGGCGGTGGAAAATCACCTTCCGGTGTTCGCATCCCGGCCCGATGTGGAGATACGGGCCGTGTGTCGGAAGGGAGCGGTCGAGGCCGAGCGGGTGGCGGAGCGGTTCGGTGTACCCATTGCCACAGAGGATCACGAACTCCTGCCGTGGGACGAACTGGATGCGGTGGCGGTCTCTTCGCCGCACAGTTTTCACCACACCCATGCCATGGCCGCCTTGGACCGGGGTCTGCATGTGCTGTGCGAGAAGCCGTTGGCGATAACCGCCGCCGATGCCTTCGAGATGGTGAGGAGGGCCGCGGACCAGGAGGTGGTCCTCCTGGTGCCCCATGGATGGCAGTTCCTCCCCCAGGCGGTGGCGGCCCGCGACTGGATAAGAGGAGGGCGAATCGGCCGTCTGGAGCATGTCGTCGCTCAGATGGCCTCTCCGGCGCGGGGGCTGTTCTCCGGCGAGGAGGACTCTATCCCCGGCGCCGAGAGCCCGCCGGAACCTTCTACCTGGGTGGGGGAGGACGGCGGGTACGCCTACGGGCAGTTGAGCCACCTGTATTCGCTGGTCTTCTGGCTAACCGGCCTCATTCCCGCCGATGCAATGGGCGCTGTGTCTCCAGGACCGGCGGGAAGCGATCTGTATGACGCCTTTTTGACCACCACTCGGCAGGGTCCGCTGGTGTCGGTCTCCGGTGGGGCCGGAGTTCCGACCTCCCAGCGTCACCACATGGAGGTGCGGGTATTCGGCGCCGAAGGTGCGGTGATAGTCGATCTGGAGCGGGACCGTATAGAGATAGTCCGCCAGGACGGGGATGATTACTCGTTCCCGTTGATGAGAGGCGCCGCCATCTATCCTGGGACCTTGCCGGTTCACGCCTTCTGCGACCTGGCTCTAGGGTATCCGGATGCGGTCAACCATGGCGATCCGGTCGCTTCCGCCCTGGGGATTGCGGCGATCGAAGCTGCCCTTCTCTCTGCGCGGACCCGCCGCGCGGAGGCGGTATCTCCTGCGGTGATCGAAGCCGAGGCTTGGGGACTCAAGCTGGACTAGCCAGGGCCTCGCGGACCTGGTTGCGAACGTATATGGTCTCGCACAGGTTGTCAACCCGGTCGCAGGCCCATTTCTGCATCCAGACGTACTCGGCGGCAATGAACCCGTCGTAGTCCATGGCAATCAACTTGCGCACCAGTCGTTTGATGTCGATGGTTCCTTCATAAGAGATGGCCTGCATCACCCCGTCGGCGGCTTGCCGGACCTGGTGGTGCCTGGAAATGGGCAAGAGCATCTCGATGCGTTCCTGGGAGATTCCCTGATAGATGAAATGCGCGAGGTCGAGACAGACTTTCAACCCCGGTACCTCCGCCACGAATTGAGCTGTCACTTCAGGAGTCTCGGTTATGGAGCCGATGTGCGGCTCGAATCCAAGTTCCAGACCGGCCTCCTCGGCTACCTGTACCCTCCAGGCCAGTTCCTCTGTTGCCAGACCCCAGTCCCGATCGGTACGGCTGTCCTCGAAGGGGCAGCCCGGCAGGATGGTGAGCCCCGGAGACTCCAGCACCAAGGTGAACTCGATGAACCGGCGGAAGTCATCTCGGGCTTGGCGGCGGACCTCGGCCGAGGGATTGTTGGGCGCCGCCGACTGAACATCGAAGACAGGTCTGAAGTCGGTGATCACGATGGGAAAGACGTCAGCCACTACTAACCCGGCGTCGTCGGTCATGGCCTTGATCCGCCGGCCGGCGCCGGTGGGGTCGGCTATGACGTCCTCGGCGGAGTTGTTGGGGTTTCCCGAGAACACGGCTACGTCCACCGCATCGAATTCCAACCCCTTGATCAGGGCGAGGTTCACGTCGTACGGCAGGAGCGGGAAGGAATAATCGGCGCACGAAAGCCGCATGGCGGTCGTTCCTTTCGTCGGCGGGATGTGGTCTGTTATTAAAGTTAGGCCAACCGATGAGCCGCCCCTCTCCAGACCGCCCACCCCGCATCGGACAACTGTCCGTTTACTTCGGGCTGTTCGACGAGGCGATGCCCCCCGAGTTCCGCCGGGACCGGGAGGCTTTGGCTCATCGATTCACCGAGTTCCTCTCGGCCGGAGGGGATGTCGTGTATCCCGGTGTGGTGGACTCCGAGGAGGCCGGGCGCCGGGCAAACCGGGTATTCGCTGCCGAAGAAGTCGAGGTGGTGGTCTTCGTTCCCGCCATGGCCGCTCCCCCCAGCTACGGCTGGGAGGCGATCTCGGGGTTGGACGTCCCGGTGATCTCGGTGGCCGCCCAGGAACTGACTTCCATACCCGACGTGTACACCACCGAGGAGGGGACCCAGCGGAGCACCCTGGTGGGTCTGGTGATGTTCACCAACGTCATGGCCAGGGAAGGAAGACCCATGGTGACCCTGGTAGGTCGATTGGAGTCGGCGGAATTCGCGGCTGAGGTGGCGGAGACAGTCCGGGCGGCGGCCTTGGCAAACCGACTCAAGGGTTCGCGGGTGGGAGCGATCGGAGCTCCGATCGGGGGGTATCTGGATGTTGAGGCCACCCCCGACGAGGTGGCTCGACTGGGTCTGCAGATGGTGTCTATTTCGAGGGAGGAACTGAACACCGCCTTTGCAGAAGCCTCGGCGGAGGGCGTGAAAGGACTTGCCGACGGTCTGCGGGACAGGTTTGAGACGAGTCGAACGTCCGATGAGATCCTTCACCGTTCGGCCCGGCTGGCCCTGGCCCTCCAGGACATCTGCCAACGGAACGGCCTGGCGGGCGGGACGGTGAACTGTCATGGGGACATGTTCCGCTGGAATCCCGAAGTAGGCATCACCGCCTGTCTCGGGGTTACATGTCTAACCGAGGCGGGAACGCCGCTTTCCTGCACCGGCGACCTTCCGGCCGGCATCGCCCTGGTAATCGGGAAGGCGGTGGCGGGCGGTTCCCTGTACTGCGAGGTCTACGGGGTCGACTTCGAAGGGGATTGGGTGCTTTTGGCCAACGGCGGCGAGAGCGATGTGTCGATGGCCGATCCGACCCGCCCCATCACCCTCCTGCCCGAGGACCACTACATGGGGGTGGGCGGCCCCGGCACCGCGATCGTGTTCTCCCTGCCCACCGGACCCGCCACCCTGCTCAGCATGTCTCCGATTGCGGGCGCCGAGGGGGGCTGGGCGCTGGTGGTGGGTGAGGGTGAGATCATCGGCTCGCGGCACGAGGCGATCGAGGGACCGAACGGGATGTTCCGCTTCTCCTCGGGTCCGGCCCCCGAGGCCTTCCAGCGGTTCTGCAACGCCGGCGCCACCCACCACAGCGTGCTGACTCCCGGCCATAACCTCCGGACGCTTCAACTGATGGCGGAGTGGATGGGCTTCGAGGTCCGGGCGGTCTGACCCTTACCTCGGCCCGGGGACTCTCCCCGCCAAATTAACTCTTTCTCCAACCCGAGCGCAGGAGGGTCTGTGCTCTACCATTACCCCATAGGGCTTTCCTTGCAGAACTAGGGGCTGAGTGGTCCCGGAACAGGAGAAGTGATGCGCATAGCCAACGTAACTCCAATCTCGGTCGCCTACCCCGAGCCCAACGACTCGGGCGCTACCCGGCATCTCACTTTTTGCCGGATCGAGACGACCGATGGGACGGTGGGCTGGGGAGAGGCCATCACCATGTGGCCGGAGGCGTGCCGAGCAACCGAGCAGATCATCTCAGGGATGGGGGAACTCATCCTGGGAAGGGACGTGGTCGACAACATCGCCATCTGGAGGCAGTTGCGCAAACACGCCTGGTGGTACGGATATCGCGGCGGGCTTTCTCACTTCGCCCTCTCGGCGATCGACCTGGCCCTTTGGGACCTGAAGGGAAAGGACCTCGGCCAATCCGTCCTCAAGATGCTGGGCGGCCCCGTCCGGGAGTCGCTGCCGGCCATTGCCAGCACCCACGCCTTCCTGACCATGGACGAAGAGATCGAAAAACACGGCCGGTGGGTGCAGGAGGACGGTTACCGGGGGGTGAAGATCGGATTGGGCAAGGCGGGGATAACCCGCTTGGGTTACGATGCCAACCGGGACATCGAATTCATGCGCCGCCTCCGGGAAGCGGTGGGTCCCGATGCCTGGATCATGCTCGACCGCGGGGTCAATTGCACCTGGGACCTGGAACGCGCCATCCGAACAATCCGCGCATGGGAGGAGTACGGATTGCGGTGGATGGAGGAGCCCTTCGAGCCCCGTGAGTACATCAATTACCAGAAACTCCGCGGCGCGGTGAACACCATGCTGGCGTGGGGAGAGCGAGAGTGGGACGCCGACGGCTACCGCGAGGTGATCGCCACCGGCGCCGCCGACGTGTTGGGAGTCGACCCCGGTCGCGTCGGGGGCATCACCGGATCCCTGCAGATCATCCGACTGGTGGAACAAGCGGGAGTGTGGTTCAACGCCCACGCCTGGAGCGGGGCGCCTGTGACCGCGGCCAGCCTGGCGCTGTCGTTCAGCACCGACCGATGCCTGCTGTTCGAGTTCAAACCCATCGAGAACCCGATGCAACATGAACTGGTCACCAACCCCTTCGTCCATGATCGGGGCACCGTCGGCATCCCGCCGGAGCAACCCGGTCTGGGCATCGACGTGCAGGAGAGCGTCCTCCAGAAGTACAAGTTGTGATCGTCGACCGCTCCGGGAATCTCTCCGTGGCCGGGAAGCCCCTGTCCTTTAACGGTCGGTGCGGTAGGGGTTGAGGAGGTCGGTGAGGGTGTCGCCCAGAAGGGTGAAGACCAGCACCGTTATGAATATGGCGCTTCCCGCTCCCAACGCCAGGTACGGATTGGTGGAGACCAGGGTCTTTCCGGCCAGCAGCATGGCGCCCCAGGACGGGGCGGGAGGCTGAGCGCCCAGACCCAGGAAACTGAGGGCGGCTTCGGTTAGCACCGCGGTGGCGAAGGTGAGAGTGAACTGCACCAGGATGATCGAGGTCAGGTTGGGCAGGAGCGACCGCTGCATCAGATATACATGACTGGCGCCCAAGGCTCTGCCCGCGGTGATGAATTCGCTCTCTTTGAGGGAGAGGGCCATTCCTCGCACCAGGCGGGCGAAGCGGGGGATCTGGACTATCCCGATGGCGATGATGGTATTGCGCAGGTTGGTTCCCAGCACCGCCACCATGGCCATGGCCAGGATGATGGGGGGAAACGCCAGCAGTCCGTCGGTGGCGCGCATCATTATGGTGTCGGTGAGCTTCCCGAAGTACCCGCTGACAACGCCCATCGGAACCCCGAACACCACCGCGATGGCGGTGGAGGCAAAGCCCACGTACAGGGAGACTCGCGACCCGTGGATGAGACGGCTGAAGATGTCCCTTCCTATCGAGTCGGTGCCAAGCCAGAACTGTCCGGTAGGCAACTCGAAGGGATAGGCGACCACTTCGGTGGCGCCGTAAGGCGCCAGGAGATCGGCGAACACCGCGGTCAGCACCAGCAGCGCCACCATGCTGAGGGTGAAGAGGTGGAGGGGATTGCGGACGATCCTCCTCCAGATCTTGCGTCTCTCCGAGAACTGTGCGGCAGATGTCATATCCGGGTTGGTCCTTGTGCGCTCATGAACGGGCGATCCTCGGGTCGAGCCAGGAATAGGTCAGGTCCACCAGCAGGTTGACGATCACGAAGGTGGCGGCCGAGACCAGCACGGCTATCTGAACCACGTCGAACGCCCGGGTGAGGATGGATTGGATCATAAGCCATCCCAACCCCGGCCAAATGAAGATCTGCTCGATAACCACCATCCCTCCCACCAGCAATCCGAAGTTGACCCCCACCTCGGTGACCAGCGGGATGGCGGCGTTCCGGAAGGCATGCCAGTAGTTGACCCGACGCTCCGTCAGGCCCTTGGCGCGGGCGGTGCGCACGTAGTCGGCGCTGAGCACTTCCAACATCCCTGCTCTCATGAACCGGGTCAGCCGGGCGGCGGTCACCGACGCGATGGTGAGCACCGGCATTATCAGTTGACTGAGGTGCTTGACGGGATCTTCTCCAAAGGGAACGTACCCCCCGGGAGGTAGAAGGGGGAACACTTCCGCCAGCAGGATGAGCAAGCCGATTCCCATCACATAGGTGGGCATGCTGAATCCCAGGGTGGTGAACACCCGGGCGATGTGGTCCACCCATGTGCCTTCCCGGATGGCCGAGATCATCCCCAGGGGCACGGCCACAATCACCGCCAGGAGTATGGAGAGAGCAGCCAGTTCCAAGGTTCTCCCCAAGGCGGGAAAGACCAGGCCGGACACCTCGGCGTAGCCGTGAGTGATCGACTTCCCGAAGTCGCCGCGGGCCAGGTTCCCCATCCAGCGCAGGTATTGGACGTGGGTGGGGTCGTTGAGGCCCAACTCCTCTCGGAGTGCTTCGTAGTCCTCCGGTGAGGCGTCGAGGCCGAGCGTCATGGCGGCGGGGTCGCCTGGGACCAGTCGGAAGATCACGAACACGGCGGTCGAGACGATCCACATGACCAGGATCCCGTGCAGCAGGCGGCGGGCAACGTATCTGGTCATGATCGAGGGCCGGAGTCTTCGGCGCCCGGGTAATGGCAGGCTACCAAGCTGTCGGAAACAGGCGCCAATGGTGGTTCCTGGTCGACGCAGAGTTGGTCGCCTCGCCGGCACCGGGTGCGGAAGCGGCAGCCGGATGGCGGATCGAGGGGATTGGGCAGGTCGCCGGTGAGAATGATCCGCTCCCGGGTCTGTTGACCCTGGGCGGCGGAGATATCGGGGATCGCCGACAGGAGGGCGATCGTGTAGGGATGCTGGGGGGAGTTGAAAACCGCGTCCCGGGGGCCTTCTTCCACGATGCGGCCGAGGTACATGACCGCCACGCGATCGGATACCTGGCCCACCACCGACAGATCGTGGGCGATGAATAGATACGCCAGGCCGAGTTCGGTTTGCAGGTCTTCCAGCAAGTTGAGAATCTGGGCCTGGATGGAGACGTCCAGCGCCGACACCGGTTCGTCCAGCACCAGAAGAGAGGGCTCCAGAGCCAGGGCTCGGGCGATGGCGATCCGTTGTCGCTGCCCGCCGGAGAACTCGTGGGGGAACCGGCGCAGGGAGTCGGGTGGCAACTGAACCAGGGACAGGAGTTCGGGGATCTTTTGGCCGGCCACCGCTTTGGAGATGCCATGGATTCGGAAAGGCTCGTACAGGATCTGGCGGACTCTGAACCGAGGATTGAGGGAGGCGTAGGGATCCTGGAATACGATCTGCATCTCCTGGCGCAACGGACGCATCTGTTGGTGACTGAAGTGGGTGATGTCCTGTCCCGCGAAACTCACCGTTCCGGCAGAGGGTTCAAGCAGTCGGATGATGGTCCTTCCCAGGGTGGACTTGCCGCACCCCGACTCACCCACCAGCCCCACAGTCTCCCCGGGCTTGATGGACAGGGTGACGTCCTCCACCGCCACCAGGGTGGTGGCCTTCTGGGCGCCGCTGCGGCGGATGTGGTAACTGGTGGTGATGTCCCGGATGTCGAGGATCGGCTTCTGGACGGCGGCGGTGTTCATGTTGCTCTCCCGGCGAGCCAGGATGCCGCCTCCTCGGTGAAGTGACATGCTGCCTGGTGGCGGGTTCCCATTTCGGCCAGCCGCGGGGAGTCGGATCGGCAGACCGAACGCTCCCCTCCGACGGCGCACCGGGGATGGAAGGGGCATCCCGGGGGGACGTTGGCCATGTCGGGAGGCTGGCCGGGAATGGAGTAGAGTTTCGTCCTCCTTTGCGTGATCGAAGGAATGGAAGCCAGCAGCCCGATCGTGTAGGGGTGCCGTGGCCGGGAGAAGATGTCGCCGATGCGCCCTTCCTCCACGATCCGACCGGCGTACATCACTATCACCCGGTCGGCGATTTGGGAGACCAGCCCCAGGTCGTGGGTGATCAGAATGGAAGCCGCCCCCGTCTCCCGGCGGGCTGCTTTGAGGGTTTCGATCACCTGCGCCTGGATGGTCACGTCCAGGGCGGTGGTGGGCTCGTCGGCGATCAGCAGCTTGGGCCGGTTGGCCATGGCCATGGCGATCATGGCCCGCTGGCGCATACCGCCTGAGTACTCGTGGGGAAACTGGTTGTAGCGCCGTTCCGGCTGCGGGATCCCCACCATGTCCAGCAACTCGATGCCGCGCCGGCGGTGATTGGACCTGGATTCGGAAGGATTGTGGGTCCACAGAGCTTCCCGCAGTTGCTCCCCCACCTTGATAACCGGGTTCAGCGAGGTCATGGGATCCTGGAATACCATGGAGATCTCCTGTCCCCGGATCGAGCGGAGGGCTTCCGTGGACAGGGGCAACAAGTCCTGCCCCTCGAAGAGAGCCTTTCCACCGGTTATCTCCCCGGGGGGTTTGGGGATGAGTCCCAGGATGCTCAGCACCGTCACCGTCTTGCCGGATCCGGACTCGCCGACTATTCCGAGGGTTTCCCCGGTGTTGAGGGAGAAGCTCACGCCATTGACGGCATTGATCACCTGATCAGGCATTTTGAACCGGACCGAGAGGTTCTCGACGGTTAGCAACGGAACTTGCATCGAGATTGAAGATACCTTGCTGTGCGAGGTTTGGGCGGGAGGAGAGGAGGGGACGCCGGAACGTCCCCTCCTTCCTCAGTTGCCTTTAGCGGGACTTAGCCACCGTCTGTCAGATAGACATTGGTGAGGTAGAGGGTCCCTTGTGTGTGCGAGATGAAGCCTTTCACGTCGGGACTGTGGGGTATGGGGTTCAGTCGTCCTCCGAGGACGATCTGGGGCTGTTCCTCCATGGCCCACAACTGCAACTGGTGGATGGCTTCCTTGTACTCGATGTTGGAGGCGATGGATCGGGCACTGGACAGCAGTTCGAAGAACTCGGGCTTGTGGTCGATCCATCCCATGGTCTCAACGAAGAGTTTGTTGTAGGGATGGTTCAGCAAGTCGTACTCGTCCGGCTTGGGCACCATTGCGCACAAGGCCAGGTCGTACAGGCCAAGCTGGTCAGGGTCATTCGTATGCGTGGGGAGCGTTCTGTCAACATAGGTCGCCACATCCATGATGTTCAGATCGATCTGGATGTTCAAGCCGGTTTTCAGTTGCTCCTGAACGGCCTCGGCCAGCCAGGTGTGCTCGATGTTTGTAGCGCAAACTATCATCTCCCCGCCGTCGAAGCCGTCGGCGTACCCCGCACTGGCGAGAACAGCCTTCGCTCCTTCGACGTCAGGAGTGTTGTATGAGGCCGCGTCCGGGTTGAAGAACTGCGCGTTGTTCTCCATGGGGTTGGAAATAACCTGCATGTGGCCCAGCAGGGTTCGTTGCAGCGCAGGGCGATCAATCGCCATGCTGACCGCCTGGCGAACCAGGGGATTCGACCAGATGTCCCTGCGGGTGTTGACGTGGAAGTGATACAGGCCGGTGTTCCCCTGTGGAGGACTGGCGATTACGATGCCCGCGTCGCTGAGGGCTGCCAACTCGGGCAACGGACCCTGGGCCAGCATGTGGACCTCGCCGGATCGAATCTGAAGCGACTGGACGTTCTCATCAGGAACGGTGACGTACTCGATCCTGTCCAGGTAAGCGTCGCCCCAGTAGTCGGGGTTGCGCTCTATGACAACCTTTTGGTTTTTCTCCCAGGAGACGAACCTGTACGGGCCGGTGCCGGTAGGCGTCGCGTTCAAGTCGATGTCCTCGGCAGGCGATATATACACGTCGATCAGCGTGCTGTGCAATATGCGATCCGGCTCTGAGAGTCGAACCTCCACGGTGAGGTCGCCAGTCGCTACGACTTCCGCGACTCGAGTCAGCAAGGAAGCTGTCCTTCCCGCCCCGGGCTCCTGCGCGCGTTCGATTGAGCGAACAACGTCAACGGCGTCCAGATCCGAGCCGTCGTGAAAGACCACGTCCGGACGAATATGGAATTCATGCGTCAGACCGTCTTCTGAGACATTCCAGTGAGTGGCCAGCAAAGGCCTGATCTCGTAGGTGTTCAGGTTGAACTCAACCAGGGTTTCATACATGTTGGTGACGACGTTGCGGCCGGCTGTGGATCCGTACCGGTTGGGATGCATTTGGTTTGGATCGGCCGTTTGGGCGATGATGAGCGTCCCACCACGGGGAATCTCCGCTGCCATTGCGGCCTCTTCCAACTCCTTCTCGGCCATGGCCGCTGCCTCTTCGGCTTCGGCTACCATAGCTTCGGCTTCGGCTGCGGCCTCCTCGGCTTCGGCTGCGGCCGCTTCGGCCTCAGCCAATGCCTCCATGGCTGCTTCGTCTCCTTCTTCGGCTGCCATCTTGGTGGCTTCCAGTTCCGCCATGGCCTCATCCAGGGCAGCCTGCGCTTCGGCAGCTTCCGCCGCTGCGGCTGCGGCGTCGGCTGCTGCGGCTTCGGCGGCCGCCTGGGCGTCGGCTGCCTCTGCTTCGGCTTCGGCGCGGGCTGCTGCTTCGGCTGCTGCTTCGGCTTCGGCCGCGGCCGCGGCGTCAGCGTCCGAAGTGTCTTCTCCACAGGCCGCTGCAACCAAGGCCAGGATGGCCAGCAGTGCGAGTAGTTTCTTCATAGGCTTTCTCCTTGGTTTGTTGGCTGTCAAAGCTGTCAAAGCAACAATAGGACTGAGATCGCAGCGAATTCCCGAATACCCTGGAAAATCTTGGTTGCCGGCCAAATCGTTACCCCAGGGATGGAAGCACCAGGAAGGTTCGATTAATATGGGCTTTAAGCAAACATGTCTGACTTTCTGAAGCGACCCCGACTTCCCGCCGGCATTGACGGTTCCCGCCGCGATCTGTGGGAGGAATTCCTTCGACAGCCCTTCGGCAAGCACTCTCCTGACCTCCAGGCGCTGCTGGAATACATGCGTGGCGGTCCCATCACCGGCAAGTACTTCCTGAAGCTGACCGGCCCGCATTCGGAGTGGACGCTGGCCCGTTTCAGCGAGACCTTCCCCCTGACTACAGAGACTTTGCCGGAGCACGTCTTCACCACCATCGAAGACGCCGAACACTTCGTATTCCGACGCCGCTGGGAGGAGATGTTCGGCGCCGACCCGGGAGCGGAGTCGTGAGCGTCAAGGCTGCGGTCATGGGATATGCGGACCGCCAGAGCGTGCGGCCGGGAGAGCGCATCGAGTTCAAGGTGAGCGCCCTGGGTCCGGAGACCTACCGGGCGGACATCGTGCGGCTGATCGCTCCGGAGGTGGGCCTGGGCGAGGACTGTCCGGACTTCTGCGAGATCGAACTGGGTACCGATGTCTGCGGTGACTATCCTACGGAGTGGCAGCCCATCCATCCCGGTTCGGCGGTGCGGGTCCCGATGCCGGAGGGTCTTCCCCTGGGAGGGGGAGTAACCCTCAGCGCCAACATCTTTCCCACCCTGGCGTCGGCGGGTCGCCAGGGCATCCTCGGCACCTACAGCCCCACCGACGACTCGGGCCTCAGCCTGATCCTGGAGGGCGGGGCGCTCGCCCTGGCGGTGGGAAGTGGGGGGTCCACAACCATCGTGACCAGTTCGATTGTCCCGGTGGAGCACCGCTGGACGGCGGTGGCCGTCACCTATGAGCCTGACCCAGGAACGGTGGAGTTCCACGCCCGGGGAATGGAGACCCATCGCCTCGAATCCGCGCTGTCATCCCGGGAGAGGATGGATGCAGCGGCGCCCGGAGCATTGGGAGGAAGCCACTTCCATGTAGGCGCCGTCCGAGCCGTGGACGACCGCGGCGTGGAGCACACCGCGCTCTCTTTCAATGGCCGGATCGAAAGACCCCGGGTCTACGCCCGGTTGCTGGATGGTGAGGACATCTCCCGCCTGTCGAAGGTTGCCGGTCCCGCGCCGGTCGCAGGAGCGCATGCAGATTGGGACCTCTCGATCGGTATCGACACCGACTCGGTCACCGACGTGTCGGGCAACGGCCATCACGGGGAGACCGTCAACCTGCCCACCCGCGCGGTGGGAGGCTCCAACTGGGCGGGTGAGACCGACAACTGGCAGCTGCGGACCGAGCAATACGGCGCCATCCACTTCCACGACGACGACGTCGACGACGCCCGGTGGCGGACCAGCTTCACGCTGGTGGTGCCCGAGGACTGGAAGAGCGGATGCTATGCGGCTCGCCTTCGGGCCGACGACGCCGAGTTCTACGTGCCCTTCGTGGTGCGGCCGACTCCCGGCACGGAGGCCGACGCGGTGCTGCTGATCGCCACCGCCACCTACGGCGCCTACGCCAACCTGAGGCTTCGGGTCGTCTTCCCTTGGAACGAGTTGATCCACGGCCGGTTGACGGTGCTGGACGACACCGATCTGCTGATGCTCCGGTTCCCCGAGATCGGCTCTTCCACCTACGACAGCCACACCGACGGGAGCACCGTGGTCTATGCCTCGATGCGGCGCCCGGTCACCAATTTCCGCCCCAAGGGCCGCATCTACAAGTTCTGCCAGGACTTGCTGCTGGTCTCCTGGCTCGAGGAGGACGGGTACGACTACGACGTGATCACCGACGAGGACGTGCATCGCGAGGGCCTGTCTGCCCTGGAGCCTTATCGGGTGGTCATCACCAGTTCCCATCCCGAATACTTCAGCTCCCAGATGTTCGACGCCACCGAGGACCATGTCAGACAGGGAGGGCGGATGATGTACCTGGGAGGCAACGGCTGGTACTGGGTGATCGGCTATCACCCCACTCGCTCGGGAATAGTGGAGGTCCGCCGGCCCGACGCTCCTCGCCTTTGGGCGGCCGACGTGAGCCAGGGGCATCTCTCGTTCTCCGGGGAGCGGGCCGGTACCTGGTCCTGGGCGGGCCGTCCCCCCGAGACCTTCCTGGGGGTTTGTTTCATCACCCAGGGATTCGACGAGTGCTCCTACTACCGGCGCACTCCCGCCTCCCAAGACGAGCGGGCCGCCTTCATCTTCGAGGGTGTGGACGACGAACTCATAGGCGACTTCGGTTTGCTGATGGGTGGGGCGGCCGGATACGAGATCGACCGCGCCGACTTCCTGATGGGCACCCCCCGGCACGCATTGGTGGTGGCCTCCTCGGAGGAGCACTCCAACCTGTACGACCTGATGGTCACCTCCCTGGTCGATACGTTGCCGCCCAGCAATCCCGATGACCCCGACCGCATCCGCGCCGATATGGTGTTCTACGAGACCGCCGGAGGCGGGGCGGTGTTCTCGGTGGGCTCGATCGCCTGGTCGGGAAGCCTCAGCGCGGCGGGCTATGACAACAACGTGGCGGCGGTGAGCCGCAACGTCCTCAACCGCTTCCTGGATCCCGAGCCCTTCCAGATGCCCGCCGAATGACCTGGGGCTTCGGGTTCAGAGACTCCGCCGGAGGACCGGGAAGGGCATGACCGCGCAGGATTGGTCGCTGGGAGCAGGTCTCCAAGACCGGGCGGTGCTGGTGACCGGAGCGGCGAGCGGCATCGGAAGGGCGACCGCCCAGGTCATGGCAGCCCTGGGCGCCAGGGTGGCGGCATTGGATGTTCAGGAGACGGTGCGGGAGGTGGTGGCTGACCTGGAGGACCCCGGCCGACATATGCCGGTGGTCTTCGACCTGGCTGACAGCGGGTCGATGCCTTCGTTGGTGGCCGGTATCGAGGCGCGGCTTGGCCCTCTGTGGGCGCTGGCTCATGTGGCGGCCTACCTGCGACGCAAGGAGTTGGGCGATGTGACCGAGGATGACTGGGACGCCCAACTCGATGTGAACCTAAAGGGTTCATTCTTTCTCAATAAGGCGGTTGGAGAGGCGATGATCGCCACCGGCGGAGGGGGGCGCATCATCAATTTCACGTCCGGAGCCTGGTTGAGCGGGCCGGTGCACGGCAGCCACATCTACGTTGCCAGCAAGGGGGGCGTGGTCTCCATGACCCGCGGGTTCGCCCGGGCCTACGGTCCTCATGACATTCTGGTGAACTGCGTGTCCCCCGGGCAGATAGACACGCCCATGCAGCACGTGGACAATTTTCCCGAAATCGTGGCGGCCGGAATCGAGCAATGCCCGCTGGGGCGGATGGGACAGCCCGAGGAGTTGGCCCGGGTAGTGGCTTTCCTGGCTTCCGAGCACGCCAGTTTCGTCAGTGGCGCCACCATCAACGTGAGCGGCGCGCTGACGATGTACTAGAGGCGGATCATTGAACGCCGGTCGACCCCGTCGGCTATTCTCAGGAACATGACTTCCACCGCAACCAGGGCGCCGGTGAGGGTGATCCTTTTCGGAATGGGAACAGTGGGCCGGGCGGCGCTCCGGCTCGCCCGGACCAGGCAGTGGCTGCATCCGGTGGGGGCGGTGATCGGCAGCAGCGCCTCTGCTCGAGGGCGCATCGAATCCGGGGAGCACCCGGCCGATCTGCGGTGGTCCACCGACGCCGACCTCTTACTGGACCAACTCCGACCGGAAGTCGCCCTGATCGCCACCCGATCTCCGGTTGCCGATGTCAAAGAAGACATCATCAGATGCGTGGAGCGGGGGGTGAGCGTGGTTACCTCGAGCGAAGAAATGTTCGACCCGAACGTCGCCGACCCGTCGGCGGCCGGAGAGATCGAAGCAGCCTGCCGCGCCGGGGGAGCGGCGGTGGTGGCCACCGGCATCAATCCCGGGTACGTGTTCGATGTCATCCCGGTGGTGATCGCCGGCGCTTCCTGGGACGTCCAGCGCGTATCGGTGACCCGCATGCTCGATTGCTCGGTATTCGGGCGGACCGTCCATCGCTTGTTGGGGGTGGGCTACAGTCCGGCCGGGTTCGAGGAAGCCCGCCGAGCAGGGATCATCCGCGGTCACATCGGGTTCGAGGAAAGCGCCCGGGTCATCGCCAGGGTGATGGGCAGAGACCTCGACCGATTCGAGGAGAATGTCCGCCCATTGATCGCCGAGCAAACCTATCAACTTGCCGAGTATGTGGTCTCCGCGGGGGAGACGGCCGGGGTGGTTCAGGATGCGACCGGCTGGGTTGGCGGGACTCCCTGGCTCCGGTTTGACCTGTCCCTGCACGTGGATCCGGAGTCGGTGGGTATCCAGACCCGTGATCACATCCGGATAGAGGGCGAGAACACCCTGGACGTGACCATCCAGCCCGGAACCCAGTCGATACTCACCACCTCGGCCCTGTTGGTCAACACCATCCCGTCGGTGTTGTCGGCGCCTCCGGGCCTCTACACCGCCACGGATCTTCTTCCTGCCGCTCCGTGGTTGGACGCCGACCCGCCGCCCGGAATACGGAGGCGGATCCAGGGCTGACCTGTCGCAGGCTTGCTGTCCTGTGGCGTTCTGCTAGTCGGCGAGATTCATCCCCCACGATGGCGTGCTTCGGAGTCAACTTCCTACAGTTAGTCCTCACGAGGGCCTCCTTTCGATCCGAAGGAATTTCTACCCACGAATCAAACCAGGAGGCCCTCACACAACCAAGCACTCCAACTGTCAACCACCTCCCTGGACAGTACACCTAGCCTCTAGTGATCATGACAGACGACCGGCTTTCTTTGGGGGCGGGGCTTTCCGGCCGGGGGGTGATAGTCACCGGCGCCGCCAGCGGTATCGGAAGAGCCACGGCCAGGTTGGCTGCGGCCTGCGGGGCGCGCGTGTGCGGAGTGGACGTGAACGGTCCCGCGCTGCGGGCGGAGACGAGGGAGTGGGAGAATCCCGACAGCCATCTGGCCATCGAGATCGATCTGACCGGATCCGAGGCGCCCCGAAAAGTGGTCGACGGGGTTTTGGAGGAATTCGATGACCTGTGGGGGTTGGTTCACTGCGCCGGCGTCCTGATCCGACGGTCGAGCACCGCCGAGATCACCCGGGAGGACTGGGACATCCAGCACGATGTCAACTTGAAGGCGTCCTTTTTCTTGAATCAGGCGGTGGGCGAAGCGCTGAAGGCACGGGGGGGAGGAGGGCGAATGATCACCCTGAGTTCCCAGGGTTGGTGGACGGGAGGAAGCCACGGATCCGTGGTCTATTCCGCCTCCAAGGGAGGCATCGTCTCGATGTGCCGGGGTCTCTCCACTGCCTACGCTCCACATGGGATCATGGTGAACTCGATCGCACCCGGGGTGGTGGACACCCCCATGCTGGGGGTGGGCTTGACCTCGGAAGACCTCGCTGCCCTTGCAGCATCATGCCCCATGGGTCGGCTGGCCAGACCTGAAGAGATCGCCCGGGTGGCGGTGTTCCTTCTCTCCACTCACGCCAGCTATATATCGGCGGCGACCATCAATGTCAGCGGGGGACTGCTCATTTACTGATTCAACAAATTGCCACCGCCAAGACAATCACAGGGGAGGGGTCGGCCAAGGGCCAGCCTCCCTATAGTCGGGGCGACCGGAGAGTCAGCCGAACAAAGGAAGGGCATTCATGACTTCCAATAGCAGCCTGCGGGGAGGGGTGGGTCGGACCGACATCACTCCGCCGGTCCCCGCCGACCTGGTTGGATACGTGCGGCGATGGATTCCCGCAACGGAGGTGCGAGCGCCGCTCACAGCCACCGCCCTGGTGCTCGAATCCGAGGCCGAGCGGGTGGCGATACTCGGAATCGACCTGGCCATTCTGAACCCTGATTACGCCACCATGATTCGCGAGCAGATAGCCGAGGCCATCTCCACCCGGCCCGAATCGGTGCTGCTGAATGTGAGCCACACCCATGCCGGACCCCACACGCCCGGACGCGTGAAGCTGGGAGGACGCCTCGACGAGATCAAGGCCTCCGAGCAGGCCTACTTCGAGATACTCCCCCACCAGTTGGTTTCGGCCGCCCGGATAGCGGCGGAGAACACCGTGCCCGTGAGGGTCGGCTCGACCAGTACGGAGGTCCAGGGGTTGTCGGTGAACCGGCGCGAGCGGGTTCAAAGCGTTGAGGGCACGGTGGGGTCTCTCAACACCATCCTGGGGTGGAACCCCGACGGTCCCATCGATCGGGATGCGGGTGTGATCAGAGCCGACCGCGAGGACGGTTCGCCCCTGGCGGTGGTGGTGAGCTTCGGGTGCCACCCGGTGACGGTGGGACCCGAGGACCCGGCCATCAACCCCGACTTTCCCTGGCCGCTCAGAGAGGCAGTCGAGGAGGCGACCGGAGCGATGTGCGTCTTCCTCCAGGGCGCGGGAGGAAACGTCCTTCCGCTGCAGGCCTTCCTGCCCGAGACCGGCGCCGAGAAGGCGTTCGGCGAGAAGTTGGCGGCCGAGGCTCTCCATGCCATGGGCAACATCGAGACCTTTGAGACCCGGGTCGACCGGCTCTCCTACGGGTCGGTGACCCCCATCGCCCTCTACCGGGTGGTGCGCGCTGAGGCGCAGAAGCCGCAGGAACTTGCCGTAGCGTCCACGGTGGTGGACCTGCCGCTGAAGCGGGTTCCCTCCATCGCCGAGGTGCAGGCCGAGCGGGACCATTACCAGGACAACCTGGATAAGGCCCGGGAAGCCGGCTCCGGCTGGGAGGAACTCAACCCGATCCAGTACCACATCAGCTGGGCGGAGGCCGCCATCGCTCAACTCCAGGAGGCCCCCTACGATCGGGTTCCGGCCTTCATACAGGCCATCCGGATAGGAGACACCGCGATCGTGGCGATCCCGGGCGAGGCGTTCGCCGAGATCGCCCTGGCCATCAGGGACCGGTCTCCGGCGGACCGGGCCAAGACCGTCTTCTCCGGCTACTCCAACGGGGTCATCTCCTACCTGCCCAGCGCCGCCGAGTACCCTCATGGTGGATACGAAGTGGACTACGCCCACCACAGTTACGGTTTGATCGAACAGGTCGCCCCCGAATCCGAAGCAATACTGGTGGAAGCGGGCGTCGAAATGCTAAAGGAGTTGTGGTAAATGGTCCGGATGCGGATGAACCAGGCGGTGGCCGCCGCCCTGGCCGACGAGATGCGCGAAGACCCCGATGTGGTGGTGTTCGGGGAGGACGTGGCTGTGGCCGGTGGTCCTTTCAAGACCTCCGACGGGCTCTTGGAGGAGTTCGGGCCATCCCGGGTGAGGGACACTCCCATCTCGGAGATGGGATTCCTGGGGATGGCGGTGGGAGCGGCCGCCTCCGGCCTTCGTCCGGTCGCCGAGATCATGTTCATCGAGTTCCTCGGCGTGGCGCTCGACATGGTGGTGACCGAGGCCGGCAAGTTTCACTTCCTGTCCAGGGGGGCCTTCACTTGCCCGATCACCGTCAGGGCTTCCATCGGTGCCGGCTTGGGCTTCGGGTGCCAGCACTCCCAGACCATGGAGAACTGGATGAGCCACGCTCCCGGCCTGAAGATGGTGATGCTCTCCGGCCCACAGTCCGCCTACGGCCTGTTGCGGTCGGCGATCCGCGACCCCAATCCGGTGGTGGTGCTGGAGCCGCGCGCGCTCTATGGAGGCCGGGGACAGGTGACCACCGGCGCCGACGGCATCCTCCCGCTGGGCGAAGCCCGACGGGTTAGGGAGGGCGACGATGTGACCGTGGTCTCCGCCGGAGCGATGGTGAAGGTGGCGCTGGCCGCCGCCGAGGCCTCCGATGACTGGTCGGCGGAGGTGATCGACCTCCAGACCCTCATCCCCTGGGACCGCGACGGCGTCGTCTCGGCGGTGAGACGGACCGGTCGGCTGGTGATAGTTGAGGAGAGTCCGTACACCTCGGGGTGGGGGACCGAGATCGCCGCCTACGTGGGCGCCCGGTTGTTCGGGGAGTTGCGCGCCCCGGTGCTGCGGATCACCTGTCCGGATGTACCGGTGCCGTTCGGGCGGGAACTGGAACAGCGCTACATGCCCAACCCCGGATACGTCACCGACCAGATAGATCAACTGCTGGCCACCGGTCGGGTGCCTGACCCGTGGTGGGTGGGAGAAGGGAGAAGCGCGTGATGGGCGACTCCGACAGAATGGAACGCCGCCGAGCGGTCGCCGCCGACCGGGTGGCCCGCTATGAGCGGATGGTGGAGATACGAGCCTTCGAGGATCGGGTGCAGGGACTGTTCTCCGAGGGGCGGGTGCACGGCACCACCCACACCGCCCAGGGCCAGGAAGCGGTTGCGGTGGGCATCGCGGCTGCGGTCCAGACCACCGACCTGGTGACCTGCACCTATCGAGGCCACGGTATCGGCCTGGCGCTGGGCATGACTCCCGAGGTGATCCTGGGAGAGATCATGGGACGAGACATCGGCTGTGTCGGGGGGATCGCCGGCTCCATGCATCTCTGTGATCGGGAACTGGGCCTCCTGCCCACCTTCGCCATCATCGGCGCCGGCATCCCGGTTGCGGCCGGGGCGGCCCTCACCGCTCAGGTGCGAGGAACCGACGACGCGGCTATCGGAGTGTTCGGCGACGGGGCCGCCAACATCGGCGCCTTCCATGAGGGCTTGAACCTGGCGGCTATATGGAACCTGCCGGTGGTGTTCATATGCGAGAACAACCAGTACGGGGAGTACAGCCGCATCGACCTGACCACGCCCATCGAGGACCTGGCCGACCGGGCGGCCTCCTACGGCATCCCGGGGATCATCGTCGACGGACAAGACCCCGATCAGACTTTCGAGGCGGTGAGTGCGGCTCTGGCTGTGGCGAGGTCGGGCGGGGGCCCCACCCTGCTGGAGATGAAGACCTACCGTTATGCTGGCCATTCCCGGGCGGACAAGGCCGAATACCGTCCCGAGGGAGAGTTCGAGCGCTGGTACGAGCGCGACCCTATCAACACTTTCCGGGCCAGGCTGGAATCCGAGGGTCTGCTGGCCCCGGGAGACGCCGAGGCGATAGACGAACGGGTGGCCGCCCGCCTCGAGGCGGCGTTGCAAGCGGTCGAGGAAAGTCCCCCGGCCACCGTCGACGCCATGTTCGGAAACATCTACGCGCCGGTCTAGAAGGGCAGGTCGACGGATGCGTTACGAGGTGAGGATGCCCAGGCTGGGCGAGACCGTGGACGAGGTGGTGCTGTTGGAGTGGCTGGTCGAGGTGGGGGACCAGGTCGATGAAGGCGCCGAACTGGCCCTCGTGGAGACCGACAAGGTCGAGACCGAAGTCCCCTCCCCCGTGGCGGGGACCGTAACCGAACTAACCGTGTCAGAGGACGCTGAGGTAAAAACCGGCGACGCGATCTGTGTGATCGAGACCTAGCCGGCCCGGTCGCCGTGTAGTGCCGCACCTGCCGTGGGTTCGCGACAGGCTGTGAAAAAATCTGCGGTCGAGAGGTTGACTCTGTCCCACCCACATTCCACACTGATACCAGCCAAACACCGAGACCGTCCGCTCAGGCGCCGCCCGGACCGAGTCGAGGGATCAAATCGACCTACTCAGCCAGCCTTGTCTGAGGCTGGACAGAGCTGTTCGACCATGGAAAGGTGAGCTGGCGGGGGAGGGATCCCGAAATAGGGGTCGAGAATTTCGCGACTTCCCGTCGTTATCGGCAGAACCCGTTATGTGACTGCCCGAGCCGGAGGGGTTACCGGGAGTCTTCTTCGGCGTCGGGTTCCAACCAGCGCACCTCCGAACCGGGCGGGGCGTAGAACCAGAGCACCGTGAGACCGTCAGGTCCCGAACGGGTTATATGGGGAAGGTTGGAAGAGGCCAACACGATGGTTCCCGCCTCCATGTGATGGGACTCCCCGTCGATGTCCAGCCAGCCCGAGCCGGAGATCGCCACGGCCACCTCTTCTGCCTCGTGGGAGTGGGGCGCCGTCGAAAAGTTGGGCGGCAGAGCCGACAGCCCCATCACTATCTTGTTCGAATTGCCCAGTTCGGGGGAGGCTTTCACCTTCATCGCCCGACCTTCTATCAGCCCGCCATCACCCGCAATACCCTTCGCTAAGGCCTCCTCTACCTCCGCGGCCAACTGCGAGAGAGTCCACTTAGGTATTTCGGCCATTAGATTTCGTATCCTCAACTAATCGCAGACGGCGGTCGCTTCGATCTCGATCAGAAAGCCCGGGTCCAGAAAACTAGACACCTCGACCATCGTGGATGCGGGCTTTATCTCACCGAAGACCTCGGCGTGGGCCCGCCCGGCTTCCTCCCACCGTGAGATGTCGGTCAAAAACATCCTGGTCCGGATCACGTTTTCCGGCGTGGCGCCCAACTCCGCCATCGCGGAGAGCATTATCTTCAGACAGGCCTGGGTCTGTCCGTACATGTCCCCGGGCGCGATCACGGTTCCATCAGGCGCTGCGGCGGTGGTTCCGGCTACTTCCACAAGGTTTCCCATCCGTACCGCCCGAGAGTAACCCACCGGGTCCCACGGACGGTTGGAAGACACCTGTTGTCGCTTTTCGGTCGGCACGGACAGCCTCCTGACATCTGGGTCTTGCTATTTGGCGGGTGCGCACCCACCACGATCGGGGCCTGGCCTGCTCCGTGGGGACGACTGCCTCTGACCTGAAGGCCTATTGCTCTTCGGCCGGGTAGACATCCACCGTGATCGGGAACTGGACCTCCTCGTGGGGGCTGATAGTGATAGGAAAGGTGCCGACCTGGCGGATGGGCGTCTCCAACACCACATGTTGCTCTTCGAGATTGAA
The DNA here is from genome assembly GCA_009837815.1 of Acidimicrobiia bacterium. Lineage (GTDB taxonomy): Bacteria > Actinomycetota > Acidimicrobiia > Spongiisociales > ZC4RG35 > Bin76. The sequence goes on from VXSV01000086.1 coordinate 42,734, forward strand.
GCCTGTGTCCCGCCGCACCGCCTCCACCACGTCCTTGGCGCCCACCGAGCCGTAGAGGTTCCCCGCCTCGGAGGCGCGGGCGGCGATGACCACCATCTTGCCGACGAGTTTGGTGGCGATCTGCTCTGCATCGCTCTTGAGACGCAGAAATTCCGCCAGCTTCGCTTGCTTCAAAGCCTGAACATGGGCGATCGCCCGCGGGGTGGCCTTGACTGCCTTGTTGCGGGGAATCAGGTAGTTTCGGGCATAGCCCGGCGCCACTTCCACCACCTCCCCTTTGTATCCCAGCCCGGCGATGTCCTCGGTCAGGATGAGCTTGGCGCTCATTGGTTGGTGTAGGGCAAGAGCGCCATCTCGCGGGCGTTCTTGACCGCGCGGGCGACCGCGTTCTGGTGTCGCTGGCAGTTGCCGGTGGATCGCCTGCCGCGGATTTTGGCGCGGGCGTCGGAGATGTACCTGCGCAGCAGGGTGATGTCCTTGTAGTCCACGTAGCTGATCTTCGAGTCGCAGAAATAGCAGGAACGCTTCTTGACTCTCCGGTAGCTCGACCCCGACCGCGGTCGTCTCCTGGTTGAAGCTTTGCGTGCCATATCTTTCCTTTCCTAGAAGGGTTCCTCGTCGCGGTCGAAGGAACCGGACGGGTTGACCGGGCCGGCAGGAGTGCTTGATCTCTGGCCGCTGTCGTAGTAGCCGCCGCTGTTTTCGCGGGTGGTGCGTCTCACGTCGGCGGTGGCCCAACGCAGCGAGGGCCCGATCTCTTCGATCCTCACCTCCACCACCGAGCGTCGGTCTCCGTCCGAGGTTTCCCATTGGCGCTGTTGGAGACGGCCGGTGACGATGACTCGGGATCCCCGTTGCAGTGATTCCGCGACGTTCTCGGCGTACTGGCGCCAAACGGTCCCGCTGAAGAAGCTTGTCTCCTCCTGCCACTCATTGTTCGAGTCACGCCAACGGCGGTTGACGGCCAGGCGGATATTTGCTCGGGGTATACCCGAAGTCGTAAAGCGAAGTTCGGGATCCTCCACCAGGTTCCCGACCAACGTCACGGAGTTGTAGGCCATGTCTCTATTCCTCTCTCGTTCTTGGGGCCTCGTTCAGCTTTCAGGACGGACAACTTTATGACGCAGCACATCATCGGCCAGTGAAAGGACTCGGCGAAGGGCGTCCACCGCGGCGGGCGCCGACTCAAAGCGGCTTACCGTGTAGTAGCCCTCGGAGACGTGGTCTATCTTGTAGGCCAACCGGCGCTTACCCCAGGAGTCTGTCTCGTGGTTGACGGCTCCCTGGTTGGCTAGGAACTCGCTCAACTCCGAGACCTTTTGCTGGTACTCGCCCTCGGTTAACTCGGGACGATGGATCGTCATCAATTCGTACTGACGCAAGACAGCGTCACCTCCTTTGGTCATCTGCTTGACACGCAGAAGGCCCCAGGTGATGGGGCAGGATCGCGGTGCCCGCAGGCACCTTGGGGGGTATGCAGGCCATGATAATACCTGGCGAATTATTGGGCAATCCGCGTTTGGCCGTAACAAAACCTCAGGGCGCGATGGTTTTCTTTCGCGGGACGAGAGCTTCCTCGGGGGCCACGTGGTCGAAAAACCCGGGAAGGGCCTCGAGGGCGTAGATGATGGGAGCGTTCGAGGGATATCTGGGACACGGGTCGGCCTGGCATGGGACCATGTGCAAAACCAGCAGCAGTGACCCGCTCTCATCGAAGAATCCGATGTCCAAGGGGATGAGGGTTTCTTTCATCCAGAACGACACGGGGACGGGAGAGTCCCATGCAAAGAGCATCCCGTCCAGGTCCCCGAGGGACATCACCCCCATCAGGCCGCGTTGACGCAGGGTGGGAGTGTCTGCCAAAGCCAACCGGAGGGACCGGTCGCCCAGTTGGGCGTTGATGATCTCGAATCCGGATATGTCTCCGGTGTCGAGCTGTGACAGGATGGCGCTGTCTGTGGCAGGGATGCTCGCGGTGCTGGTCGAGGGGACGGTGGCAGTGGTTGTCGAAGACGAGGTGGTCGAGCTCTGCGGCGCCGCGGAATCGGCCCCGCCTGCAGCCGGGAGGGTTGTGGTGATCACCGCGGCTGTGCCGGTGTAGGCAGTTCCGCCTTCCGACCGGGTTTCGGCCGGGGCCTCCCCACAAGCCCCGGCCAAAAGGGTCGCGCAAACTAGAGAGAGGAGAAGCTCGCGTTTGAAGGGGTGTCTCCCGATAGGGCTTCCTCGAGACTGGCGTCCACGTTATAGGTCTCTTTCCGGGAGGGAAAGCGACCGGCCCGCACATCGTTGCAATAGCGGCGAAGCGCATCGGTGGCGATGGCGCGCAGGTTGGCGTATTGGCGGACGAACTTGGGATAGCTGCCGAATCCCAGTCCCAAGAGATCGTGGAAGACCAGGACTTGTCCATCTGCCGAAATCCCGGCGCCGATGCCGATGGTCGGCGCGGAGACGCGTTCGGTCACGACCGATGTCACCACTTCGGGTATGCCTTCCAAAACCAGCGCGAAAATCCCCGTCTCATCCAATGCCTGGGCGTCCTGGATGATCTGGCGGGCGGTGTCGAGCCGGCGCCCCTGGATGCGATATCCGCCCTCGGCATGGATGGATTGGGGGGTGAGTCCAAGATGACCCATCACCGGGATCTCGGCGGCCAGCAGTCGCTCGATGTGGGGAACTCGTTCGGATCCCCCTTCGATCTTCACCGCCTCGGCGCCCGCTCTGATCAGGGTGGCCGCATTGCGGACCGTCTCGTCGGGGGAGAGGTGGAAGCTCATCCAAGGCATGTCGGCGACAACCAGAGAATGGGGCTTGGCCCGGGCGACCGCGCCAACGTGGTGGGTCATCATCTCCAGGCTCATCGAAAGGGTGTTGTCAAAGCCATGGACGGCATTGGCAGCCGAGTCTCCGACCAGGATGATGTCGATTCCCGCTTCGGAAGCCAGCTTGGCCCCGGGATAGTCGTAGGCGGTCACCATGGCGATCTTTTCAATGCCTTTGCGGGCTCGGATGGAAGGCACCGTTACTCTTGCCATGTTTTCTCCTCTCTCCCCACCACGGAGGGTTGGGGGATCGGGTGAGTTGGTTTGTCAGCCCGGTGGTCGGGGGTCAGCACGCTCCGAGTCGAGTCGACCGCCCCCTTTGGGCTGCACCCAATAGTAGAGACTCCCATTCGGAGACCAAACCGGAATAGACGAATAGCGCTGAAGGGTTCCCCACTCCTTCCCGCTTTTGCTCTCGCTCTCGAGGGTGAGGGACTGCTACAGGTAAATTCCTATCAGAATCAAGCCAAGAGTGAGAACGGTCACAGCCGTGAGCCTCTTTCCCCTCACCGGCTCCTCGACATTGGCGGTCCTGACTTTTCCGACCTTGAACACCCCGGCTGCAATCAACATGACCACGGGATGGAAGAGGTCGGCCCACGTCTGGTTGACGATCAAGAGGATGACCCCCAGCAGCACCTGGACATCCAACATGATGGATGAAACCTTTACCAGGAGGCGGTGATGGGAGGAATCCCTGTTCCATCTGGCCAGCCCGATCACCAGCATGGCGATCAAAGCTGCCAAAACCAGCCAACGCAGCCCCGAATGTGTCTCGAGCAGAAAGTCCATAGGTCCGAAATTATATCCGTACGGCCATGGATGTCATCAAAAGGCTCCCGCGGTTCTGAGCGGTTGGTGGGCAGTGAAGATCGTCCGACGGGAAGAGTCGGTGAACTCCCGGCTCAGCCTGCCGCCGCGGTCGGTCATCCGGCGGCGGTCTGGTCTCGAAGCCAGACGATGTCGGCTTCCTGGCCCTCGGACGGGGTCTCCACCACCACCGGGGCTCGGGCGTCTCGGACCACCTCGGCAAGAAGGTCCGGTGGGATCTCTCCTGACTTCAGGTTGGCGTGGCGGTCCCGGCGAGAGTTGAACGGATCTCGGGAGTTGTTGGCATGCACGAGGTCGATCCTGCCGGTCACGGCCATGACCCGTTCCACCAGCCCCTCCAACGGCTCACCCCCTGCCCACGCGTGGCAGGTGTCGAGCACGAATCCGACTTCCAGGTCACCGATTTCCTCCCAGAGCCGGCGCACGTCCTCGAGGCGCCGGGCAGCGGCAAGATCCCCGGAGGCGGTGTTCTCGATCAAGATCGGAACTTCGGTGCGGACTTGGGCGAGGGCCTTGCGCCAGCGCCCCGCCGCCGCCCCGAGGC
>VXSV01000100.1 GCA_009837815.1 Acidimicrobiia bacterium
CCACCACCCCCGCGCAGTCTGCGGCCATGACCGCCAGGGGAAGGCCGACCGTCCTGGTGAACAGCCCATCGGCCCCTACCTTCAGATGACCGGGGACGGCCACCTCCACAATCCGTGCGCCATGTACCTGGCGGACGGTTGCCCAATCAGACGAGATGCCCAGTTCCTCGGAGACGATTCCCCTGTGCGCCGGGTTCTTTTGATCTCCGTCGGCCTCCAGGGTGAACGCGGCCCCCGGCCTCCGGAGCGGTTGGATCACGTCTTGCGGTTGCCGGAAGTCGGGATGTCGAACACGATCCCCGGTCCTGGTGTGCTGCCGCTCAAACTGGAAGCCCTTCCGCCTATGTGGCTGGGCGCCGGGTGCTGTGGCATCCGATCAAATCCGGCCGCGATCACCGTCACCTGCAATTCCTCGCCCAAGGCATCGTTGATGATGGCTCCGAAAATGATGTTGGCGTCGTCGGAGGCCAGCTCGGTGATCGTCTCGGCAGCCAGATGGGCCTCATGAAGGGTCATGTCGCGAGAGCCCGCCACCGACAACAGGATCCCGGAGGCGCCTTCCATGCTTATTTCGAGAAGCGGGCTGGAGATGGCCCGCTTGGCGGCCTGCAATGCGCGGTCCTCGCCGCGGGCTCTCCCGACGCCGAGGACTGCCGAGCCGCCGTCTGCCATCACCGTCTTGACGTCTGCGAAGTCGACATTGATCAGACCGGTGGTGTTGATCATGTTGGTGATTCCCGACACCCCGTCCATGAGGACCTCGTCTGCCAACCTGAAGGTCTCGTTGATGGGCGCAGAAGGGTCCGCCACCTCAAGCAGCCGGTCGTTGGGGACCACCACCAGGGTGTCGACGTGGTCCCGAAGGTCACTGATTCCCTTCTCGGCGATGGTCGAACGCACACGGCCCTCGAATCCGAACGGACGGGAGACAATCCCGATGGTCAGGGCGCCAAGACTCCGGGCCACCTCAGCCACCACCGGGGCTGCCCCGGTGCCGGTGCCCCCACCCTCGCCACAGGTTACGAAAACCATGTCGGCCCCCCGCAGGATGTCTTCTATTTCGTCTCGGTGCGCCTCGGCCGCATTGCGTCCCACCTCGGGGTCGGCTCCCGCTCCCAGGCCTTTGGTCAGTTCTCCCCCGATCTCCAGTTTGACCATGGCGTCGGACGCCAGCAAAGACTGGGCGTCGGTGTTTAGCACCACGAATTCCACTCCCTGCAAGCCTGCTTCGATCATCCGGTTGACCGCGTTGACCCCGGCGCCTCCCACCCCGACCACCTTCAAAACAGCCACATAGGCGCTGGCAGGCTCCCAAATGATATCTTGCATTAGTCCTGATCCCTTCCAGGTAGATATTGAGGTTCAACCTGAAGGTTGATGGAAGAAATGACAAAAGTCAAATTAGACATATCACCTTCAACTAGAGATATAGACAATCTCTCAGCCGGGTGTGGGGCGATAGAGAGCCGGGCGGAGGGGAGAGAACAGGTTGATCACCGACCCGGGGTCGGTGTAATCGTCGACAAGCACTACCAGAACGTCGGCCTTTTCTTCCAAATCGGCCGGCCTTCCCAACCGGACGACCCGCTTCGCCACCTCGGCGGTGACCTGCCGACCATGTATTTCGATGACTGCCCCCAGCCGGAGATCGGGTCGGAGACGCTCCACGAAGTCAAGGGCCGGGCCGATCGACTCATGGGCGGGGTCCAGGGTGGCGCCGGCCAGTCCGGTGATACGGGGCAGGACCTGTTGGGGATTCACGTCGAGCGCCACACCGTCGAGCGACAACGCCCGCCATCCGTCGCCGGTCAGCACCCAGGCAACCGGGTAGCGTTCCTCCACGGCTATGGACACCGTGTTCGGCCACTCCTTTTTCACCTCGACGGCGGACACCCACGGATCGGAGAGGACCACCTCCCGAATCGACTCGGTGTCAACCCGGAACATCGGGGCGCCTGCGATCAGGTCGTCTTTCGCAACCCTTTGAGAACCTGTGGAAACCACCTCGCCGGTCACCACCACTTTTCGGACCGCCAGATAGGGAGAGTGAAGAAGCCAGATTCCCACACCCACCATGGTCATCGCCGACAGCAGCCAGACGGCCCGCTTGACGGCCTGGCTCTCCTCCTTCTCCTTTACTCTTCGGGCTCGCTCTGCTATGCGGGGATCCAACGCCGTCTGGTTCTTCTCCGCCTTCTGTCTCCGTCTGCCGGGCGAAAGAGCCGACAGGCGGCGGCTGAAACGCCTCCCGCGGACCGGGCCGCCTCTGTTCGGGCCTTTTTTCTTCACGCCGGCGCCACCTCGGAGGAGAATCCCACGAACCTGACCTCCGGCTCCAACTCGATCCCGGTCTCGGCCCGGACCCGCACACGGACCTCGGTCACCAGTCGCCGAACGTCCTCTGCTGTGGCGTCGGCCCCGGCCACGAAAAAGTTGGCGTGCTTGTCCGAGACCGAGACGTCCCCGATCCGCATTCCCTTCAGGCCCAGCGCGTCGATCAGCCGCCCGGCTGCGTCCCCCGGAGGATTCTTGAACACGCTTCCCGCATTGAGGGTGCCTCCCGGTTGATGGATGCGCCGCCAGCGGGTGATGGCCCTGATCTTCTCCAACCCCTCGGCAGGTTCGCCCGGTGTGAACCGGAACCACGATCTGGTGATGACGTGGTGGGGCTCCACCGCCGAACTTCGGTACCGGAGGCACAGCGTGCCGGGATCGACAATGGTCAACTCCCCGGTGTGGAGATCGAAGACTTCCACCTCCTCCAGAACATCGACCATCTCCGTTCCATGACAGCCTGCGTTCTGGTAGACCCCGCCGCCCACTGTGCCGGGAATGCCCACCATGAACTCCAGACCCAGTCGTCCTTCCCCAACCGCCGAGCGGGCCAACCGGGGCAACCCGACTCCCCCGCCGGCTTCCACCCGCTCATCGGGGTGACGGATGGAAAGAAAGTCTCCCACCAAACGGATCACCAACCCCCCATATCCCTCATCTGAGACGATCACGTTGCTGCCCTTTCCCAGCACCAGGACGTCTCCCGCCCCGGCCCCTGCATCCGCCAACGCGGACAGGTGGGCATAATCACCGACCTCCGCGAACCATCTGGCCGTCCCTCCCAGTTTGTACGTGGTCAGAGCGTCCAAACGCACTCCGGAGCGGACCAGGCCCTCGGCGCACAGTCGTCGCCATTCACCCACGATTCGTCCCCTCTCCGGCCAGTAACGCCAGCAGCTCGGTGGGGACCATCGTTATGTCCCCTGCTCCCATCACCACCACCAGGTCTCCCTCCTCCAGCCATGGCGCCACCATCCTCGCCACCTCCGAGCGGTGAGGGAAATACGCCACCTCCCTGGCTCCGGAGCGGCGGGCGGCCGCCGCAACCAACTCGCCGGTTATTCCCGGTCGGGGCTCTTCCCGGGCGCCGTACACATCGGTCACCACCACCCGGTCGGCTAGGGCCAGCGCCGCCCCCAGCCCGGTGAACATCTGACCGGTTCGAGAATAGAGGTGCGGCTGGAAGATCGCCCACACCCGGCGATGGCCGGACCTGAGAGCCGCTCTCAGGGTGGCGGCCACCTCGGACGGATGATGAGCGTAGTCGTCGACAACCGTCACTCCCCTCACCAAACCGCGATGCTCATAGCGTCTCCGCACGCCTCGATAGCCTGCTATTCCCTCCACCGCCCCATCGAGATCCAAGCCCAACTCCCCGCACAGGGCCAACACCCCCGCCGCGTTGCGGGCCATGTGGATCCCCGGAAAGGGCGCCCGCACCCTCTGAGAGAACCCGCCGCCGACCAGCCGGAAGGAGACCCCGGCGGTCTCCTCCACCACATCGACGATCCGCCATCGGGCGTCGGCAGACAGCCCGAATCCCGGTATCCCGGCCCGCTCGGCCACCCGGCGGGCGCCCGGATCGTCGATACCGGCCAGCACCGGACCCTCCACACCCCGGGCGACCCGGACGAAGGTGGACTCCAGGTTGTCCACTGTGTCGAAGTGCTCCAGGTGCTCGGCCTCCACATTGGTTATCACCAAACCCGACAGGTTCACCTCCTCGAAGGTGCGGAAGGCTTCGTCGACCTCCAGCACCAACCATGGGTCGACCCCCAGGCCGGCGTTGGTACCCAGACCGATGACGTTCTCGCCCACCGCGAAGCTGGGATCCTCCCCGGCTGCCCGGGCGGCCTCCACCAGCATTGCGGCCGATGAGGTCTTCCCGTGGGTTCCGGTGGGACCCACGGTGCGTATGTCGGCGGTCATCGCCCCCAGCAGCCGGGGACGACGCCAAACTTCCACCCCCCCACGAAGGGCGGCCTCCACTTCGGGGTCCTGATCGGGAACCGCCGAGGAGATCACCATCAACTCGACATCAGCCACCCGCTCCGGACGGTGGCCCGACCACACCTCGATTCCCAGGTCGGAAAGGGCGTCCAACCGCGAGGAGCGGCGGATGTCAGACCCGGTGATCGTCTTGCCCGACTCGGCAAGAAGCTTCGCAAGGCCGCTCATCCCCGCTCCCCCCACACCCACCACGTGGATCCTCCTGCGACCATCCAGATCAAACAAGGCAGCGTCTCAATTCCTCGGCGATCGTCTCCGCCGCCCGGGGGCGGGCGATCCCGGCGGCGGCTTCCGACATCCTGGTTCTGCGATCCGGGTCTGCCAGGAGGTCCGCCAGAACCGACCCCAACTCTCCCAGTCGAGGCTCGGGGACGATCACCGCCGCTCCCACATCCTCCAGCGCCGCGGCGTTGGCCGCCTGATGGCCGGCCGAACCGAACTCCCCGGGAACCAGCACAGAAGGCAATCCGGCGATGATGAGTTCCGCCACTCCGCCCCCGGCCCGGGCAACCACCACGTCGCACGCCGAATAGAAAAAGTCCATGCGCCTCTCGAAACCCACCACCCTCCAGCGATGGTCGGCGTCCTCAGCCGCCCGGGTCATTTCATCGGTGTGAATCTCCCCGGCCAAATGGACAACCTGGACCGGATCGCCCTTCCATTCTCCGAGCATCTCGGCGACGCCCCGATTGATGGCGGCTGCTCCCAGGCTTCCGCCCATCACCCCCACCACCGGAAGCCCATCAACCAAGTCGTAGCGACAGAACGCCTCCTTGCGAAGGGACAACCTGTCGAGGCGAGTCAGATCGGCCCTCACCGGGTTGCCCACCCAGTCGGCCTTCTTCAGACCCGAGGTCCTGGAAAAGGAGGCAAAAGACCGGACGGCCCATCGCTCCATCACCCGATTGGCGAGCCCGGCCACGGCGTTCTGCTCGGAGAGATAGAAGGGAATTCCCTCGGATCGGGCCGCCCAACCTGCCGGCGCCGCCACATACCCCCCGGTGGCCAGCAGCACCCCCACCGCCCGGTTCGCCAACTCCCGACGCACTCGGCGGACGGCCCTCGCCAGCTTGGCCGGGATGGTCAGGTTGCGGGCCGTCAACCGGCGCGAGAGTCCCTGGAGCGGGACCGACAGGAGGCGGAACCCGGCTGCCGGCACCGCGGTGGCCTCCAGGCGGTCTCCCCCGATGAACAGCACATCGGATGGATCCACCCCCTGGGCGACCAGGGCCTCGGCCACGGCCAGACCGGGGTAGACATGTCCGGCAGTCCCGGCCGCGGCGATTGCGAACGTCATTTTCGAACCCCGACCGGACTTCGTCCTTGACGGGCCCCGTTCAAGAGCACCCCCAGGGTGCCCATGTTGACCACCAGCGAAGACACCCCGTAGGAGATAAAGGGAAGGGTGATGCCGGTGATGGGCATCCAGCCCAACACCCCTCCCACGTTGATCAACCCCTGGAACCCCAGCCAGGCGGTGATTCCCGCCGCCAGCATCTGGCCGAAGTGGTCGGGGGCCCGTCGAGCCACCATCCACCCCAGCACGACCAGCACTACGAACAAAGTGATGACGAACAGGCCTCCCACCAAACCGATCTCCTCCCCGATGATGGCGAAGATGAAGTCGGTGTGGGCGTTGGGAAGGTAGAACCACCGGGCGCGGCTGTTGCCGGGGCCCACCCCCCACCGACCCCCCGGGGCCCAAGCCACCCACGGCTGGATTAGATGGTACCCGCTTTCCGCCGCCTCAACCCCACGAAGCTAGGAA
>VXSV01000137.1 GCA_009837815.1 Acidimicrobiia bacterium
TCAGCATCGCAGACAACGTCCTGGTCACCGCCGACGGCCCTGTCCGGATGGTGGATCAGGTCGACGAATGGATCGTCCTCGACTGCTGAGTTGCGACTCCCCTAACTAAAAACCCCTCTTCAGACCGAGGCTGGGGCGCAATGCCCCGGCCTCGAGTCGTGTGTAGCCGCTCACTCCGGGTAGTGGTAATAGCTCCCTCGGAAGTACCCCAGTGCAGGCTGGTCGGTGTCGGCCATCTCCATCCTTTCCACTTCTCCCAGGTAGATCACGTGGTCGCCGCCGTCATAGCCTGCGATTATCCGGCACTCGAACCGCGCTATGTAGTCGGAGAGGAGGGGTACCCCTCCTAGACCCGGCGACCAGGCCAGTCCGTCGAGTTTCTCTGCTCCGGAGAGGTCGCTGCGAGTGAATCGTCTCGACACCGACTCCTGGTCGGCGGAGAGAACATGCACGGCATAGCGGGTGGCGGTAGCCATGACGTTGTAGCTATTGGTGTCCCGATCGATGCACACCAGTACCAGGGGAGGATCGAGAGAGACCGACGTGAAGGAGTTGACCACCAGCGCGGCTAAATCCGACTCCTGGTCGATGGCGGTGACCGCGTTCACTCCGGTCATGAACTGTCCGCAGGCGTTGCGGAACTCCTTGGGGTCGATGACCTCCCGATCCGATGCCGGGTCGTCCCACTCGACGCTGTCGCCCAACCAGCGGATCAGGCTACCGACCCGACGAGCCGGGAACGGAAGCCGCTCGTCGCCCTCCACACTGTGACCAAAAGACCTAACCAGCCGCCCGACCCGACGGGCCGGGACCAAGACCCGTTCCTCCACCCCGATGCCGTCGCCGATCCTCCGAACCAGACCCCGGGCCTGGCGCGGCGAAGCCGGAGCGTCCTTGTTCGATTCCGTGGCGCCGCTCATGTTCTCCTTTCAGAGTACCAGCAGACAAATCCCCACACCCCGAGAGCGGCCAGGCGCATGGTGGTCGCCCGGCCCGCATCGAACTGACATGCCACACCGCTCGATTGCACCAAGACCCCCGCCCGATCAGCAGACGGGACCGGCATCCCCGTTCCCGTGATCGTCACCGATGCCACCATAATTCACACCCTACCCGGATTCACCAGACCCGGCCTGTGGGAAAGTGTCGCAGGGGGGTGCTTGAATCGGGAAGTAGAGACAGGGCAGTAGCCAAGACGGAGTGAAGTATGGCTAACGAACCATCGGACGAAGCGCAAGAGGCCAATCGCGGGTCTAACGGCCCGCCGACGCCAAAGCCAAGCCTGTTCAGCATGTCGCTCTGGGGACCGGAGGGGCCACCTGAACGGGTATTCGGCAGGAACGATTGGGGGTCCTGCTCGGAGGGTGATACACACGATGACCATTGCCTGTGCGTCTCGCCCATCAGGGAACCGGTGAACATCCCGCCTCCGGGGATGATCCTCTCGCGAGAGGAAATGCAGGAGATCGCCAAGGGATACAGGCCCATGGACATGAACGACAAGTGGGTGGCGTTCATGGAGAATGATCGTCTGTTCCTCCACCGGAGTTGGACCGGCCACGGCATCTATGAGGTGAGATTCGCGGCCAAGGGGTTCAGTTGGACTGATGAGACCGGATTCATGCCCACCTCGGCAAGGGTCGAAAGCGATCCCCGGCGCTACAACCCGGATAAGTTCGAGCCGTTCCGCGAGCGCGACGTTCTAAGGGACCTGATCGTGCATGTGTCCGGGGAACCGATGCCGATCTCGCTGCCAATTGTCGATTCTCACGGACCCACTATCGAGGCCGCACTCGGTGACATCACTACCGAAAAGGTCGATGCCATCGTCAATCCCGCCAACACACGGCTGTCTCACGGGGGCGGGGTCAGCGGGGCCATCCACAAAGCAGCGGGCCCGGAACTCCTCGCCCACTGCAAGACGCTCGGTGGTTGCCCCGTCGGCCGCGCCAAGGTCACTCCCGGCTACTGGCTGGACGCCCGCTGGGTGATCCACACCGCCACGCCGCAATGGAGGGGCGGGACTCAAGGCGAGCCCGTCTTGTTGGAGTCGTGCTACCGCGAGTCCCTCGCCCACGCCGACGAGGTGGGCGCCCAGAGCATGGCCTTCCCAGCACTAGCCACCGGTGCTCACGGCTACCCACTCAAGCAAGCCGCAAGAATCGCAGTAAACATGGTGAGCTCAATCCCCACCGACGTGCAGTTGATCCGCTTCGTCTGCTTCGACAGGCCGACCCTGCGGGCTTTCCGGTCCGCGTTGGGTCAAGACAACTAGCGCCTCGAAGCAGGTTTGAAGGCCGCGTGGCCGGTCAGCTTGGATAAGATAAAACGGATCATTGGACTAGAAAACAATACATGAGGAGACACAAAGTGGGTAGCAGAATAGAAGGCGCAGACAGTGTGTACGCGGTAGCCGAGCTATGGGTTGAACGTGCACTGCGGAGAGATGACTCTCTCTTCACGCCGGGTGAATCAATCTGGTCGAGTCGGTTGCTTGACGAACTCTACAACCGGTTCCTGAACCAACCGGACGGGTCCGATAAAGGCTTCTTTGCGAAATTGAATCAGCAGCTACTCGGAAGCCCGCCGGAAGTGCACCAGCTCATGGCTGAGGTTCTGTACGTTCACTACCTCATCGTGTGGGAGGGAGCCATGAGGCCTTCCAAGAAAGAAGAACAAATACGACAAGTGCTCCGATGGGCGAATGCTCCAATACCCATGCCCAAACATCTCGTGGCCGGATTGTCGCCCGGCCTCGCCCATCCTGGACAGGCATTCTTTAACTACCGACCCTTCCAGGTGGGATTTTTCATCGAATTCGCCAGGCTCTGGAAGGCGCAAGCACCCAGAGAGCAAAGGCGATTGCTAGACAACCCTGGGGCCTTCAAACAGTTTCTCGATTTCAAGCCCACAAGCAGGCTCTTTGAAGAACATGGTGACGGAACCTATCGCGCGCAACGGGCGGCTCTACCCCATCTCGTCTTCCCTGACGCCTTCGAACCAATAGTCAGCACCAACCACAAAACCCTCATGTGTGAAGCCTTTTCATCCTTGGTTGCCGAGCCCACCGGGGACGTTGACCAAGATATACAGCAGATCCGACGCGGACTGGAGTCGAAACAGGGAAGAAACTTCAACTTCTATGACGATGACATCCGCGCCAAATGGGATCCCAAAGTCAAGGGCCTCTGGGACGAATACATCAGCCAGGCACAGGCATGTGTCGACACCGGCCTGCTGGACAGTTGGGAGAACAATTACAAAGTGGATATTGGCCGAAAGCTGGCCGAAGCTCGCAGCGCGGTTCTCGCCGAGGAAGACAACTGGGTTGAGGTACTAACCAAGAGCTTGCCTGACAATCCTCTCGGCTGGAGATCACGACTGAATCTTCTCAACTGGATCGAAGAGTCCCCAGTAGAGGCGTTGAAGGCGCTTCAAGCCATTTGGACAAAGATTCCCTCTTCGCTGGAGGGCCGGATTAGACATTTCAGTGACCTATTCCCTAGTTCGCACGTCAGCGGCACCGGAGTCAGGATGCGGTACATATCGGTTCTCCTCATGGGGCTGGACGTCGACCAGTACCCGCCATTCCAAACGACCACTTTTCAAAAGGCCTATGTCCGCACGGGACATGAAAAGCCAGCGAAGGACGCTGACGAAGCTGCGTTGTACCTGCATGCGCTGAACTTTCTCGACCTATTCATGGAAGAGGCCTCAGAGCGAGGCTTGAAGTTGCGTCATCGACTAGATGCGCAGTCACTGGTGTGGATGATCGAAGACCCGCCAGAGCAACCGCCGCCGAGCGGAGGAACTAAGAACCCGCCGCCTCTGGAGAGTCTCGCAACAAGGTTACATCTACCTGTCGACTTCTTGGAGGAGATCGAGACGTTGCTCAAGGAGAAGAGGCAGGTCGTCTTCCAAGGGCCCCCTGGCACCGGCAAGACCTATGTCGCCCAGAAGCTTGCCGAACAACTCGCCGGGTCGAAGGATCGAGTCACCCTTGTTCAGTTCCACCCCTCCTATGCGTACGAGGACTTCGTTCAGGGCTACCGTCCGTCATTGCTTGACGGACAGCCCGGGTTCGAGCTGAAGGACGGCCCGCTTTTGCAGGCGGCCCGGCGTGCGGAGGAAGACTCCGAAGGTGATCACTATCTGGTAATAGACGAGATCAACCGCGGCAACCTGGCCAAGGTGTTCGGGGAGTTGTACTTCCTGCTCGAATACCGCAACGAGAAGATGCGCCTGCAGTATCAGGCCGACACGGAATTATCGCTGCCCGAGAACCTCTACATCATCGGGACTATGAACACTGCCGACCGCTCGATCGCGCTGGTGGATCTGGCACTGCGGAGGCGATTCTATTTCGTGGAGTTCCATCCTGACGATGACCCCATCAAGAGCCTTCTTCGCAACTGGCTACGGGAGAAGGCGTCCAAAATGGAGTGGGTGGCCGATGTCATTGACCTGGTCAACAAGAAACTGCAGAGCGATCGGCATGTCGCCATCGGACCCAGCTACTTCATGGGCACGGATGAAGAAGGAAATGCCGTGGTGACCGATGAAACCTCGGTGCGCCGCGTCTGGGAGCACAGCGTCCGCCCCTACATCGAAGAGCATCTGTTCGGGAACCTCGACGGCATGGACGAATGGGACCTGGACAAGCTGAGGAAACAGGCGAAGGGCGCCGGCAAGGAAAACGAAGGAGACGAAGAAGAATCCACCAGGGCTGATGCGTCGAATTGATCTGCAGGAGCACACAACCAGCCAAGTCCCTCTTCGGCTCTCATATGCCGAACGACGCCGGTTGGGAGAAATCGTGCCATCGCTCAGCTTCGACCCTGCCGAGATGGAAGGCACGTATCTCCTGCGGCCGGGATCGGACGTCGGCGCCGTCGAAATCGAGGACTTGTCCATCCTGATACACCCCAAAATCGGCATCCCGCAACTGCTGTCTCTGGCGTGTTATGCCATGGGGATCGTCAAGCATCAAGACCTGAGGATGTTCGACTTCAGAAGGGACGAGGCCCTCCCCGACGTGCTGGCCCGTGCTCTGTCGGATGCGGCTCGCCAGGCTTTCCGGAAGGGGTTGCTCCACGGATATCGCACCGAAGAGGAGACACTCTACGGGATAAAGGGGCGCATCCGTTTCGACGATCAACTGCGCCGCCGGTACGCCATCGCCATGCCGGTCGAGGTGCGCTACGACGAGTTCACCAACGACATACTGGCAAACCAACTGGTGAAGGCGGCAACTCTGCGGCTGGGAAGGTTCCAACTCCGATCTGAACAGGCGCGCCGGGGCCTGGGATGGGTTGGTGGGACGTTGTCAGGCGTATCTGTGGCCGAGTTTCCGCCCAGGAGGGTGCCCGAGGTCGACTTCGACCGACTGAATGGCCACTACCGGCTGGTGGTCGAGTTGGCCCGGCTCATCCTGCGGCACAGCGAGTTTCAATCGACCCGGGGGGAGGTGCGAGCTTCCGGGTTCCTGGTAAACATGGATCGCCTTTTCGAAGAGTTCGTGACACGAGCACTCCGGGAAGCGCTTGGCGTTTCCAATCGAACCTTCCGCAAAGTTTGCGCTAGGGATAACGTGACACTTGACGAGAACCACCATGTGGGACTGTTACCTGATCTCTCCTGGTGGGACGGCGGCGTGTGCCGATTCGTGGGCGACGCCAAATACAAACCCGTCTCCTACCGGCGCATCCCCAACGCCGACCTCTACCAGATGCTGGCCTACTCCACCGCCTTCAATCTGCCGGGTGGGATGCTCATCTACGCCGAGGGCCAGGCGGACCCGATCATCCACAAGGTACGACATGCCGGAAAACGGCTTGAAGTGGCGGCGCTCGATCTGTCCTGCCCCTTTGAGGAGATTTTCACGCAGGTCAAGGATCTGGCGAACCGGATCGTGGCCTTGCGAAACGAGACAAGAATACTCAGAAGCGCCGCCTGAGCAAGGCAAACGATATGACGGAAGCGCGCCTAGAACGCCGGCCCCGTTACGGACTCTGCCACGGGAGGCAAGAAGGCCCTGATGATTCCGGCGTTAG
>VXSV01000133.1 GCA_009837815.1 Acidimicrobiia bacterium
ACATCGACGACATGTGCCTACTCTGCTCCCGCTGCCACCACAAAGTCCACGACGAACGATGGCAAGTACGCAGGAAACCAACCGGCGCCTACCACCTCAAACCGCCGTCGAAACACGACCGGCGAGAAACCACCCACCGGTACCTCAGCTACCGGACCCGCCGAAACCCATACAAACAACGAAAATGAGACCCCACCAAAGCATGCCCTGAGGTCCCCCCGGTTTAGCTTCCTTCGAAGGTCGCCTTGCGCTTTTCGACGAACGCTGCAACTCCTTCTCGGGCATCGTCACTCCAGAAACAGTCCCAGAAGGCCCGGCGCTCAACTTCCATCGCATCCCGCAGGGGTAGCCCGAGGCCCCCGATGAGGGCCCGCTTAGATGTGCCCAGCGCAACAGTGGGACCCTTCGCCCAGCGTTGGGCATCCTCCATCGACCGCTCCAACAACTCATCGGCGGGGAACACCTTGTCCGCCAACCCCAGTTCCAGCGCCTCGGCCGCCGGGACGAACCTGCCCGAATAGACCATCTCCTTGGCCTTCTGGAACCCGATGATTCTCACCAGCCGTTGCGTTCCTCCTGCCCCGGGCATGATCCCTAGCGTCACCTCGGGCTGGCCCACCTGAGCGTCTTCAGCCAGATAGCGGAAGTCACACCCCATCGACAATTCCAGGCCACCTCCCAGGGCATAGCCGAACATGGCAGCAATGGTGGGCTTGGCCAGGGCTTCCAATCGCCAGATGGCGTCTACCAATTCCGAGGCCAGATCGTCGGTGATGGCACCGGATTCATGGGCGGCCTGAAACCCTTTGATGTCCGCTCCGGCCGCGAAGTGAGGTCGGCCGGTGAGGACCAACGCCCGAACAGCCGGGTCCTCCGCCTTCCCGAAGGCCTTGTTCAGGGCGGCCCCCAACTCCGAGGAGAGCGCATTGACCGGAGGTCGGTTGAGACGCACCACCGCAACCGCACCCTCCACCGAGTATTCAACAATCGACATCTGGGGCCTCCGCTTCTTCCGGTCGTCTCCTGGACACCATCGAGATTACATCCCAGTGCCGGAAAATATGCCGGCTTCCACCCGAGACCGGGAAAAATCCGGCGGCCTCCCGGTTGACTTCTGTCCCATCCCCGGTACATAGTGGTTCGTATCCAAACACCTCTCGGACCGAGACCGGCGCCCCTTGGACCGAACAGGGATCATTGTCGGAAGGGACCCTGCCAGCCTTGGCAGAGCGCGGCCCAACCAATGGAACGGTGGTGGTGGGGGAGGGCCCAACGGGCGAAAAGACCCAATCCGTTTTTCGCGGGATAGTCTCTGTTTTCGCGGAGTTTGTTTGGTGAACTCGGGCTGAACCTTTTAATGGCGCGAGGGGCCTGGGCGGGACACCAGCGGGGCGAGCCGGCTGGTTTTACCGTTCCGGGTATTCGAGGAAGACGCCTCGCTCCCAGGTGGTGGTGTCGTGAACGCCGATCCCCGACGAAGTGACAGAGTAGAGCCGGCCGTCTATGACCAATACCCGCTCGGGGACGGATCTCCATGCCCGGTTCCACGACCTGTCGTCCTCCCCGACCGGCCCGTCCTCGAGGGGACGCAACAGCGCTTCGAGGACCAGGTCGCCGGACCTCACCTCAACCGCCGCCACCCCCACGTCCAATATGGAAAAGCCCTGGTCGTCTTCATACCAATGCGCCTGGTAGGGAACATAGGCCAGATCCTGGAAGTAGAGGAAGGCTCGGTGGTCTTCCTGCACCGGGGACCAGCTGTACATGTACGGGTCGTAATCCTCGGGGAGGAGGAGTTGAGCCACCCGGATGGGATCGGTGGGATCGGAGACGTCGAACAGAGAGACCTGCAGACCCTCCACCCGTCCCTCCAGGGAGGCGTCCTGGCCCACGCCCAAAATCAGATCGTCGGCCACCGGATGCAGGTACGAGGAAAAGCCCGGGATCTTCAGCTCGCCCAGCACCTCGGGGTTGGCGGGGTCGGACAGATCCAATGCGTAAAGCGGGTCGACCTGTCGGAAAGTGACCACGTAGGCGTCGGGTCCCATGAACCTCACCGAGAAAATGCGCTCTCCCTCCCCCAGTCCCCAGACCGACCCGACCTCCTCCAGCAGATCGCCCTGCGGTCGGAGCACCGTGACATGACTCTCCGAGTCCTCTGTCCACCACCAGGACGGTCCGGATGTGGCGGCCACTCGCAGGTCGCCGTCGTATTCGTCCATCGAGAACTGGTTGAGCAGGAACCCCTCAACTTCCCCGCTGGCCTCATAGACGGGCCTGCCGGCGGTGGAGGTGTCGAATTTGTGGATCAGCGTCGTGTATCCGCGGGACTCCGACCGGACGTCATCGTCGGAGAGGGCACGCCAATCCACCCATCGCGAGGTTGCCACGTAGACCGTTTCAGGGGTGGCGTAGATCGTGTCACCCTCGGCCACCACGCCGGCGGAGGTCCAGTCGCCGATGCCCTCGGAAAGGTCGAACATGACTATGGAGAGGGTGTTCAACCCGGAGAAAACCCCCGGCGCCAGGACGTTGGAGCATTCCACCAGTTGCCCCCACTCCGGGGCTCCACCGTCGAGGTCCGCCCGCACATAGGCCGGCAGCCAATTGCCGAGAGTGGACCTCCTCACCAACTCCCGGTTGGCCTCGATCGCCTCCTGCTCGGCCCGCAGCCCGTTCCCGCGGGGATGTTCCCACTCGATGCCCACCGGACCGGAGTTGATCACCACCCTGGCCACGCCGCCCGAGAGGCGGGACCCCTTGTAAACCCCGTCCATGCTCAGGTCCGCGACCACCTCGGGCGATCCCCTGTCGGAGATGTCGACCTGGGCGATCCGGGTGACGGCGCCCACCCGGTACTCGGTAGACACCAGCAGGAGGGTGTCCTCATACAGCAGCATCTCGCGTGGCTCGAAGCCGACGTCGAGAGTGGACAGCAAGTTCATCGCTCCGTCGTTCACTTCGACGATCCGGAGGCGTCTCCGGTTGTCCAGCAGCGAATAGATGTAGAAACCGTCGGTCTTGACCAAGTCGGCCTCGTCCACCCCGGCCACCTGCACGTTCGTGCCGGTGAAGGAGGGCGCCGACTGCGAACTTGCGGCTGAGGTGGTTGCCACCGCCGCGTCGCTTTCAGCAGCGGCCATTGCTTCCTCGACCATTTCATCACCCCTGTATATCGACGGGCCTCCGTCCAGCCCGTAAGGTCCCACCAACTCAAGGGCGTTCTCGATGTAGTAGCTCAGGATCGCGTCGCAACTGGCGAAGGTGCGCAGCCCGACCGTCACCAGGACCGGACCCCCGGCGCCTGCAGTGGCGCCGGTAGCAGTCCCGGAAGTGGTGATAGGTTGTTCTCCGCCGGTTGTGTCCCCGGTGGTGGCGGAAGTGGTGGCGGAGGCCGTGGTAGGGGTCTGACCCCCGCCGTCGTCGGCGCCACAGGCCGAAGCCAGCAGCAAAGCGGCCACGGTTGAAGCCAGCAAGCGTTTCATGGTTTCTCCCCTTTCGAAGTCTCTTTCATGGGCGTCCCCTTGCCAATCTCACATTAGGCAGACAAATGTTCCTATGACTTGTCTTTCTTTCCCCTCCCCTACCAAGACGCCTCCCCGGTTCTGATGTTTCCCTCCGATCGGCTCACCGACGGGCGGCCGAAGCCATCTCCCTCACCAGCCCGGCCAGGGACCGGGCCGCATCCTCTTCGTCGGAGGATTCCAGCACCCGCCGGACCAGAGCGGTCCCCACTATGAATCCGTCTGCCGACCCGGCGGCGATGGCCGCCTGTTCGGGGGTGGAGATGCCCACACCCAGCACCACCGGGATGTCGGTCACCTCGCGGATTCCCTCCACGAGTCTCTCCACGCGGCTGCTCCACTCACCTCGCTCCCCCGTGACGCCCAGGTTGGCGACCGCATATATGAACGACGGCGCCGCCTCGGCCACCGCCCTGATCCGGTTGTACCCGGAGGTGAGCGCCAGGAATAGCACCAGACCGAGGCCGTGACGGCGGGCGGCGTCGCCCAGGGGACCCGCCTCGTCGAAGGGAAGGTCGGCTACGATCAGCCCGGCCGCGCCGGCCTCCGCCAGGCGGTCACAGAACCGGTCGGCGCCCTGCCGGAACACCGGATTGGCATACGTCATCGCCAGCGAGGGAAGGCCGGTGGTTTCCGCCACGTCGCCGAGAATGGAGAGGCTGCGGTCCAAGGTGGCCCCCTGCGAAATAGCCTGCTCGCTCCCCCGGCAGATGACCGGGCCGTCCATGAGCGGATCCGAGTAGGGTATCCCCACCTCGAAACCGTCGGCGCCCGCCTCCGCCATGGCCCCGAACAATCGGGTGGAGGAAGCCGGACTGGGAAGCCCGGCAGTGAGGAACGGCAGGAAGACCGCCCTGTCCTCTGAACGGGCGACGGAAAAGAGATCGGCGATCCTCTCCGCACCCGAGCGCATCCGCGCCGCCGCTGCGCGCTCGGGGCTGCTCACAGCCGCTCCACCAACATCTCCATGTCCTTGTCGCCCCGCCCCGAGAGATTGATCAACACCGTCTTGTGGCGGAGCGACGACGCCTCCCTCGCCACCCAGGCCACCGCATGAGCGCTCTCCAATGCGGGGATGATCCCCTCGGTCCGGGCCAGGAGCCTCACCCCGTCCAGCGCCTCGCGGTCGGTGACCGAGACGTAGCGGGCCAAACCCGCCTCCTGGAAGTAGGAATGCTCCGGTCCCACCCCCGGATAGTCGAGACCGGCCGAAATGGAGTGGGCTTCCAGCACCTGACCTTCATCGTCTTGGAGCATGTAGGTGCGGGCGCCGTGCAGGATCCCCGGGGTTCCCGCACCGATGGATGCCCCGTGGCGTCCCGTGCCGATCCCCTCTCCTCCCGCCTCCACTCCCACCAACTCCACACCGGTCCCCGCCAGCGGCCAGAACATGCCGATCGCATTGGAGCCGCCACCCACGCAGGCCACCGCCACATCGGGCAGCTGCTCTGACTGGCGCAGCACCTCGTCGCCGATCACCTTCTGCAGTTCCCTGACCATCCACGGGAAAGGATGAGGCCCGACCACCGACCCGATCACGTACTGGGTCTCCTCCACGGTCCGGGCCCAGTCCCGCATGGCCTCGCTCACCGCGTCCTTGAGGGTCCCCGCCCCCGACGCAACCCCGATCACATCGGCGCCGAGGATCTGCATCCGGGAGACGTTGGGCGCCTGGCGGCGGATGTCCACCTCCCCCATGTAAACCTGGCATTCCAGACCCAGCACCGCCGCGGCGGTGGCGGTGGCCACCCCGTGCTGTCCCGCGCCGGTCTCGGCGATGATGCGCGGCTTCCCCATGCGGTGAGCCAGGAGTCCCTGCCCGAGGGCGTTGTTGATCTTGTGAGCGCCGGTGTGCGCCAGGTCCTCGCGTTTGAGCCACACTTCCACTCCCAGCCGTTCGCTGAGCCGATGAGCCGGATACAGGGGGGTGGGACGCCCCACGTACAGTTCCAGCAGCCGTTGGTACTCACCGACGAACAGCGGGTCGGCCCAGGCCGCGGCGAACTCCACCTCCAATTCTTCCAGGGCGGTCATCAGGGTCTCGGGAGCGAACCGTCCCCCGTACTCGCCGAAGCGACCCCTCCGGTCGGGACGGGGCAGTCTGGCTCTCATAGTCCTTTCGCCTCTCTCACGAACGCCCGTATACGGGCGGAGTCTTTCACTCCCAACTCCGACTCTAGATGGGAGGAGGCGTCCACACCCCATGGTTGCAGCTTTTCAATCGCCTCAGCAACATTGTGGGGACCCATTCCCCCGGCCAGGACCCATCGCCGTCGGAGGGGCGGCAGGGCGTCGTGGTCGAAGGTGCGGCCCGTGCCGCCGTGCCGGCGGGCGTCGGCGGTGTCGAGAATGGGAATCTGGGATCCGGGGACGTGATCCACCGAGACCCCGCCC
>VXSV01000038.1 GCA_009837815.1 Acidimicrobiia bacterium
CCTCGATCCCCCCCTCCACGACCAGCCTCACTTCCGGTCTCTCCTCCTGGGCCGCAGCGGTCCCTCCCACCCAGAACAGGAGCGCCACGGCGACCACAGCTAATATCAACCGGCCCAACCCCACCGGAAAGATCTTCTGAGCCATATAGGACCGGAATTTTAGATAATCCGGGGCTCTATCCCCGGTAGCCGGACACAGGGGCGGCCCTTTGGGAGCGCCTGCTCCCATGAGCGGCGAAAAGGCCCCATGGGGCGCCATCCTGTCAAGTTGACCCGGCCGGCACAAGTCCCGATACGCTGCTCGGGGGCCGGGCCGACGTTTCAGTCGATCACCAGTCTCCCGCGGGTGAGACCCCGAGCGATCACCATCTTCATAATGTCGTTGGTTCCCTCTCCGATAACCATCAGGGGGGCATCCCGGTAGAGACGCTCGATATCCAACTCCGGGCTGTACCCCATGCCCCCGTGGATGCGCATCGATTCAAGGGCGGCCCGGCACGCCACCTCCGAGGCGAAGTACTTGGCCATGGCGGTTTCGATGTCCACCCGCTTGCCGTGATCGGCCTGGGAGGCGGCCCACCACACCAGCAGGCGCGCCGCCTGAACGTCGGTGGCCATCTCGGCCAGCTTCAGCTGGATGGCCTGGAATCCCGAGATCTTGCGGCCGAACGCCTCCCTGGTGTTCGAGTAGGCCAGCGCCTGGTCGTAAGCCTCCTGAGCCACCCCCACCGCCCGGGCGGCGATGTTGATCCGCCCGATCTCGAGGCCGCTCGCCACCTGCTGGAAGCCCCGCCCTTCCTCTCCTCCCACCAGGTTCTCCACCGGCACCCTCACATCGTCCAGTAGCACCTCACAGCTCTCGGGGCCCTTGTAACCCAGTTTCGGCAAGTCCCTGCTGATCTCGATGCCCGGCGTCCCCCCGTCCACCAGGAGAAGGCTCATACCGCGATGCGGCGGGGAGGCTTCGGGGTCGGTCTTGACCAGCACCGGCAGCGGGTCGGCATAGCGGGCGTTGGTGATCCACAGCTTCGATCCCCTGATCACGTAGTGGTCACCGTCCCTCATGGCCCGGGTCTTGATTCCTTGCAGGTCGCTGCCCGCGTCAGGCTCGGTGAGGGCGATCCCGGTGCGCCGCCTGCCGGACGCCAGGTCGGGAAGGTAGCGAAGACGCTGGGACTCGGTGCCGTAGCGGGCCAGGATGAAACACGATAGGGAGTGGCTTCCCAGGATTCCTGCAATCCCCATCCAGCCCCGCGAGATCTCCTCGAACACCAGCGCCATGGAGACGAAGTCGGCGCCCATCCCACCGTATTCCTCGGGAACGGTGATCCCGAAAAGGCCCATCTCCTTCATGGAATCCACTATCTCGGTGGGATAGCGGCCGTTCTGCTCCCACTCCTTGACCACCGGTCGGATCTCGGAGTCCACGAAACTGCGCAGGGTCTGGCGGAACAACTGGTGCTCGGGGCTGAGATCGAAGTCCAAGTCGATGCTCCTGTCACTCGGCGGATGGCGTCGTCGCCCACACAGAGAGGGCGCCAAAACCAATCCTAAACGACGGCCTGGTTATTCCCACCCGACCCGGTCATCCCCGAGGGCCGGTAGCCGCCCACCCGGTTCCGACCACCGAATCCGTCTTCAACCGGTAATATCCCTGCCCATTAGTCCCCGCGCAAGGGAGGTGGGATGGCCACCTATCAGATCCTCTATTGGGACGCGATCCCGGTTGGAGTCAAAGCCACCAGGGACGGCCGGCGCGGCCGGGTGAGAAAGCACCTGAGCAGTCGTTTCCAGATAGCGGTTGACGCGGTGGCCACCGCCACCGGGCGGACCGGGGAGCAGACCTATATGGCCGGATGGTCATGGGGAGAACCGGCGGAGGAACCCGGGGATCCCCGCCAGGTGGCAGACCGGGTGGTCGAACGGCTGGAAGCCGACTATCCCCCCCGGCGGCTGTCGGATCTGCGCCGATCGATCATCGCCGCCCACCGAAGAGGCCTGAACCACCGTGAACCCGGCTGACTCCGCAGCGTCGCCCCCCGGACGGACGGTGATGGTTGCCTGCGCCGCTCTGGGCAAGGAACTTAGAGAGATCATCGACCATCACGGCTGGGACGTGGACCTGCGGGTGATCAACGCCCGGCTCCACAATCGTCCCCAGTTGATCACCGGGGCGGTCGCCGAGAAACTGGCCGAGACCCGCGGCGACTACGACCGTCAGGTCGTGGTCTACGGCCATTGCGGAGCGTCGGATCTCGACGCCCTGCTCAAGGACACCGGCGCGGTCCGTCCGCTCGGGCCTCACTGCTATGAGATGTTCGGCGGTGAGGAGTTCGTGAAATTGATGGAGGAAGAGCCCGGGACGTTCTTCCTCACCGACTTTTTGGTGAAGTCGTGGAGGAACCTGGTTGTGGAGGGACTGTTGTTGGACCGGCACCCGGACCTCAAGGAGATGCTGTTCGGGAACTACCGCCGGGTGGCCTACCTGGTCCAGTCCGAGGATGAAAAGCTCCTGGCCAGAGCCCAGGAGATAGCCGACTGGCTGGAACTGCCGCTGATCACCCGGGTGGTGGGGTACGGGCACCTGGAAACGAGGCTGGCGGCGATCATGGAAGGAGAACCCCAGCCGGTCACTTCGGTCACCGTCGGGATCGAGGGACAGGACGCCTACCCGACGCTCTCCTAGCCGACCGGCGGACTCCCCCCAACCCGTCCTCGCCCGGGGCTACTTCTTGGAGGCTTGGTAGTAGGGGTCGGCGCCCGATGCGTGGTCGGTGACGTCCACCACTTCGCTGAGTTCGGGGATCGACTCCCTGAGAATGCGTTCGATGCCCTGGCGGAGGGTGACCTGGGCCATCCCGCACCCCTGGCACCCGCCCGCCAGGCGCAGGAAGGCGACTGTCCCGTCCACCGACACCAACTCGGCCATGCCGCCGTGCATGGCGATGGCCGGATTGATGTTCTCGGTCAGGACGACCGAGATCCTCTCGGCCAGCGGACCGGTCAGATCTCCCCTCGGCTGGGCCGTCTCCATGGTGGGACTCTGGGGAAGATTGGGGTTGTTCATGGCCAGGCCCTGGGGGGTCAGCTCCAGGGAGGCGCCCGACAACTTGTCCACGTCGTGCTCGGGGATCAGGATTGCCAGCCCGTTGTGGTCTTCCCGGATCTGGGTGTCGGTCTGGTCCTCCACCGGAACGAAGCTCAGGTCGTACTGAAACTGGGCGCCCTGGATGCCGCTCACCTCGATGGCAAGACCGTACTCCTGATCTCCCGGCTCCTGGTCTCGAAGCGAGATGATCATGTCCACCGCATCGGAGGCAATGGTCAACACTTTTGCAGACATAGCATCAATAGTACCCGAGCCAATGGACACAATCGGACCACAATGGGCCCTGAGCCGCCTAGCTTGATGACAGTCTGATGCCACACGTTCTCCTCATAGTCCCCACCCAGACCTACCGGGCGTCCGACTTTCTCGAGGCGGCGGCCGACCTGGGTATCGAACTGTCGGTGGCCTCGGAGGAGGAACCTCCCCTGGTGGCGCCGGACCGGCGGGTGTGGATCGACTGCTCGCGTCCGGAGTGGTCGGCGCAGGTTCTGGCCGACCATGCCGCCCGGCTCCCCATCGACGCCATCGTCCCCCTGGACGACCAGGGAGTGGTGGTTGCCGCCCGCGCCGCGCAGCTGATCGGGCTCCCCCACAATCCCCCGGCGGGAGCGGCGGCCACCCGCAACAAGGCGATGTTGCGGCGACGCCTCGCCCAGGACGAGATCCCCCAGCCCCGGTTCGGGGTCATCGAGCGTGGGGACTCCCCGTCGGAGGTCGCCGCCGAGTTGGGCTACCCGGTGGTCTTCAAGCCGCTGTCCCGCTCGGGCGGACAGGGAGTGATTCGCATCGACAGGCCAGCCGACGCCGACCGGGCGGCTCGCCGGATACGCCGCATCCTGGCCGGCGCCGGGGAGAACCCCAACCAGCCCATCCTCGCCGAGGAGTTCCTCCCCGGAGGCGAAGTGGCGGTCGAGGGCCTCCTATCGCGGGGGCGACTGAAGATTCTGGCGGTGTTCGACAAGCCTGATCCTCCGCAGGGACCCTTTTTCGAGGAGACGGTGCTCATCGCTCCTTCCCGCCTGGCGCCCGACATGCTGGGAGAGATCGATCACCTCACCCGGCGGACGGTGACCGCCCTGGGACTCAGGGAAGGGCCCATCCATGCCGAGTTCCGCATCGGACGCCGCCGGGTAAGCGTCATCGAGGTGGCGGCCCGCTCCATCGGTGGTCTGTGCTCGCGGTCGCTCCGTTTCGGGTTGATGGCCGAGTCCTGGGAGTCGCTGATCCTCCGTCAGGCCCTCAGGATGGAAATGCCTTCTGCGGTCCGCCAGCCCGCAGCGACGGGGGTGATGATGCTCCCCATTCCCCGGTCGGGACGGCTGGTGGAGGTCGAAGGCGCCGCCGAGGCCCGCCGAACACCGGGAATAACCGGTCTCGAGATCACCGTCCCCCCCGGCGGGGAGGTAAGGGCTCTCCCCGAGGGAGACCGCTACCTGGGTTTTCTGTTCGCCGCCGCTCCCCACCCCTCGGAGGTGGAGCATGCTTTGCGGCAGGCCTTCTCCCGGCTGAAAGTCATCATCGAATAGCGGATCCTCGGAGTTTCCGGCGAGGTCGCTTCCTCAGCGGCCGATCTCTGCGGCCGCCGCCAGGAACCGATCGTTTTCTTCGGGCGTTCCCACCGTGACCCTGGCCCAGTCCCCGGGGTAGGCCCGCAGCCGCACCCCGTGACGGAGGAAGCTCTCCGCGGTCTGCTGGGAGTCCAGTCCCACCGTGAAGTAGATGTAGTTGCCCTGACTCTCGATTCGGGGGATTTCCAGGTCGACCAGGCCCCGTTGAATCCGGTCCCGCTCCCGGGCGTTCTCCGCCACCCGCTCGGCGATCCGGTCCTGGTGTCGCAGGGCCTCGGTCGCCCCGGCCTGGCCCACCGACGAAACGGTGAAAGGCGACTGCACTTTGCGCAGCTGCCGGAGGGTCTCGGGGCTGCCCACCGCATAGCCGACCCGCATAGCCGCCATCCCGTAGATCTTGGAGAAGGTGCGAAGCGTCACCAGATTGGGTCTTTCGGCGGCTTCGGCCACCGTCCCCCGGTAGTCGGAGGCGGTGGCGTACTCGTGGTATGCCTCATCCATGACCACCAGCACACGCTCGGGAACCTCTTCTATCAGCCGCACAACGTCACCGGAGGCCAGGTAGGTCCCGCTGGGGTTGTTGGGATTGCAGACGTAGACCAGGACCGTGTCCGGGCCGATCGCCGAGAGGATGCCGTCGGGGTCGAGTCCGTGTCCGGCGGTGAGCGGCACGGTGACCGGGGTCATCATGGCAAAACGCGTGCACAGGGGGTACATGGCGAAAGAGGGCCATCCGAACACCGCCTCCCGGCCCGGGCCTCCCACCGCCAGGGCGATCAGGCGGATCAGCTCGCTCGACCCGGCCCCGCACCACAGGTTCTCGACACCCACCCCCAGGTGCCCGGCCAGAGCCGCGCCCAGTTCGGGAGCGTTGATGTCGGGGTAGCGGTTCACGCCCAAGACCGCCCGAGCCATCACCTCCCGAACTTCCTCCAGCGGCTGATAGGGGTTCTCGTTGGTCGCCACCTCCACCAAGGAGTCGAGATCGAACCCGAACCGGCGCGAAAGCTCCGAAAGAGGCGGCCCCGGTTTGTAGACGGAAATGTCGGAGAGGTCGGATCGTAAAAACTCCATCCTCATAGAGGATACGACCCGACCGCTCGCCCGGTTCGGCCTTGGCGGAAGCCGACCTCTAGTTGTCGAGATGGTCGCCGAAGGACCGCGCCTGTCGCCGGTGGCCGCCACCGCCGCCGCCCCTGCGAGGAC